>CAYOIU010000310.1:0-5172 GCA_964404085.1 uncultured Desulfobacteraceae bacterium | reverse complement strand
TGTCGTTAAAAAGCGTCGGAAAAAGATCACGAAACACAAACACCGCAAGCTCATGAAAAAGATGCGTCATAAGAACAAATAGGCAATTAACCTTCTCTCATCCCTTCATAAAAGAAGGCAGCCGAAAACGGCTGCCTTCTTCCTTTGGAATCCTGGGGCACACGAGGCGTTCGTTTTCCCTACGCCTTAAGCCCTGCGCCCTTAGCCTCTGAGATGTTATTTGCTGTGGTCGTACCAACCGGCCCCGGTCTTTCTCCCAAGCTTTCCCGCACGGATCATAGTCTTGAGCAGGTTCGGGGAAGCCCACTTTGACTCCTTATTCAGTTCTTTATAGAAGTATTCCGCAACAAAATAGCAGATATCAATCCCGGTCAGGTCCATCAGCTCAAACGGACCCATGGGATAATTCAGGCCGTTTTTCACAGCCGTGTCCACGTCCTCAACGGAAGCGATGCCCTCTTCGACGATCTTGATGGCCTCTATCATGTGAGGGATCATGATCCGGTTGACGATAAACCCAGGTGAATCCTTTTTGACTTCCACCGTGATTTTTCCCATCTTTTTCGCCAGTTCTGTGGTGACGGCGACTGTTTCATCGCTCGTGGCATAGCCCCTGATGATTTCCACCAGTTTCATGAGTGGCACTGGATTGAAAAAATGCATGCCACAGACTTGGTCAGGCCGACTCGTGGCCGCTGCAATCTCCGTAAGCGACATGGACGATGTGTTGGAGGCCAGAATGACTTCGGGCCGGCACAATTCGTCCAGTTCCTTGAAAACACGCTTCTTGAGGTCCAGATCTTCAATGACCGCTTCAACGACAAAATCCGCATCCTTCATCTGGGCCATGTCAGTGGTCCCCTTGATTCTGCCTAGAATGGCATCCTTGTCAGCCGCATTCAACTTACCCTTTTCGACGCCCTTGGACAGGAACCGGTCGATGCTCTTCATTCCCCGTTCCACAAATGCATCTTCAACATCGCGCATGATCACTTCACAGCCGATCTGCGCCGCCATCTGGGCAATGCCGTTTCCCATGGTCCCTGCCCCGATAACGCCGATTTTCTTGATCTCCATAGTATCCTTTCCTCCTCCTTAGTATTTTGATTGAAAACAAGGCACAACAGGCATAGAAAACATCAGGTCTACCGTAACGCTTTTCGCTTTACGCCTAATGCCCTACGCCTACTCCTATTTCTCAAACAGACTCTACAGTTTTGACTTCAGAAACGTGCTGTTTCAATATCTTCTCAATACCCATTTTCAATGTCATCTGGCTCATGGGACACCCACCACAGGCACCCATAAGCTTCACCTTAACCACGCCTTCATCGTTTACATCAACGAGTTGTACGTCTCCACCGTCCGCCTGAAGACTGGGCCTTACCTTGTTGAGGGCGTCCTGAACTCTTTCCTTTACGGTCATTTTTTCCTCCTCTTAATCTGCATTTCAAAAACTTCTCACTCATTGTGCTCTGGATAACACAAATGCACGGCTAAAGCTACCCAAAAAGCTTCCTCACCCGCCCATCCAGATACCGGGAAAGCCCCTCGGAGTCCCGGGGGGACCAGCCCATGCTCTCGTTCCAGACATCATCGGATTCCATGCACAGATAGAGCCCCAAATCCTCCTGCCATTCTGCCAGGTGTTTTCGCATGAAATCATAAAGGGCCATTCGAATGGGTTTGAAGTAACGCATTTTGCCGTCAAGTCCGGGGACAAATTCACCGTCAAGAATATGGTTGTGGGCATGCCTTTGCCGGATGACCCGCTTCAGTTGGGGCATGAACCTGAAAGACCCCATGCTGATCCATATGATTCCCTTCGGATCAATGTATTTGTCCATGAGTTCCAGGGTCTTCAGATAGCCCTGACGCCAGTCTTCATGGGGAACCAGCGGGTCGAAGTGGAATCCCAGGACAAATCCTTCGCGCTGGCACTCCCGGGCCGCTTCAAGCCTTTTTCTGATACTTGCTGCGCGATGTTCGTTCCTGTTGGTCATTTCGGGACTGTTGAGCGACCAGGAGACGATGATCCGATCACGCCCGGGGACTGAAAGCAATGTCTTGATGTTGTCTGTTTTGGTCTTCAATTCAAGTACAACATTCTTGCGTTTTGAGAATCCGGGGACAAGCAATTTGGTCCATTGAAACAGCGAATCAAGTGCTAGGCTGTCGGTAAACTCACCGGTCCCGATTCGAAAAATGGTATCCGGATCGTCGTCAATTTTCCCAAAGACCTCTTTCAACCGCTCTTCCAGATTGACAAAGACTCTCAGATTGGGCTGATTGAAGTAGGATTGCAAAATGCAGTAACTGCAATCCAGGGGACAATTGGCAGCCATGTGCAGAATCTGATAGCCGCAACAGATGTATTCGCGGGTGCCGGGACAGGGTTTGAGGATTTCACCCTTGTGGACCAGGAGATGGAGGGTCGTCTTTCCCAGATCAAGGTCCTGCCCGATTGTCTTTTCATCTCCCGAATGGTGAAACACGGGTATATTTTTCATCTTTTGGAGGATCTTGGCAGTTATACCGTATCCCGCCGCCTTCTCCTCCACCACGATCCTGTCTATGGGATATCCGGACATCATTCGTCCTCTTTCCATGGATCGTTGAGGGTTTCCAGGGACGCCATTCCTGCAAGATGATCAACGTGTGCCTTCAGTTCTTTCCCGTGTCTGAAACGGATCTCAAGACGATATTCACCGGATTCAAAATAAGGCGGCGGTTGTATGTTTATCTTGCCGGGCAGATGTAGCCTGGAAACCTTTTTTTTGAAGGCCTTTTCCATCTTTGTGAGAGTGGGATACCGCCTGCGCCTCAGCAAATCCAGAATGGCCCTTCCCTTCTGAGGAAGATTCAGAGAGGTGTTGGCAAGGATCTTCCCCATGGAATCATCCTCAAGGACAGTGGATATTTCTGAATGATTTATTTGTGATAAATCATATGTATAATCAATAAGTTGTTTTTGTTGGTTAAGGTTTAAATTTAACTCAGAAAGTAACCGACCGATCACTATTCTTTCACCGGGTTTCATCCCCAGAAGCATTCGTGCCGCTTGAACAGAGAGACGTCCCTGGGCAAGATCAACCTTGAGAGAGTCATCCAGATCCTTGTCAAATGCGACAAAGACTTTAAAGGCGTCTTGGTTTCTGGGCAAGTCTAACGGTTCCATGTAATTTGACAAAATATATTCTCGTGGTAGATAATGAAATAATCTGTTCAGAATCATCCCTTTTTCGACCGGATTGAATTTTCTCGTAACCAGGTTGTCGTGAAGGTTCAAAAGGAGGAATCGGAGTGAGGATCCGTCTGATTCCTGAACCATCCGGCAGGTGACGGTATCTTTTCCGAGAGAACGTAGGGCCCCTATCCTCCTGAAGCCCGTGATGATGTGAATAGCCCCTTCTGGAGATTTGGTCAGTATTGGACTGTTGACCATGCCCATGTTTCGGATCGATACCATAAGGGGATTGAGATCAAAGCCAAAGCTCATGGTGAACGGCCCTGGAAGAATGGGGATCTCCTCTATCTCGACCCGGATCAGGGGCAAATCTGCAATTTCCTGCTTAAGTTCGTGGAACATATTGTCTGCATCCTTTCGAACAACGCGTGTAATGCACAACGAAGGTATCATCCGGGGAGCGACATGTAAAGCCTCCAGCCTGCATGTGATTTTGAGAAAATGCTTAGAGGCATTTCCCTATTAAGATCATTATATACTGCCTTGGGCATCCGCCCTTCTGCTACTAATTTGATAAATGAGGAGGAAAAGCATGAAACGAGGGATGATTGTTTTTCTGAGAATTGTAATGGTTTTGAGTCTTGTTTTGGTAAGTGGACCCGGTTCCGCCCAGGCCGCCGGATCGATTAAGGTAGGCATCGTTCTCCCATTGACCGGATCCCTTGCCAAGTTCGGAGAATTAGAAAAACATTCCTTTCAGATGGCACTTGAAGAAATCAACACAACAGGTGGAATAAACGGTAAACAACTTGACCTGCTTATCGAGGACACAACCGGCAGGCCGGAGGTAGGGCGTTCCGTTGTCGAAAAGCTCATTGCAAAGGACAAGGTTGTGATGATCGGAGGAGGATACAGCAGCTCTGTTACTTATGCCATCGCGGATATATGCCAGCTGAACAAAATTCCTTTCCTGGTGAACACGGGCGCTGCCGATAAGATAACAACCTCCGGATGGGACTATATTTTTCGCTTGAATCCTCCGTTCAGCAAATATGCAAGGGGGATCGAATCCCTTTTTTCAGACATCATCAGGCCCAGAACTGTAGTTATTCTGCGTGAAGATTCGCCTTTTGGCTCAAAGAGAGCCCAGTTTTTTTCGCGGATCTGCAAGAAACTGCAGATGAAGGTCGTTTTGAATGAAAGTTATGGATATGGGGAAATTGATTTCACACCTGCGCTCATTAGGACTAGGAAGAAAAATCCTGATATCATATACATGGTATCCCATGCCGTGGATGCTTCCCTGCTCATGAAACAAGCAAAGGAATTGGAATTGACTCCGAAGATGTTCGTCGGTGGTGCAGTCGGCTTTACCCTTCCGGAATTCCAGCAGGATGCAGGCGTTGCGTCGGATAAGGTCATCTCTGCCACTCTCTGGCATCAGGTTCTCCCCTTCCCCGGGGCCATGGACTTCTATAACAAGTTCAACGCCAGATACAATAAGTCGGTGGACTATCACGGCGCTGAGGCATATGCCGCCTGCTACGTCATCGCCGATGTGCTGAAGCGCGCAAAATCCTATAAGAATACCGATATCAGGGAAGCGCTCCTCAATACGGACATGACAACCGTCTTTGGGCCGGTCAAGTTTACAACCTGGGGAAAGATGAAAAATCAGAATAAGCCAGCAACGTATGTGGTTCAATGGATCAACGGGAAACTGGAACTGGTGTGGCCCAAACAATACGCTACCAAGTCTCTTGCTTATCCGGTCAACTGGCTGAAGGTTTGGGGATATTAATGTAACAAGGGGGAAAGAGACCGCTTTCCGTCTGGCCTGTACTCAGGTCAAGAATTCTCTTGCAACCGTTTTTCATATTCCCAGATAGGCCTCTCGAATTTCGGTGGATTCCTTAATGTCCTGCGAAAGGCCTTCTGCTTTGATCCTCCCTTCGTGCATGACGTAAACGTAGTCTGCTGCATTC
>CAYOIU010000309.1:0-5184 GCA_964404085.1 uncultured Desulfobacteraceae bacterium | reverse complement strand
GGCCCCGGGCACTGGATGCGGCGATGAGATTGAATGGAAAGACATGACCGTCATCCCTGACCCTGACACTTTTGTGATTTTGCCGCATCTTAAAAAAACGGCGCGTATGATCGGCAATGCCTACAGGGAGGATAAGCCGATATTGGTTGATCCGCGTTTTGCGCTTCAAAGGATCGTAAAGAAATATGAGGACATGGGAATTCGCCCTGTGGCGGCTTCTGAGCTGGAGTTTTTCCTCTTCAATCAATCCGAAGGCTCTAGGGAACCTGGCGACCTATACAATGCCAACTTGGGCTGTGTCTATCAGGCCAATCCCAGCCTGGACCCCTTGGGATGGCTCCAGACTTTGCAGAACATTTTGCTGGAACTGGGTATGGAGATCATCTACCTCAATCACGAGTTCTTTCCCAGCCAATTCGAGATCAACTGGAAATATGATCATGCTTTGGACATGGCGGATCAAACATTCACCTTTAAGTATGTCTGCAAGGAATTTGCGGCGCAGAACAATCTGCATTTGACCTTCATGGGTCGCCCCACGACCGATGGGGGAGGAAGTGGATACCACATTCACCTCTCATTGAGTGATCCGAAAACCAGGAAGAATCTTTTTGACGAGCCGGAGGCCAAGGATGGCATCTCTGATCTCATGCGCTATTTCATAGGGGGACAGATGGCTCATGCCAAAGCACTGTTTGCTTTTTTTGCCCCTTCCATCAATTCCTACAAGCGATACCTGCCTGACTCTTTTGCCCCATATTATCTTGCTTGGGGTCTGGATAATCGTACGACCTACTGTCGTGTCCCCTCTGAGAGAGGGTCGGCGACCCGGGTGGAAAACCGTTCACCATGCGCATCGGCGAATCCCTACCTGGTATTTGCAGCCGCCTTTGCTGCCGGTCTCGACGGCATTGAGAATAAGATTGACCCGGGGGATTACGCTGAGGGAGACATATATGGTGTGGAACCGGGGACCTTTGAGACTGTTCCCATGTACCTGCAGGATGCCCTTGGGGAATTGAAAGCAGACGCTGTTTTGTGCGAATCGCTCGGCCCGGAATTGATTCAGGCATTTGTGGCCCTCAAGGAAGACGAACTTGCACGGTTCCGTCTTCATGTCACGGATTGGGAGTTTAAAGAATACTCCTATCAGTTGTAGCATCCGATTCTATCATCCGGACGCTCTCCGAGTTGAACCCGTTGGAGAACGACCAATAGTTAATATTTCTTTTGGAGGAAGTCATGTGTGGCATAGCAGGGCTCATAGCCAAGGACAGGGAGCATCTCGATATAGATCTCATTGACATGCTCAAGGAACTGATCCATCGGGGCAAGGACGCCACGGGGATTGCTGTCTATGAACAAAGGGATCTTGTTGCGTTGCGGGTTTCCATGGTGAACCCCTCCAGCGAGAAGGATCTCAAAGACATTATTTCCACTCACGGCAAACTGGTTGATTCCAGGAGCTATCTCGGCAATGGAATCTTCACTTTTTTTGAGGCCTCCGTTGATATGGACGAGACCCAGGTTACCCAGCTGCACTGCGACATAGATGCACATTCCGAGTTGTGCGTTCATTCCATCGGTAAGCAGATCAAGGTTTTCAAGGATCAGGGTTCAGCGGAGGACCTGCAAAAGGGCCATGAAATCAAGGTTGGGAGATGTACCCACGGCATCGGCCACGTGCGATTGGCCACTGAAAGTGTCGAAAATATCAATTTTGCTCACCCTTTCATTTCTTACCTTTATTCTGAGTTATCGCTGGTCCACAACGGCCAGTTCACGAACTACTTCAACATGCGAAGGACCCTTGAGAGCAAGGGAGTGCGCTTCAAGACCAACAACGATACCGAAATGGCAGCTCACTTTATAGCCTACGAGATGAAGGAGAAGAAACAGGATCTGGAGGGGGCGATTCATGCGGCTTTGGATGCCTTTGACGGCATATTTACCATATTGGTCGCCACGCGTGATCAAATTGGGGCCTTTCGGGACCATCTGGCCTTCAAACCATTGGTCATTTATGAAATGGGCGGGGGCAACGTTCTCCTTGGCTCCGAGCAGATCGCATTAACCCCAATTGTCTCTGATGTCTATGCCACAGAGATGGAGCCAGGAGGCGTGAAGGTATGGTCCATTTAGACATCGCAGGTATGACCAGAAGAGAGGTGAACCGGAAGCTCAAGGAACTGATTGTGCACAATGATGAGATTCTGGTCGACAACCCCCATTCTATTCACAATTTTGCCACAGCACTCAAAGGTCGGGGGACAATCACGGTCGAAGGGAGCACGGGCTTCTATACCGGTGGCTTCCTGGAGGGCCCGACTATTGTCGTCAGAGGCAACACGGGCTGGTATGCCGGCGACAATATGGGCGCCGGCGAGATCATCATAGAGATGAATGCTGGGAGCAATTGTGCACCATCCATGGTCGGGGGCAACATGGTCATTAGAGGCCATGCCGGGAGCCGCTGCGGGTGGGGCATGAAAGGCGGCAACCTGATCGTGTGTGGCGATGTGGGAATGTGGACCGGCAAGATGACCCTGGACGGCAGGATCATCCTCCTGGGAGAGGTAGGGAGCGGAATAGGCGAATCCATGTACAACGGTGTGATCCATGTTTTGGATCCTGCAGTGGAAGACAAACTCGGCGGGAATGTGAGATTGATCCCGATCGAGGACCAAGAAAAGAAAGAAGTGGAATCCCTTTTAAAGAAATACGGGATTGAGCAAGGCGTAGACAATTTCAGAAGCATCGTACCGAAGGTCTATGGGCGGCATGACTACTTCTTGTTTAAACCAACCCATAAAAAGACGGGTAAAGTGCAATGACTGATGAAAAGAAGAAGCCGAGGGCCAAAGATGTTCAACATGGGATATGGAGCCCTGAGACCATATCTGACATCAAAGTGAAGGCTGAGACCGGAAAGCATCGCATTCGTGGGTGTGGGTCCACCCGGGCCTATCCCAATTTTGACGACCTTCTGGTCCTACCCTCCCAACTGTCACGTCTTTCCATAGATACCTATCGTGAGGACTGCCGCACCAAGACCATCCTGGGGGCACGTTATGCAAAGAAGCCTCTGGTCCTCGAAACACCCATTATGATCTCAGGAATGTCTTATGGGGCCTTGAGTAAAGAGGCAAAGATCGCCCTGGCAAAGGCAACGGACATCGTGGGGACATCCATCAACAACGGGGAAGGGGGACTTCTGCCGGAAGAAAGGGAGAATTCCTACAGACAGGTGGTTCAGATATGCCCCAGCAGGATCGGTTTTTCCCTTCGAAACGTTGAAGTGGCGGACGCCCTGGAGATTATTACCGGTATAGGGGCCAAGCCCGGCCTTGTCGGTCATTTGATGGGAAGCAAGATAACCCAGGAAATTGCCGATTTCAGGCATCTCCCCGTAGGCATCGACCTTCACAGCCATCCCCGACACGGTGATATTTTTGGAGCCGATGATATGGTCCTGAAGGTCCAGGAAATGAGAGATGTGACTGAAGGCGAGATTCCGATCTTTGTCAAAATCGCCGCCGGCCGTGTCAGAGAAGATGTCAAGATTGCGGTCAAGACGGGCGTGGACGGAATCGTCATCGACGGGGCCCAGGGGGGTACGGGAGCTGCGCCAACCGTGGCCTCCAATCACCTTGGAATCCCCCTCCTGCCCGCGCTGGTCCAGGCTGTCCATGCTTTGGAAGAAATGGGCGTCAAAGACGAGGTGAGCCTGATCGTTTCCGGCGGCATCAAAGACGGTGCAGACGTGGCCAAGGCCCTGGCCCTGGGTGCTAATGCGGTTGCCATTGGAACCGGGGCCATGGTGGCCATGGGTTGCGTGGTCTGCCTCCGTTGCCATGAGGGCAAATGCGCTTTCGGAATAGGGACACAAGATCCGGAACAGCGCAAAAAGCTTGATATTGATGCTGCCGCACAGAGAGTGGCCAACTACATCCAGAGCATGACGTACGAGGCAGTCATTCTTGCAAAATCCGCCGGAAAAACCGCTTTGGCAAACATGGAAAGAGAAGACCTGCGTTCCTTGACGCTGGAAGCCTGTGCTATGACAGGTGTTCCATTGGTGGGGACCAACTTTACCTTTACCGAACCCTTTGGTTATTTCTAGCGGAGGGAACAGAAACTGTGTCTATTGGTGAGAGCGAGACGATGCGTATTGATGAACATCCTATTTTGGGAACATTCGATAAGGGCAGGAAAGTAGAGTTTACCTTCGACGGTCGTGTCATGGAAGGTTTTGAGGGCGAACCGGTTGCCGTGGCCTTGAGAAGTAACGGCGTGCTGATCCATCGATATACCGCCAGAAGGAATGAACCACGTGGCGTATTCTGTGCGATAGGGCGTTGTACTGATTGCATCATGATTGTTGACGATATCCCAAACGTCCGTACCTGCGTCGAACCGTTGAAAGAGGGTATGGTCATTCATACTCAGGTCGGCAAGGGACCGGAGATGTCGGAGTAAAACGTGCGAAGATGTGAAATGGTCAGTATCGGTGCAGGCCCGGCTGGACTTGCCGGCGCTATTGAGGCCGCCAGGAATGGCGTGGAGGTGGTCGCCTTTGATGAGAATGAAAGACCGGGTGGCCAGCTTTTCAAACAGATACACAAATTTTTCGGCTCCAGCGTTCATCAGGCCGGGGTACGGGGTTTCAATATCGGAAGCAGCCTCCTGGATGACGCCCGAAAACTTGGCGTAGAGGTTTCGCTTAGTTCGGTGGTTCTGGGTATTTATGAGAACAATGTCATGAATGTTTTGGTCCAGGACAGGATCGAGCAGGTCAAGGCTGAAAGGCTTCTGGTGGCGACAGGGGCGTCTGAAAACATGATTCCTTTTCCGGGGTGGACCTTGCCCGGGGTCATAGGCGCCGGTGCAGCTCAAACCATGACCAACCTCCACGGTATCAGGCCCGGCAAAAGGCTGCTCATGGTGGGTTCCGGAAATGTAGGCGTCGTGGTGGCCTATCAGATGCTGCAGGCGGGATGTGAGGTGGCTGCCGTCATTGATGCGGCGCCGAAGATTGGAGGCTATGGGGTCCATGCGGCGAAAGTGGCGCGCCACGGCGTTCCTTTCTTGATGTCCCACACCATGAAAGGCGCCCACGGGAAGGAAAAGGTGGAAGGCGCCACGATTATCCAGGTGGATGAAAAGTGGAATCCGATCCCCGGT
>CAYOIU010000308.1:0-5218 GCA_964404085.1 uncultured Desulfobacteraceae bacterium | reverse complement strand
CTTCGATCGCTCCTCCTTGCGACGTATTGTTCATACGACTCACTCGTCGCTCCTCGGCGTCTTGCATCTGACGCCTTGCTGGTGATCAGGAATTTCGCCAAATCCCTCGTCGAAGTAAATGATGTCCAAATTGGATGGTGGATCAGGGCCGCTCCTGAGGGCTTGATCTATTATGAGATTCAGCCTATAAAGGATCAACCGTATTTGCAAGTGGCAAAAAGTCCAAGGACGGACTTTTTAGGCTTACATAGACTGGAGGAAAAGCCATGAAAGAGAAGTACCGTATCCTGGTCGTAGACGATGACGCCTCCACGAGGAAACTCCTCTCAAAGGTCCTGAATGCGGACGGAAGCCTTCAGATCAGGGTCGCTGAGGATGGAAGTAAAGCCATTGAAATCATAAAAAAATGGGGACCTGACATCATCGTGTCCGACCTTGCCATGCCCAATGTGGACGGCCAGGAGCTGTGCAGGTACCTCAAGCAGGACCCTGACTCGGAGCTGGCGGATATCTACGTCATCATGGTCAGTGCCAGGGAGGGAAAGGAAGACAAGCTGCAATGCATGCGCGACGGAGCTGACGACTACCTGACAAAACCGGTGGACCCGGACGAACTGCTTGCCAGGGTCAGGGTGGGCCAGCGCATCACGGCCCACATCAAGAAGACGGAACTCGAGAAGCGCAGGATGTTTGAGGCCATAGACGTTTTGCTCATCCAGGACGGCGGGTGCGCCCCGGGGTACAATCCGGTTACGGCCTTTATCACCTACCACCTGGAAGAACTGGGAAAGGAGGTCTATGGTACACGAGAGGGATTCAAGTCCCTGGTTTCGGGGGGAGAAGATGATTTCCTTCGCCTCGTCTACGATCCCGAACTGTTCAAACGGCTGGACCACATCCCGGGTGTTTTTCATGCCGCCCCCTTATCCGAATCGCGGGGTGCCCAGCTCCGGACCGAGCGCTACAGGGATTTTGTCAGGAAGGACATCCAGAAAAAGGCCGTTGAGACCATCAAGAAGAAAAAAGTCAAGGCCCTGATCGCCATAGGGGGGAATGGAACGTTTCTGGGGCTCCAGGCCCTTTGCGAACTCCTGCCTACCTCCATACAGGCCTTTTTCGTGCCGGTTACCATAGACAGCGACATCGCCGGGACGGAGTGTATCGGTCAGCATAGCGGCATTGAAATGGGATCCGAAAAGATCCGGCGCTACATGGCGGACGCACGGACCCACAAGAGGACCTATATCATTGAGATGATGGGTGCGAGCAGCGGGTTTCACGCCCTCCACTCCTGCCTGGGGGCCCGGGCCCACCTTGCGCTTCTTCCCAGCACAAGGATCGACCCGAGGAAGGTTGTCGAGGCCTTGAACAGCCGGGAGGAATGTGTCATTGTGGTGGCCGAGGGCTACAAGCGGGAGGAAAGAAAGGCCAAGGGGATTGAATGCAACGCAGCGGAATATTTTTACAAGGAGCTTCTGGATACCGGGGTGGTGATCAAGCGGAAGGTGGTCTGCGAGGCATTTTCCCGGGACATCCGGGGCGGAGCCCCCAACAACCAGGATATTACTCTGGCCCAGCGCATGGCCTACAACGTGGCCGCCTACCTGGAGGCCGGTACGTCTCGCCTGATGCCGGCGGTACGATCCGGAAGGGAGTCCGCTATCCCTTTCAATGAAATCGCGACCGACAACATGGTGGAAAAAGATCTCCTGGTGCTCTCCAACAGGCTCACAAAAGGATGAAAAGAAATAAGGAGGAACAGCGGTGTTGAAAGTGGATATTCCGGGTTTCGGACCGGTCAGGCTGGAACATCTGGTGTCGGATTTTACAGGGACCCTTTCGGTAGGAGGAATACTCCTGCCCGGCGTGGAAGAGGGGCTCAACCGGATAGCGGGTTTTATGCAGGTGCAAATTCTTACGGCCGATACGTTCGGGGTGGCCAGGGATGCCTTGAAAGGCATGAACTGCACCATCCAAATCCTCTCCGGGGATTCCCTCGACATCCAGAAAGAGGCATATGTGAATGACCTGGGGGCTGAAAAAGTCGTGGCCCTGGGCAATGGAAACAACGACCGGTGCATGCTTAAGGCCGCCAAAGTGGGCATCGCGGTGAGCGAAGGGGAGGGGTGTGCCGTGGATGCCATCAGGTCCGCGGATATACACGTGAACGGCGCCATGGACGCCTTGAACCTCCTCCTGAACACCAAGCGTTTGAAAGCCACCTTGAGATTCTGAGCTGGAGATGTGCGAGAGGAGAGCATGAGTCCGCCCTACAGATTTGATCGATTGGAGTTAGCCGGGTCCCTGGGCGATCTGGGGACCCTCCTTCCCATCGCCATCGGGATGATCCTCATCAACGGCCTCCACCCATCGGGACTCTTCTTTGTGGTGGGGCTCTTTTTCATCCTGTCAGGGTTCTATTACGGTGTGACCGTCCCGGTCCAGCCCATGAAGGTCATCGGGGCCTATTCCATCGCAACGGCCATGACCGCCGGCCAGATCCAGGCCTCAGGCTTCCTCATCGGTCTGTTCCTTCTGGTCCTCGGCCTGACGGGGGCCATCACCTTCATAGGAAAATACATCCCGAAGCCCGTGGTGAGGGGTGTACAGCTCTCCACGGGTACGCTCCTCATGGCCCAGGGCGTGCGGTTCATCATGGGCACCTCCCGGTTCCAGTCCCTCCGGCACGCGGCCGAGCCCTTTCTCACGATCCAGTCCCTGGGCCCCATCCCTTTAGGCATCCTGATCGGGGTCGCGGGGAGCGTGGTGACGCTTGTCCTGCTTGAAAACAGGCGGTTCCCAGCGGGACTCCTGATCGTCCTGGCCGGGTTCGGGCTGGGAGCTGCTTTTGGGACCCACGAGGGGTTCGGAGACCTGCGAATCGGCTTCAACCTGCCCGGGATCCTTCCTTTCGGAATCCCGGGTGGCGCGGACTTCACTTTTGCCCTCCTTGCGCTGGTGCTCCCCCAGATTCCCATGACCCTGGGGAACGCGGTGGTGGCCTATGCGGATCTTTCAAAGGAATATTTCGGTGAGGAGTCGCGGAGGGTTACTTACCGGGCCTCGTGCATCAGCATGGGGTTGGCCAATCTCCTGAGCGCTCTCCTGGGGGGAATGCCCCTCTGCCACGGTGCCGGAGGACTCGCAGCCCATTACCGGTTCGGTGCCCGCACCGTCGGTTCCAACGTGATGATCGGACTGCTTTTCCTGGCCCTGGCGATCCTTTTCGGAACCCATGCCCTCGCCATCGTGTATCTCATTCCCATGTCCATCCTGGGGGTTCTGCTTCTCTTTGCCGGAAGCCAGCTGGCGCTCACCGTCAGCGATATCAGAGAGCGGAAGGACCTCTTTGTGGTCCTGGTGATGTTGGGCATCACCCTGGCTTCCAATCTGGCGGCAGGGTTTATCGTGGGTATCGGTGTGGCCTATGTCCTGAGATCAGATCGGTTGAATGTTTAATCTTCAGAAGTAAGCAGGCCCCCTTCTACACCTGCAGCTCGAACGGGAGGTTTTCTACATGGATATTAAGGTCATACTCACTACCTTCGGGATGATCTTTCTGGCCGAACTGGGCGACAAGACCCAACTGGCAACCCTGGCCTTTGCGGCCGAAAGCAAGTCGCGACTGGCCGTTTTTCTGGGCTCCGCCGGCGCCCTGGTCCTCACTTCCCTGCTGGCCGTCGTCTTCGGTACCTTCATCAACCGCTTTGTGCCTGCCGGCTATATCAGGATCGGGGCAGGGGCGCTCTTCGTTGTCTTGGGCGGCTGGATGCTCATTTTTTCCGGGAAATAGAGGTGGTCAGTTATGATGGGGAGCACAGCAACGATTTTATGGGCTATGTTCTTTGGTGCCATCGGTCTCGGGTTTTTCACTTATGGAAAAAGACAACGAAAAGTGGTCCCTCTGTTTTGCGGTGTGGCGCTCTTCGTATTTCCCTATTTCATCTCAAACGTATACATCCTGATACTCATTGGTGCTGGTATTGTGGCTTTACCCTATTTTATACGGGTATGAATAAATCGGATGCCTTGGAGGCGCAAGATGACGGATAGAGATAAGACCAAAGAACAACTCATCAGTGAACTGGAAGAACTGCGCCATAGGATAGTTGAATTGGAAGCATTAGAAATCGAGAGCAAGCGGTCGGAAGAGGAGATCAAGAAGCGGCAAAAGTACCTGGAAGCTGTGCTGCATGAGGCCCCCGATGCAATTGTAACCCTTAATGGTTCCCATCACATCCTTGAGTGGAATCCGGGAGCCGAGCGGATTTTCGGATATGCCCGGGACGAGGCAGTTGGGAGGAACCTCGATGATCTGGTCAGTCGTCCTGATGTGGTGGATGAGGCAAAAGCCATTACCAGAAAAGTGCTGTCAGGACAACATCTATTTCCCTTAGAAACCGTTCGCTACCAGAAGGATGGCACACCCGTGGACGTTATTGTGGCAAGTGCTCCCATCCAGATTGAAGGTGAGTTACATGGAGCTGTCGGTGTTTACACTGACATCACGGATCGCAAACGGGCGGAAGAAGCCCTGCGAGTAGGTGAAGAGAAGTTCAGGCTCACATTTGAAAGCGTCCCGGACGCCGTTACCATATCAGGGATAGAAGATGGCCGCTACCTTTCCGTGAACAATGGGTTTTGCCGCATGACGGGATATTCAAAAGAAGAGGCCATTGGGAATACAGCGTTTGAGCTGGGCCTGTATGTCAACCCGGCCGATAGAGAAAGACTGCTGGCCAATCTTCAAGACAAAGGTATGGTTGACGGATTCGAATTGCAATATCGGATGAAGGACGAACGTGTCCTTGATACCCTGCTATCGGGAAAGATTTTCAGGTACGAGAAGAAAGACTGCCTGGTTGCAGTCGTGAAAGATGTCACTCATTTTAAGGGGACTCAGGAACAGCTTCGGCGGTCTGAAAAACGTTACAGGGACCTCTTCAATTCCGTGTCAGACCTGATTTTTACCCAGGACCTCGAAGGCCATTTTCTCTCTGCCAACAGGGCCATGACCGAAATATTCGGCTATGAACTTGAAGAGTTTATCGGCCATAAGACGACGGATTTCATGAAGCCCGAACTCAGGCCACTCTTCTATACCGAGTACATAGAGAGAATTAAGAAACAAGGTCACAACGAGGGCGTGACGAGTTATTTTGGAAGAGACGGCCGCAAAACCTACCTCGAGTATCGCAGCAGGCTGATAAAGCCGGGA
>CAYOIU010000307.1:0-5238 GCA_964404085.1 uncultured Desulfobacteraceae bacterium | reverse complement strand
AATATATTCCTGTGGTTAAAATTTTCGCCTTTCTTGACCTCGAACAAAATTGAACGTTTTGAAACTGGCCCAAATAAATGGGAACTTCTTACAGCTTACCAAAAACATAACTGCTGATCAATTGCTCTAAATCAACCGGAGGCTGTGTGTCTCTGAGCTTGTCTCCTGACTTCAGAGTCTTATCAGAGCCGCCGGGCGTTATCTCCACAAATTTTTCACCAATCAGCCCCTTGGTCTTGATGGTTGCGATCGAGTCTTCCTGGATCTTGACCTCATTGGGGATGTGTATTGAGACCAGCGCCTGGTAATCCTTCAACTCGATGTCTTTCACCCGGCCTATTTGGACGCCCGCGATGACCACGGACGCCCCGTTCTTCAGTCCTCCGCTGTTGGTGAATTCCGCCTGAATATCATAGCCTTTTGACCCGAAAACTTCCATTTTGGCCAGCCTGACGGAGAGATAGCCAAGGCAGAGTATCCCCGCGATCATAAAAAGACCCACACTTAACTCAAGATCAAATTTTCTCATTGTTTACTCCCTTTTCTAGAAAGCAGGCCTCAGATGGAACCACAAGCCAAGCCGTCACAATTGTTTTTAGCCCAGATTCTTAAATACGATATTGTATTATGATTGGATAATTTCTCATC
The DNA here is from genome assembly GCA_964404085.1 of uncultured Desulfobacteraceae bacterium. Taxonomy (GTDB): domain Bacteria; phylum Desulfobacterota; class DSM-4660; order Desulfatiglandales; family Desulfatiglandaceae; genus CAYUCJ01. Next base: position 4,590 of record CAYOIU010000307.1, on the reverse strand, counting down.
ACCGCTGAGTCGCAAAGTTCGCAAAGAATTTTCTTTTCCCTTTCCGCTGAGCCCCGCTCTAATACCAGCGGGATAAAAGGGCGGAAAGGGGAAAAATATGTCCATACGAGGAAAAAGGATTGCATTTCCATTCGTTAGAGTTTTGGTTGTTTTCTTTTGCCGTCCTCTCAACGGCGAAAGAAAAAACAGTTAGCTCTGCGTCCTCTGCGACTTGAGCGAAGCGGGCGGTAAAACAATACAAAAAACACGTGACCTAACATATGAATCAAAGCACTTACCCTGTAAACCTGGTCAAGTTACCAGGATTGAAAATATCCGGCCCGTCCGGATTGGGCCTGCCCAGGGTTCCCGCCAGGAATTCCTTCACTTCCGGTATGGAAGAACTCATGAACTCCTCTGGAGTAGTGCAGGCGGCAACCACCCCATTCTTAAGGAAAGCCACACGATCTACAATATCAAAGACCCTGGGAATCTCGTGCGTCACCACCACGCCGGTAAAAGAAAACTTCTCGTGAATCTCATGGATCAATTTCAGAATGGCGAGCCCCGTCACGGGATCCAATCCTGTAGTGGGCTCATCAAAAAGCATGATTTCGGGGTCCGTCATCAGGGACCTGGCGAGCGCCGCCCTCTTGACCATCCCTCCACTGATCTGCGAGGGGAACTTATCTTCCGAGCCTGCCAGACCTACATTGGATAGTTGCTCCAACACGCGTTCCCGAATCTCTTTCTTCCCCACCCTGGTCTTCTCTTTCAAGGGAAAGGCCACGTTTTCAAAAACTGTCATGGAATCAAACAGGGCTCCCGCCTGGAACAGGAATCCGAGCCTCGATCTCAACCGCTTGAGATGCCCTCCTCGGAAGGAGCCGATATCATTGCCGTCCACCAGCACGCGGCCCTTATCCGGCTTCATCAGACCAGCCACGTGTTTCATCAGCACACTCTTTCCCTCTCCGCTCCCGCCGATAAGGGCTGTCACCTCACCCTTTGCGATTTCGAGCGTTATGCCTCTGAGGACCGCATTCCCATTGAACGATTTATGGAGGTTTTCAATTTTGATCATTGTAACAGGGCCCTTCTTGGATGAAACCCTTTTCTGGCCATCTCATTTATATCAAAACAGTCTTTTACCACAGAGCCACAGAGGACACAGAGATAATTCCTTTTCACTTGCCGGGAGATACCGGCAATTGAAAAAGCTCAGCCATGTCTAACCTTGGGGTAGCGTTTCTTTGCAAGGAGGCATGTCCTTTTTGCTCATCGCCGTCTCCCGATGGGCAAAAGAAGAAAATCCTCTGTGCACTCCGTGTCTCCGTGGTGAACAAATCACAAATACATCACGTTACTTTCATTATCAATATGACTACTAAATATGGAATTGTTCTAGAATTCTCCTAATACAACAGCCCCGTCATGAAATAGTCCCAGATCAGAACCAATACGGAAGAGAGGACCACAGCCTGTGTGGTTGCCTTGCTGACCCCCTCAGCCCCAAAGCCCGTAAAAATAGAGGCATAGTAGCCCTTGAAACAGCACACCCAATTGATCAGGATCCCGAAACTGATGGCCTTATAAAAACCTTCCAACACATCCTGCATCCTAATGTAGGCGGACATCCCTTCGAAATAGCTCCCCACGCCCACCCCAAGGAGCTTCACACCGATGAGGTACCCTCCGAAAATACCCACCACATCAAATATGGCGGTCAGGAGCGGAAGGGAAATGATGCCCGCCAGGACGTTCGGGACCACGAGATAGCGGTAGGGATTGAGGCCCATGAGTTCCATGGCATCGATCTGTTCGGTGATGCGCATGATGCCGATCTCGGCGGTAATGGCTGACCCCGCCCTTCCCGTCACCATCAGGGCGGTCAGCACCGGCCCCAATTCCTTGACCAGGGAAAGGCCCACCGCCGCTCCGAGAAATGCCTCCGAACCGACCCGGCTCAGGTTGTAATAGCCCTGGAAGCCCAGGACCATTCCTGTAAAGAGACCGGTGAGCAGGATGACAACGGTAGATTGGAATCCGGTAAAGGCGATCTGTTTTAACAGGCGCCTCCATTTGATGGGGGGGACAATGGCATAAAGGAAGGCCTTTACCAGAAAAAGTCCCATGACGCCCATTCGGCGCACATGGAGAAGCACAACAGCCCCGAGTCTTCTGATCAGTTCCATAGGCGCAAGTCTTTCAAATCTCCGGTTGGATGTCAAAATTTTTCTATATATCAACAAGGGCCACATTTTGGGAGGACTTTTCCACCACCTCTCCGAACCCGCTCAAACACTCCGAGATCTTCTCCATTGCTTCCGTCCTGGCAACCGGGATGTCATCCGTTCCCTGATGGTCCAGGGCGTCAAGGACCCCCTTTATGGTGAGCGATGAAGGTCGCATTGCGAGCTGATAGGCCAGTTCCGTTTCACCATATTGATTCACCGGGCTGACGATCTTCGCTTCGACCAGTTCATACAGGATCTGTCGGGCCAGGCGAATGGGTATCTCCAACCGGTGAGAGATCTCTTCTTCCTCGAGGGGTTCCTTTCCTTTCGCGAACTGCTTGACCAGCAGGTGAACAACGCCCAGGGCCACCAGCCTCTTAAAGGAAGAGCTGACCTCGAGGCAATCGGGTTCGAATTCGTAGGTTTCAACGTTTTGATAGGCAAAGGCTATCTCCGCACCCATGAGAACGATCAGCCAGCTCACGTGCAGCCAGATCAGGAAAAGGGGCAAGGCCGCAAAACTCCCGTAAATGGCGTTGTAGCCGGCCACACCGATCTGGGACTTGATATAGGCGAACTGGAAGGCCTGGTAAAAGATGCCGGCAATCAGTCCGGCCCAGATACCTGATCGCACTTGTACTTTGGTATTGGGCATAAAAATATAGAGGTAGCCCAGGAGAACCCAAATGATGACATAAGGGACCAGCTTCAAGAAAAAAAAGAGGACCGGACCCACAGCCGCGAGCATGGGAACCCTGTGGACAATGGCGCTGACCTGGCTTGTTGCGACGACCGTCATGGCACTGGAAGAGACCAGCAGGATGGGGTAGATGAGGCTGATGGCAAGATAATCGGTTACTTTTCTCCCGATGGATCTGCCTTTCTTGATCCCCCAGATATCGTTGAACGACTTTTCCAGGTTTCCCAGCACGTTCAGAATGGCCCAGAAGAGAACGATAAACCCCACGCCCGCCATCATGCCACCCCGCACGTTGCCTAGAAAATTGTGGGCAAAGTCAATAATCTTTGCCGCCACCTCTTCCTGTCCCGCCAACCGTTCAAGCAACTCCCTTTCCAGGGCCTCTTGGAATCCGAAACCCTTTGCAAAAGCGAAAGCCATGGCCCCCACCGGGACCACTGAAATCAAGGAAAAAAAGGTCAGGGCGGAGGCCCTGAGTTGGATCTTGTCTTCGGCTATTCCCCGAAATGTGAGGATGGTGATCCTAAGAAGTTTGAGCAGGAAGGACTTTCCCCTGGGCAGATCCTTTGCCTGGATCCGCCAGATATCCTTTTTGACGAATATGAGGCCCCTGCTAAGCATGATGCTACCTCTATCGGCAGCCCGTAGGGCTACCTTCCCTCGTTTAGGGCTTTCAGGGCCAGGATCAGGGCCTGGGTGGCAGACCGCGCGTGTCCCTGTGCCTTTACTGCCAGGTAGAGCTGGTGGACCAGCGCGAGTCCGGGCAAAGACAGATTCAAGGCAGCGGACTCCTCAAGGGCGATGCCCATGTCTTTCACAAAGTGCTCCACGAAAAATCCGCTCTTGTAGTCCCCGCGAACGATACGCGGTCCCAGGTTGTTGATGGACCAGGAGCCCGCCGCTCCCTGACCAATGATATCGATTACGGCCTCTTGATCCAGACCCTGTCTCTCCGCATAGAGGAGGGATTCACAAACGCCCACCATGGTGCCGGCTATGAGGATCTGGTTGGCCATCTTTGTGTGCTGTCCGGCCCCGGCCTCGCCCATGTAGGAAATCCTGCTCCCGAAGATCTCCAGCAGGGGCAGAACTTCCTCGAACACCGGCCTTTTGCCCCCCACCATGATCGCCAGCTTACCCTCCCTGGCGCCTATATCTCCCCCTGAAACGGGCGCGTCGAGACTGTGTAGTCCTTTCTTCTCGGCCTCCTGCTCCAGGATCTTTGCCAGGCTGGGTGTGCTCGTGGTCATGTCCACGACGATGCGGCAGGGCCCATCTTTGGAAAACACACCCTCCTCACCCAGGTACACCTTTTCCACGTCACCCGGAAATCCGACGATCGTGAAGATAATCTCAGCTTCCGCCGCCACTCCGGCAGGTGAAGGGCACCAGCGCGCGCCTTTCTCCACAAGGCTGTCGGCCCTTTGCCTGGTTCGATTGAAGACAAAGAGCTCGTGGCCCGCCTTCTGAAGATGGGCTGCCATAGCCGCGCCCATGACACCTGTTCCAATCCATCCGACCTTCATCAGCCCTGCCTCCTTAAGGGATTTAGAGATGTTTATCGTTGTGACGCTTAGTGCACCTATTCCTAAATACGGTGACGTAATTGTTCCCGGATCACCTCATTCATATGGAAGAAATCGTTTACCACAGAGTCACGGAGAACACAGAGTT
>CAYOIU010000306.1:0-5253 GCA_964404085.1 uncultured Desulfobacteraceae bacterium | reverse complement strand
GTATGGCGTGATGGCATATATTGGGGATAATGAGGCGAGTGTTTCTTGGCATGATCGAGACATATCAGGGGTTGCGGCGTGGTGTCAATTGAAATAGGTATGACCCCTTTTCCATAAAAATCCCCCTGAAATTGGTTGACCAGTTCAATGACATTGAACTGTTCGCTGCTGCTTTTTTCATAAAGAACCCCTTTGCCGAGCATGAATACACTTACCTCATCGCCCTTATTTACGGCTACATTGGCAAACCTCATTGCATTGTAAATAGTTTCACCATCATCCGTGGAAATAATGAATAGGATCTTATTCATAGATACCTCCAGTTATTCACCGGATCAGATTACCTGCTGCCTTACCCAAATGTTGCCAAATTATTTGAAACTTATCATAGACCATAATCCAAATGATGAAAAGATGCTTTGTATCGGGGGTGCAATGATACGAGCTAAAGACCAACCATATTTTTCATTGACAATGATGATAGATTTAATTAAGTAGATACTTAATTAGACATTCTTCGCCATGAAACAATTCTTGACCACATTAAAGGCCCTCTCTGACGAGACGCGGTTGAAGCTGATTCATCTGCTCCTTGACCAGAATTTGTGCGGAAGAGCTTTGGCCTACCATCTCGGTATTTCCGAGGCTGCCGTCTCCCAGCATCTCAAGGTCCTAAAGGAGGCCGGAGTGGTGGCGGGAGAAAAACGCGGTTACTGGACCCATTACTCCATTAAGAAGCATTCTCTGGAAATGATGATAGGTGAACTACAGAGGATAACCCATAAAACGGCGATATTGAACCGCTCATGCCATCGAGTCCGTGCCGGAAATAGAGGGTACTCTGGAAAGGAGGTAAAGATTATGTGTCAATCCTGTTGTGAACGCCCTGAAAAGCTGAAAGGGAAACCCGAGGAATGCACTCCTGAGCAGATCAAAGAGTGTCACGGGGATGAAAAGGACCATCCCTGTGTGCCCAAAAAAGAAGAAAAGTGAAGAGAATTTTTCTCGATAAGGACGGATGCCTGGCACGGGCTTCCGGGAGCCCGAATCGGGAATGGAAATTCTGATGTCAGGGAGAGGAACCGACCATGAAGGATGATGTAGTTAGCTCCATTGCCGCGAATGGACTAGCCAAGCGATTCGGTGAAGTTCAGGCGGTTGCGGATGCAAGCTTCGAGGTGCTTCAGGGCGAACTTTTCGGGTTCCTCGGCCCCAACGGCGCGGGCAAGACCACCACCATTAACATGCTCACCGGCCTGGCCCGGACCGATGCAGGCAAGATCCGGATCGCGGGCATTGACTGTACGGGAAATCCCAAGGCAGCCCAGCACCTGACCGGCGTGGTGCCGGACGAGAGTAACCTCTATCCCGAGCTGACGGGATTCGATAACCTGTGCTTCTGTGCGGCGCTGTACGGCATGAAAAAGAAGGAGCGTGAAGGCCGTGCGCGTGATCTGCTTGGAACCTTCGGCCTTGCCGATGCAGCCCACCGGAAGTTTGCCGGGTATTCCAGGGGAATGAAGCGCAAGCTAACCATTGCCGCCGGGATCATCCACAATCCCCCCATATTGTTCCTCGACGAACCGACAACCGGTATCGATGTGGCCAGTGCACGGCAAATCCGTCAGCTCATTGCGGGCCTGCATCGGGCAGGCACAACCATCTTTCTGACCACCCATTACATTGAGGAAGCCGAGAGGCTCTGCGATCGGATCGCCTTCATTGTGCTGGGAAAAATCGTTCGGATCGATACGGTACCTAACCTGATCCAGCCGATCCAGGAAAGGTATGTGATGCAGCTTGCCGTGTCGAACTCGGAACCCACCCTACATGATAAGCTCGCAGAATCATTTCCACATCTTTCCTTCAGGGACCTCGCCCAGGGGCTGATTCGGGTCGAGGCCGGCGAACCTGTTCGCGTCGGGCCCCTAGTGCGTTTTCTGGAGGATCAGGGGGCCGAGGTCAACGAGGCCCGGCGTATGCAACCGTCCTTGGAGGATGTCTTCGTGCAGATTACGGGCATCGAAGCGGACGCGATGCGAAGAGAAAAAGAAAAGAAAGGGGGTGGCGGCCCATGAAATGGTGGATTGCTTTCTGGAATATCCTGCTCAAGGACATGCGGGCCTATTACCTCAAACCGCCCAATGTCAGCTGGGGATTGATCTTCCCACTTGCCTGGACAGGGATGTTCTTCATCAAATCGGGCAGCGGTTTGGAGAGTGTCCTTTCCATGCTTCCGGGCGTGGTGGTCGTTTCTATCCTCTTCGGAACCACCTCCATGCTGGCGGTTACGGTCACCTTCGAGAAAAAAGGGCGGTCCTTTGACCGACTGCTGCTGGCTCCGATACCCCTGGAACTCCTGATGTTGGCCAAGACCTCGGGGGCGATCCTTTTCGGCATGGCCAATGCCTTCGTCCCCATCATCCTTGCGGCCTTTCTCTGCGACCTTTCTCAAACCACCTGGAGGGCCGCTATCCCTGCCATTGTTCTCATTGCGGTGACCTCCACCTTCCTGGGGCTGTTCATAGCCGTCTCCGTCAGCGAAGTTTTCGAAGCCCAGACCTTTTCCAATTTTTTTCGCTTCCCCATGATCTTTCTGTGCGGGCTATTCTTCCCGATTGAACGTCTACCTGTTTTCCTCCGGCCTCTTTCCTACGTGCTTCCGCCGACTTACGGCGCTGACATTCTCCATGGCGCCTTCAGCGCCAACAACACAATGTTATTCGCCATCGACTTTTGTGTCCTTGGCGCCTTTTGCATCTTCTTGTTCGCTATCAGCCTGCGCAACATCAAGCACAGATGGATTCTCTGAACAATGTCCACTTCTAATGCCGTCTGCACCTCGTGCCTGCACATTCAATATGCCTCAACTGCACGTCGCACTTGTCGGGGAAAAGGAGCGCCTATGCGGTCCCCTCTTGCACGCTGGATGAACCCACGGCCAGCCAAATTCTCATAGCGTTCGGGACATATAAAGCCTATGACCTTTATCAACGAGAGCGATTTGATAGAGCGATTCAAGAAAGGAGACCCCTCGGCGTTTGAGGCCATTCTCCTCAGACATCAGGACAGGATCTATAATCTCTGCCGCTATATGCTCCTGGATTTGAGGGATGCGCAGGATGCGGCCCAAGAGGTATTCCTGAAGGCATACAGGGGCTTAGAAGGCTTTAGGCCGGACGCCTCTCTCTATACGTGGCTTTACCGAATCGCAGTGAACACCTGTCTCGATTATATGAAAAAATCGCGCCGGGAGGCGATCAAGAGTGAGCCTCTTACCGAAGACCTGCCGTCAGACGAGCCATTTCCTGAACAACTTTACGAATCAGCGGAAATCCACGACTTCATACAACTGGCCCTTCAAAAGTTGCCGGAGAAACTGAGGGCGGCCATAGTGCTGAGGGAGATTGAAGAGCTTTCTTATGAGGAAATCGCTGAAGTGCTGCGCACATCCCTGGGCACAGTAAAATCACGGATATCGAGAGCTCGCGAGCAGCTTCGGCATCTCCTGAAAAAAATATAGGCGGTTGAAAGAAAAATTTGGAACAAAATCTCCTCCCAAATCGTTTAACAGGCATGGGGAAGAAAACATGAAATGCACGCATGCAAGAAAAATGATTTCCCAGCACATGGATGACGAGTTGAGTCCGGATGAGAAGAAGGATGTTGACTCACACATCCAGAGCTGTGCTTCGTGCAGGGAAGGACTGGAAGAGATCCGGGCCCTCCACGGCCTCTTTGCCTCCGCTGAGAGATTTCCTGCACCTTACGGATTTGCCACGAGGGTCCTGGCAAACCTCGAGGAGAAGGAAGGATCGCGATTCCGGAGACTTTTCTCCATCAGACCCTTATTTCTTCGAGTCGCACAAGTGGCCATGGTGCTTGTCGTCATGACCGTGGGCATCACCTCGGGCAACCTGCTCCTGGCGGAAAGGACCGACCTCATCGGCCAAACGGCGGTGCAGGAAACCTTTTCTCTCGACCTATTTCAGGCCATGCCCCCTGATTCTATAGGCGGGATTTATAACACGCTCATGAGACCAAGCCATGAAAAATAACCGCCTGAAGTATATACTCGTCCTGTCCCTGCTCCTGAACTTTTCGCTCCTCGGTGCTGCGGGGTACACCTATTTCCAACAGAACCGGTATCGAACCCCCCCCTTCGGCTACGGTGGCCCGGGACGGGGTCCAATGGTCTCCTCCTCGATCCAGCCCTATCTCTTTGAAGCACTCTCTCTCAAGCCGGAACAGCGAAAGCTACTGGAGCAAAAAGCACCGCTGTTCCATGAGGCCCTTAATAAAAAGAAGGAAGAAGTTGATCGGCTCAGAGGATCGCTCTTCAACCTCATGAGGGCAGACTATCCCGACACCAAAGCCATTGATACGACCATTGCCGAAATTAACAAGGTCCAGGAAAACATGCAGGAAATGGTCGTTGGCCACATGCTCGAATTCAAGTCCATGCTGGACAAGGACCAGCAGAAGAAATTCTTCAACCTGATCCAAGGGGAGATGACGAGGAGGCAGGAGATCCACTGCCCCTGATGCCTGATTTGTGCCGGTTTCAGGGAGAGGCAGTTCCGGACATCTTTTCTGAGCCGGCACGGGAAAAGGTTGAACATGAACGAGATGGAGGAATGGAATGAACCTGCGTTATCTGAGGAGTGAACTCTATTACCAAAAACGGAGAACCCTGGCGGCCGTCATGGGTCTGTCCATCGGCATTGCGCTCCTGATCATCCTGAATGCCTTGTCTATGGCTTACCGCCGCGCAGCCCGTGTGCCCCTCCAAGAGATCGGGGCGGATGTCACTGTGCAGAGGTCCGGGAATGTTCCGAAGGATCTGACAGGGGCAGTTTTTCCTTGTTCTGCGGTGACGATCCGCGATGAGGAAGTGAAGAAGATCGAGACATTGCCGGGGGTACGCGGAATAGGCAGGGCCGTCCTGCTCTGGGTCTTCGACTCCAACAGGGCATGGATTGTTCTGGGGGTTGAGCAGCAAAATTCCGTCGGCCCTTCCATTCTTCGTCACTTTGTCATCGAGGGACGCTTTTTCGAAGAGGGCAAGCCGGAAGCCCTCGTTGAAGTTTCCTACGCCCGCCAGTTCGGCATCAAGGTGGGAGACACCATATCATTGGCGAAGAGAGACTATCCGGTCCTCGGGATTGTAGATGCCTCCCGGGCTGCGAAAATCGCGGTAGCCAATGTCTATCTGCCGCTCTCGGAGGCACAAAGGCTTGCAGCCTCATCGGG
>CAYOIU010000305.1:0-5281 GCA_964404085.1 uncultured Desulfobacteraceae bacterium | reverse complement strand
CCTTGGACCCTCTTCACCAACCCGTCCTTCGTAGCGGGCTGCCGTGGAGGGTGGACTAATAAGGAGAAAGCTCTCGGAAAATGAGTCGAGTGACAGAGAAGCAAGAAGAAAAAAGGCCATGGATCAAGGGCGTGGCACTGGAGATGACGCCCCCCAGCCTGAGCGACAATACGGCTGATGTGGATCGTTTGTTGAAGGCCGTCGGCAAGGTTCTGCCGGGCAAACCCATTACTGTAGATTATCCCTTGATGAGGGATATGGCTTCCACCTTGAGGAAGTGCGGTTGCCGCGTGGAAGCGGTCCTTTTCGAAGACGGTGACCGATGGCGTCTGATCACCGTTCTGCCCGTCGTCGAGGACCATGCCCTGTTTGGACTGGCGGTGGACCTGGGGAGTTCGACGCTCGTGGTTCGACTCCTGAAACTGAACACAGGGGAGACGGTTGATGAGACGTCCTTTCACAACCCGCAGATTGATATCGGCACCGATATACTGACCAGGATTCATTTTGCCGCGAAGAATGGTGGCCTCCAGAAACTCCAGGGTCTTGTGAGAAATCGCCTCAATCAAGAGATCACGGCCTTGTGTGAAACGCACCGTATCCTTTCCAACCGCATCACCGGTATGGCCGTGGCGGGCAACACCACCATGACCCATCTCTTCCTTGGCCTGGATCCCTACTGGATCTGCAGGGAACCCTATATCCCCATCATCAACAGCCCCTCCCTCATAAAAGCGAACGACCTGGGTCTGGCCATCAATCCCGGAGCCCCTGTCCTGGTGTTTCCCAATGTGGGGAGTTATTTCGGCGGTGATCTCATTGCGGGGATCCTGGCCTCCGGCATGAACCGGGATAGCGAGGTATCCCTCCTGGTGGACGTTGGGACCAACGCCGAGGTGGTCGTCGGCAACAGCGACTGGCTCATGGCCTGTGCCGGGGCCGCAGGTCCCGCCCTGGAAGGTGGTGTTGCCGACATGGGGATGATGGCGGGCCCGGGGGTCATCGACAAGGTCACTATCGATCCCGAAACGGAAACATTCCACATTCGCACGATTGATAACCGCGAACCCGTTGGCATCTGCGGGTCAGGGCTTATCGACCTTGTGGCACAGCTCTATCTTTCCGGTATGATCGACCTTCGCGGCAAATTCGTAGCCAGAAGATGCGGCGATCGCTTCGTGGAGATTGACGGCATCAGGGAACTCGTGGTGGTGCCGGCCGAGAAATCCGTCACCGGGAAACCCCTAACCCTGGCCCAGACGGATGTGGATGGGCTCATTCGATCAAAGGCGGCCATGTTTACCATTCTCATCACCATTACCAACTCGGTCAATATACCGCTTGGGGAAATCCATCGGTTTTTTGTTGCGGGAACATTCGGTTCCTATATCGATCCCCGTTCGGCCATCACCATAGGGATGATCCCTGATCTCCCCCTGGAGAGATATGTCTCCCTCGGGAACACTTCCCTGGAAGGGGCCTCTCTAGGGCTTCTGTCCATAGATGCCAGGAAAGACATTTCCGACATCCGGGACCGGGTGACTTACCTGGAGCTCAACGTGAACCAGGAGTTCATGAACCTCTTTAGTGCGGCAAAGTTCATCCCCCATACGGAAAAGAGGCTCTTCCCTTCGGTAAAACCCTATGGAATAGTTGACAACCCGAGGCCCCTCCAACTAGAATCAAAGGACAGTCTTTCAGTGGTTTGATTCGTAAATCCGATAACATATTTTTTTCACCGCCCGCTTGTTCCCGTTGGGGCGGGGCCTTTGCTTGAGGTAATAGAGGCCGCAATGCCAAGAGGCATTTCTCATGCCGTTGAGGTGTAGGGTTTTCCTTTCCGTCCTTTTATCCCGCTGGTATTAGTGGGGTTTAGCGGAAAGGAAAAAACCAAATTCTCTGCGAACCTTGCGGATCTGCGGTGAGTGGAAATTATCCAATCTTAAATAGGATAGGGAAGATCATGGAAAAAAGAACACACAATAGAGAGAAGAAAAAGGCGAGAAAGACCATCATCCTGGTCGTCATCCTGGGGCTGATCCTGTTTTTCGTAGTGGTCATGGCACTCAATTCCAAAAGACCGGGACCCCTCAACCTCGGCAAACTGGATCCACGGGTGCCAGGGGCGGCATTCATCAAGACCAATGAACAATTGACCCGGCAAATGCTCAAAAACTGGCTTCCAAATGACCTGTTTTGGCCCACCGCCCTCCTGGATAACATGCCCAATTTCCAGCTTGGTGAACTGGAAGTGGTCCGGTATAACGTCCGGGTCTTGAGGGACAACCTATCCAGGATGCGAACCACCGACAAACTGGACCCGTTCGCAGACGCCGCCTTCACCTCCCTTTCCAATGATCCCCTGAAATGGTGGTTCCCTTCCTATGAGACCAAGCTGAAAGAGACCGCGAAAAATCTGGAGACCTTTTCGAGAAATCTCGTCACCGGCAAGTCCTTTTTCTATCCCAGGGCGGATAACCTGGCCGAACTCCTCAGACAGTATGCCTCCCTGATGGGAGGGGTGAACACGCGCCTGATCAATGCCCCAAGGGACCTGAACAACGCCGTGGATGTGGAGGGGACCCAGAAAGGAGGCGCAAAAAAACCCGCAAAACTGGTCAACATAGACATCCCCTGGTACAAGATTGATGACAATTTCTATTACGCCCAGGGGGTTGCCAATGCCCTGAGGGAATCGTTCAAGGCGATCAGGATGGACTTCCTGGGGGTCCTGAAAGACAAAAATTCTGTTAAGCTGGTGGATAAGATTCTGGAAAACCTCGACCGCTGCAATTTCGAACCCCTGATCGTGTTCAATGGAGACCCGGACAGCATATTCGCGAACCATTCCTTGAACCTCTCGGGCGTATTCAATGACGCGAGACAGAAGATCAATTCGCTCATAGTGTCTCTGATGCAGGGGTGATGAAAACCCATGCATGAAATGTCCATCGCCCAGAGTCTGATCGACATCCTTGAAGAAGAGATGGTCAAGAACCGGGCAAAGGTCCTCAGGTCGGTCAAATTGAACATCGGCAGGCTCTCCGCTATCGTGCCCGAGGCCCTTTCCTTCTGTTTTGAGATCATTGTCTCCGGCACCCGTATGGAGGGGGCGAAATTGGTCATGGAAATGATCCCTCTTAAGGGTATCTGCCTCGATTGTGAAAAGACCTTTGAGATTGAGGATTACGCGTTCAGCTGCCCCCACTGCAAAAGCGCCAACATAAAGACCATCGCGGGCCAGGACCTTTCCATCGTTGAGATGGAGGTGGATTGACTTCCTGGGCTTAGGGCGCAAGTAGTGTTCTTCATAATTACGGTGACATATTTGGTTTGGGAATTGTTCACCACAGAGCCGCGGAGGACACAGAGAACAGCCTTCCTTGTTTGTCCAGAAAAAACATTCTGAACAAACAAGGAAACAGCACTTTTTGACTCGGAGTTTCATAGAAACGGATTAGGAAGCATTCACAATACGAGAATAAGTTGACTCCGGTTCCTAAGGAACAGTTCCCTTTTTGTCCGATCAGGCTCTTGCGATCGGACAAAAGAAGTAAACTCTGTGCGCTCGGTGACTCTGTGGTGAGAAATGTTTTAAGGGGGAATGCGAAGATGCGGAAAGGATTACGTCATCGTATCCAGGAAAAAGAGCATTATGGCTTCGCCATATTCAAGGAGTGACCTATGAAAATATCCGTTGTAAAGAATATTCTTGATGCCAATGATCGCATCGCCCAGGAGAATCGCGCCCTTTTTGACGAAAACGGCGTGACCGTCATGAACCTCATGAGTTCTCCGGGAGCGGGAAAGACCAGCCTCCTCGAAAAAAGCATTCTAGCGCTCAAGGAAGATTTGACTTTGGGGGTGATCGAAGGGGATATCCAGTCCTCAAAGGATGCCGAACGGATCGCCCGAATGGACATACCGGTCGTCCAGATCAATACAGGGGGCGCCTGCCACCTGGATGGGAACATGATCCGGGACACCTTCGGGGAATTTGACCTGAAAAAGCTGGACCTCCTGGTTGTGGAAAACGTGGGCAATCTGGTTTGTCCCGCCGAGTTCAAGGTGGGAGAAGACTTCAAGGCCATGATCCTCAGCGTCACGGAGGGCGACGACAAACCCGCCAAGTATCCCTTGATGTTTCACGAATCAAGCGTACTGCTCATCAACAAGACCGACCTCCTCCCCTACGTGGACTGCACGGTGGAAGGCATCCGCGAAGAGGCACTGAAAATAAACCCCCGTCTCGTCATCTTTGAGATTTCCTGCAAAACCGGCGATGGGCTCGAGGCCTGGTACGACTGGCTGAAACATGAGGTCCGGGCCAGGAAAAAGGCCTGATCCGATTTCCATCAGACTCTTATGTCATGTTTGAATCTCTGAATCTGAAGGATCTTGACACCCTAAGCAAGGCCGTTCTGAGGCCGCCCTCCCCCACAAGACCGAGGCTGTGGCTGATTGAAAAGGATGGTGTCCGGGCTGTGGTCAAAGACTTCAGCACCACCGGTTTTTTGTTCAGAAACCTGGCCGGCCGTTTTCTTATCTGGCGGGAAAGCAGGGCCTTGAGTAAGCTCGAAGATCTTTCGGGCGTGCCTCGTCTCTATAGGATAATAGATGGCCTTGCCCTTGTCCTGGAAGAGATCCCCGGCACAAGTCTCGCAGATCTGAAAGAAGGAAGGGTGCTGTCCGAGGATTTTTTCACCGCCTGTCAGCGATTGGTTTCCCAATTTCATGGGAGGGGTATTGCACACTGCGACCTGAAAAGGGCACCGAATGTCATCCTGGGAAGTGACGGACGACCCTATATCGTGGACTGGGCGGCAGCCATACAGAAGAATGAATTCAGCTTCTTTCCCCTGAATCGCGTTTACAGAAGGTTTCTTCTGGATGATGAACTGGCCGTCATCAAGCTCAAACTCAAGCATTGTCCCGATGCGGTGACCGAACAGGAAAAGAGGTGCTTTGAATACCGCAGCGGTCCGGAGAAGTCCATACGGGCCATCAGGGATCGACTTCGAAGGCTGCTCAAACGCGTGGCTTAGTAGTGTCATTCATAACTACGGTGACATATTTTGGTTGGGAATTGTTCACCACGGAGCCGCAAAGAACACAGAGAACAGCCTTCCTTGTTTGTTCAGAAAGCATTCTGAACAAACAAGGAAACAGCACTTTTTCACTTGGAGTTTCATAGAAATGGATCAGGAAGCATTCACAATATGAGAATAAGTTGCCTCCGGATCCTAAGGAACAGTTCCCTTTTTGTCCGATCGGGCTCTCG
>CAYOIU010000304.1:0-5294 GCA_964404085.1 uncultured Desulfobacteraceae bacterium | reverse complement strand
ATTTTTCGGCGAAACGATTGTACAACTTCACCTGTTCTATCTCGAAGAACCTCTATCCATACCGAGGTATCAACGATGATCATCCCCTGGTTCTCCTCAGCTCCTTGTGGTCGTACCCATCATAGAATGAAATTGAGCCGGCCAGTTCAGTCAGATCTTTACGTTTTTTCATAGTTACGAAGAGTCTCAAGGCCTCATGGATCAGGTCTTTTTTTGTCCTGGCACTGCTCAGTGAAAATGCCCGATTAAGGAGATCATCGTCGATAACAATATTGGTTCTCATGATTAGCCCCTCCAAGTAATACGTATATTTGATACACATTATACACCTTATAGGTGTATTGTCAATGCAAAGAATGGGCTACGTTGTGAAGGCCAAGTTCCGAGAAAAGGCTAGGCAAGTCATCCCGAAGGGAACCAGATCACATTCTCCGGGGACATTGCACAATGTCAGACTAGAAGTATCGAGCGGAAATGAATCGCAAATGACGATGAGGGAAAAGGATTTCTTGAACAGAATGAATCGCATTGCCCTTGAAATGGAGACCATTGAGTCCACCTAAGGGATAGCGTACTATGCGCAGGGGAACCGAGGAAGCTGAGGGATGGCAAGGGGAACAACTGAAGTACTGGATGTTCTAATAGGCGTTGCTTCTATGGTGTGCAGCAGTCATGAAGACAATGTTTTCCTTTTCATCAATTTCAAAAAAGAAGCGCCACGCACCAATCCGGTATCGCCATGTTTCCGGCTCAAAATTCTTGAGTTTTTTGATATTCGGCCCGAAGTGCGGGTGTTCGCGTAGCTGAGGATAAACAAAAGAACGAAGTTTTTGGACGATTTTGCTATGGCCAGAAGCGGCAATTTGCAGGAGGTCTTGCTGGAATTGATTGGTCTCAAATATCTTGTAGCTAATCAACAAATTGTCCTTTTTTGGCCTTTGCATCACGAGAGCCCTTCCTGATTCGCTTCACCAGATCCTGATTTGCCAGTATCTCGGCCATTTCCATATCGTCTACAAATTGTTGTTCTCGGATTTTGGCAAGCGCTGCGGTTTCAATGAGATTAGAAAGAGGGCGGCTATCAGCGCGAGCCGCTTCAACTAAGAGATGATATACATCATCGCTTATTCTGAGAGTTACTGTTTTGCCCATTTTTTCCTCCGTGTTTGATGCTGTCATATTTATTCTATTCTATTCGACTGTATGTCGAAAGTCAAGGGAAAGAGTGGTCCATTTGTAAATCGGCAACACCAGCCCCACGCCCGGTTGAAATAGTTCCTTGATGGCCTCAAGCACAACTCCTGCCTTGAATTCTGTTGAGAATCTACGTCATTAACATTGTCGAAATACAGCAAGCTTCAAGGATTACCTATCGCGTGTGGGATTGGAACCGTGAGCCAAGAAGAGAGTTCCACATACCACAAGCCATCAATGTCTCCATTTCCGGAAGACGGGAAAGGCCGACTTCGCAACGACTTCCCGGAGAATCAGCAGGAAAGAAGAGCGGCTGATCGATGGCTCTTACTTTTCGGTAGACCGTCTGACTCTGGGGAAAAATGATAGGTTGGAAGCAGACACCGAGGGCAGGTTCCATGTCCTGATATGTCTTGAAGGTGAAATTGACCTTACTGCACAGTCTTCAAAAGAGACGCTTTTCCGAGGCGAGTCGATTTTGGTTCCGGCTTCCCTGGAACTCTACAAGATTCTCGCCAAGATACGCTCGGTCCTGCTCAAATCCTTCCTTTCCCAGATTTCCTGAAATTACCGCAAAAATTATTTGACTTAAGTTCACGCGGTCTACTATAAAGTCCATTGATTCTTCTTACTTGTGAGAGATGAAGTGGACTTTTCTTGTTGAGTGAACTCGAAGTTGCGGTTGAAAAGGAGGCGCGCCTTGTTCAGAAGAGTTGTGTTTCTTGCGGCTGGAATGATCCTCGGATTGGCAATTTGTTCTTCGGTAAACGCATATGGTGAAGCGGTTTTTGGTCCGGAAACATTCAGGGTCAGTTGGTGGTATGTTCATCTTTCTTCACATAGCTTTCGGGTCGAGAAGGCTGAAATTGCAAACCTTAGAATTGTAAGAGGAAATGAGAATAAGGGATTAAGAGAAGGGTTTCTCATCTTGAATTCAGAATTCATTTCGCTCCAAGACTTTCTTACAGGGAGTGAAGACCATTTCGAAAAGGAAGTTCCGCTACTAAAAACCAACCGCCTTATCATCTTTCTAATGGGCGAACCCGGCGCCTCAATCATCATGGAGATCAGAAGGAAAGCAGAACCAGTACCACCTCCTGAAGTTGAATTTTCAGCAGTGCCAGATACCATTACTCTCGGCGAAAGCAGCACACTCTCCTGGAACGCAAAGGGCGCGCAATCCGCCAGCATTGACCACGGCATAGGAGAAGTGGCCCTCACAGAGTCCATTGAGGTGTCGCCGGGCGAAACTACCACCTATGTACTCACAGCAACAGGAGAGGGGGGAACCACCAGCCGTTCAACAACCGTTAATGTCAATATTCCTTTGCCCTCGGTCACACTGACTGCCATGCCGGAGGTCGTAGAACCGGGAAAGAAAATACTGCTGGTGTGGTCTAGCAGCAATGCAGACTCCTGCATCATGGATCACGGAATCGGAGAGGTCGGTCCTAACGGAGAAATGGAGATCGCTCTGGAGGAATCAACTGAATACAATATCCTAGCAAGTGGTCCTGGAGGAACGGGTTCTGCCTCAGTTCAAGTTATGGTGCTGCGCCCACCCGAGGATCTGGACTACGGTTTGAAAGAAGATGAGCAGCAGGGCGGGGGCGGGCTTGTTGGGGAAGGAATCCGTATCCTGAATGGGAATGCGCTTGAACCCAGGTTTGATGTCTTATTCTCCTCTCCGAACAGGCTGGGGCTAGCACTGATGGCCTACTATAACAGCCGGTCGTCCAGACGAGGCAATTTTGGGTACGGGTGGACACATACCTATGAAGTTTCTCTTGAAACCGGAATTTCAATACAAAATGCATCATTTGCAAGGATCGTTGATGAGGCAGGAAGAGGCCATTACTTTCTAACAAATGATTCCGGCGGTTACTCTGGGTTTTTCGGGGAACGTACAAAACTGGAGTCAGGACCGAACGGAACCATCTGGCACAGGCTTGATGGCTCGAAGCTCGGTTTCGATGTATCAGGGAGGGTTGCATACCTCGAAGACGAAAGCGGCAATCGATTGGAGTTGCAGTACGGTGGTCAGGGAGAATTATTGCGGGTCTTGGATCATGCCAGTGGCCGTAAGATGGAATTTGAATACGATGGAGAAGGCCACATTATCTCCCTGCTGGGGCCTGTGACTCCGGCAGTTGGGGATGGGGTTTGGGCCCGTTACAGTTATGATGACACGCAGAATCTCAAATCGGTGATCTATGCGGATGGCTCAGGGGTCCTGTATAGCTACGAGGATGGGGGAGATATACACAATCTGACTGAAACCCTTGATCTGGCTGGACACGTCCTGAAGACCTGGACTTATGATTCGTCAGACCGGGTTTTAGGACAATTCGCGCCGAACGGAAAAGGTGCGAACCTTGCGTTTGTTTCTGAAAACCAGGTTGACGTAACGGACGCTTACGGGATCTTGAGGAGCTATTTCCTTAAGGAAATCCACGGGCAAAAAAGGGTGGACCATCTTGTTGGACAAAAGATCACAACCTACACGAATAAGAATGCGAAAAGGTGGGCCTATGATGACGATTTGAACCTCGTGGAGGTGGAATACTTTGGAGGAATGACTAACCAGTACCTGGATCATGATGAAGTGGGGAATCCCCGAAGCGTCACGCTCGCCAGCGGCACACCTGAAGAAAGGTCTGTCTCATTCACTTACCATCCCGAAATGGAGCAGGTAACTTCTCGCACTGAACAAAGTGTTCTTGGAAACGGGAATAAGCTAACCCTATGGGATTTTGATAACGATGGGAATGATATCCCCAACGAAAACCCAACGGACCGAGTACGACGCATCATCGAAAGAGGGTACACAAAGGATGAATCGCATGCCATCGTTCCCTATGAATATATTACCCGGTTCGACTACAACCAAAAAGGCCAGATAACCTCCATGGACGGCCCCTTGCCGGGCCAGGGAGACACCACCCATTTTGAGTACGATGAGACATCGGGTAATCTTACCGCAATTGATAAGCCGCTTATCGGCAGCACGGTTTTTTCGGAATATGACGATGCCGGGAGAGCGCAAAAGGTGACGAATGAGAACAGCCATTCAAAGACATTCAGCTTTGATGGCAGAGGCCGTCTCGCGACTGTGACCAACGTCTCTGATAACAGCGTAACCCGAATGACCTATAACAGCGCGGGGAAACTCGAGACGGTGACGGATCCTGACAACATCACCAGATCATTAACGTATGACGATGTCTACGGCAGGCTAATGAAAATCACGGAACCGGATGGCAGCTATATTTCATACGGTTATGACGATCAGGGCAATAGGGTTGAAGAAAGCTTTCATGAAGCATCGGGTCTTGAAACCTACTGGAAAGGGTTTGACTATCAAGATCCGGCTGTGCCGGGCAGGCTTTACAAGATGTTACTGCCGGATGGTTCTTTTAGGGAATATGGGTATGATGAGCGCGGTAACTCGGTTTCCGCGAGAGATCCAAATGGGCATGTCACCTCATACGAATATGACAGCTTCACCCGGATCAAAAAGACCATTCAACCTGGAGGAGTAGTTACATCAATAATCTACGATGTTCAAGGACACATGGCTTCAGTTGTGGATGCCGAAGGCCATGAAACCATCTTTGAATACGACGACATGGGAAGGTTGTTGTCCAGAGATTCTCCTGATGCAGGCAAGATAAGTTGCACGTATGACCCGGCTGGAAATCTCTTAAGCAAGACCGATGCAAACGGGACTAAGGTCAGTTACACCTATGACCTGCTCAATCGGTTCCTGGCGGCCTATTTTCCGGATCCGGCTCAAGACATTCTTTACACTTTTGATGAAGGAGAAAATGGAACAGGCCACCTGACAGGAATATCTGATCAAAGCGGGAGCACACAGTTTGTGTATGACTCCCACGATCGATTGGTTTCCAAAAGCACCACCATAAACGGAATCACCTATACTATGATGCGATTTTTCACAGCCGGAAACAGGTTGAATACCCTCGTCTATCCAACGGGAAGGTCTATCACCTACACGCGAAACACCGGTGGGAAGATAATAGGCGTGAATACGGCTTATGAAGGTGAAAGCACGGGTCTGGTTGAAAATATTTCCTATT
>CAYOIU010000303.1:0-5299 GCA_964404085.1 uncultured Desulfobacteraceae bacterium | reverse complement strand
GACCTACTGCGCAGGCCATGGGGTTGCCCGCATAGGTATGACCGTGCGCGAAACCACCGCTGCGCATCACTTCGTCCACGATGCTGTTGCGCGTCATGATCGCGCCCAGGGGATAGTACCCGGACGCCATGCCCTTGGACAGGGCCACAATATCCGCCTCCACATCCCAGTGCTCATAACCAAAGAGCTTTCCGGTCCTGCCGAAGCCGGTCATCACCTCATCGAGGATCAGGAATATGCCGTACTTCCTGCATGTTTCCTGTATAATTGAAAAATAGTTTTCCGGAGGAACCAATGCGCCGATGCTG
The DNA here is from genome assembly GCA_964404085.1 of uncultured Desulfobacteraceae bacterium. Lineage (GTDB taxonomy): Bacteria > Desulfobacterota > DSM-4660 > Desulfatiglandales > Desulfatiglandaceae > CAYUCJ01. The sequence continues at coordinate 4,991 of CAYOIU010000303.1, read as the reverse complement.
GCGCCCACAATGGGTTCCACCACGAAGGCGGCAACATTTTGCGGTCCCTGTTCCAGGATGGTCGTTTCAAGGGCCCTTGCACATTCCAGGTTACACTGCGGATATTGTTTGTCATAGGCGCATCGATAACAGTAGGGGGCGGGAATTTTGGGGTAGGTCTGGATCAGGGGGCGGAACGGGATTTCAAGAGATGCGTAAGAAGTAAGGGCCAGGGCTCCCAGGGTGCTGCCATGGTAGGAAGGAACACGGCTTATGAACAGATAACGGGAGCCTTCCCCCCTGTTGTAGAAATACTGACGGCAGAGTTTCATGGCCGATTCCACAGCCTCGGAACCTCCGGACACATAAAAGACCCTGTTCAGATGCGGGGCTGAATACTTGACCAGATCCCCCGCCAGTTGAACCGCCGGGCCATTTTCAAACTGGGTACGATAGGCAAAGAAGGTTTCCTGGGCCTGCTCGGCAATCACATCTGCTATTCTCCGGTCGCCGTATCCGATATTACAGATAACCGCCCCGGAACAGGCATCCACATATTCCTTCCCTGCGTCGTCCCACATGGAGATGCCCTCAGCCCTCCGGATAAAGGGCAGTTTCTTGCGCGTCTGATAAAAAAGGAATTCCCTGTTTAACTGTTCCAATAATTTTCCCTTTCTCGATATGATCGGGTGATTGTCAACACAAACCACATCTGTGTGCCGGCCTATGACCGTTGAAAGACAATCCTCCCGTCAAAGATCGTTAAATCCACCTTCGTCTCTATGATTTCCATAGGGTCAATGGCGTAGATATCTCTGTCCAGGACCACCATGTCCGCATATTTGCCCGGCGTAATGCTTCCCAGTCTGTCATCCACCCCATAGCACACGGCGGGCACGATGGTGTACCCCCTCACCGCTTCCTCAACGCTGATCCTCTGGGAGGGATACCACCCTCCGTTCGGGGTACCGTCCTTCCTCTGCCGGGTCACTGCAGCGTGAATGCCCACAAGGGGACTTGGATCACAGACAGGCGCATCAGAACTGAAGATCGGTGATATGCCGCAATCCAGCATGTCACCGTACGGATAGGTCCATTTCCCCTTTTCCCCGACAGACTCATCAACCATGGCTATATCCAGGATCAGGTTATGGGGCTGCACACAGGCAACCACGTCGAGGCGTCCGAGTCGCACCAGGTCCTCGGGCCGAATCATCTGGACATGCTCTATTCGATGTGAGCCTCTTGGACCGGCAGGAGCCGCTGCATCCGCACCCTTGCGTTGCTCTCTCAGACCCTCGAAGACCGTTATAAGTTCCCTGTTGGTCCGGTCTCCAATGGAATGAACGGCAACGGCAAGCCCGGCCCGGTCGGCCCGGTGCAGGCACTTCTCCAATTCCTCCATCGCGGTCAAGGGCATACCCCGGTCGGCATCCAGGTAGGGTTCCAGCATCCATGCGGTACGGGCACCCATGCCTCCATCCGCAAAATACTTGATGTGCCCGATCCGTAGATAGTCGTCGCCAAAACCTGTTCTCAGCCCAAGAGAAACGGCTTCCTCCAGACGCTCCCCCGGGATGCTCACCCAACATCGCAGGTCCAGTTCATCGGCATCCCTCAGGCGTTGCCACGTTTTGAAAGCAGGTGCGCCTTCTTTCCCTCCCATCAATCGTATATCTTCCAGTCCGGTAAGTCCCAGGGAATGAAAGGCGTGGATACCATCCCGCATGGCCGCATATATCTCATCATCGTCCGGAGGAGGGATGACGTCCTTGACCAGGTTGGAGGCAAATTCGCGGAGAATGCCATTGGGCCTGCCCGAGGCGCCCCGGGCAATAACCCCATCGGGAGGATCCGGGGTGTCGTCGGTAATGTGGGCCAGTTCGAGTGCAAGGGAGTTGACGGACGCCAGATGCAGGTCACAGCGCCAGAGGGCCACAGGATTTGCGGGAGCGGCCTTATCCAGGTCGTCCCGCATGGGCATTCGATGCTCCGCCCAGTCCGCTTCGTTCCATCCCTGCCCGAGAATCCATTGCCCCGGTTCCGCGGTTCCTGCGGCTGTGGAAACGCGATCGAGGAGTTCAGGAAATGAGCGGACGTCGGCCAGCGTCAATTGCCGTCTCCCCATGGCCCAAGTGTAGTAATGAAAATGAGAGTCCATCATCCCGGGCAGGCAGAGGCTACCAGCAAGGTCAATGACCTCGGAATCCGGACCGGCCAGGAATTGTATCTGTTCGTTATCACCCGTTGCCAGGACACGCCCGCCACCGATAGCCACGGCTTCGACCAAGGGCTTACTTGTGTCCTGAGTTCGTATGGTGCCGTTTATCAGGATCATTTCTGCAGCGGAAGTATGCTGCGTCATAGCAGGAACCCCCCGGGAAAAGGATCTCGAGGATCCAGGACAAATTCATGAAAACCGGTGATGTATGCACTGCCCCGGACCTCGGCAATCACGCCGTCAATGTCGCCGATTCTTGTTTCCTTTACGATGCGGCCCTCAAAAACGCTCCCCAGAGGGCTGCAGTTGGTAAACGTCTGGTTTATCCCCAGCAGGCCATGATGATGGAGGAGCGTCATTTTCGCGGCAGTCCCGGTGCCGCAGGGAGAACGGTCCATATGCGCTTCACCATAAACCACCACATTCCTGCCCCGTTTCTTCGGGTGTTCTGACGGGTCATAGAATTCTGCTACATCGACGGTTGTTACCTCAGGTCGAGTCGGATGAAGGACCTCCAGCTGTTCGTTTGCAGCTTCGATAATCAGCATACCCAACCGAATCAATTCAGCGGAGTTGGCCTGATCCGGCTCCAGGTTGATCTGATCTGACGAGACCATCACAAAAAAACCGCCGACGCAAACCGTATCCACAAGGACTTCACCCAGCCCGGGGACACGGAGGGTCTCGTTTTCTCCATACACGAAGGAGGGCACCATGTTGATGCCCACTGACTCCACCAGCCCTCCCTTAACCCTTGCAACCGCTTCCATGGGACCGGATGGGGTATCAACGACAACGACAGTTTCTGGTTCCTCAGCCTCCAGAACGCCTGTTTCAATGAGGGTAGCGACTGCCCCCATGGTACCGTGGCCGCAGAGAAAAGGATACCGCCGGGGGTCCATGAATACGAGACCGAAATCGGCGCCGTCGGTGACCGGATCGGTGACTATTGCAGCAAATATACCCCGGTGCCCGCGCGGTTCCCGGGTCAACTGAAGCCGCATTTGATCGAGATTGTCCATGATATAGCGGCGTTTGTCTTTCATGGTAACGCCCGGGATAGGATCAAAACCTCCCACAATGAGCCGTGTCGGTTCCCCAGCAGTGTGCGAGTCAATGGAAATAACTCGCGACGGGAATCGGTTCTGGAAGACCCGGGTAATCCTTGAAACGTCCATTACATATCTCCCAATTCAAAACGAGCCTTCTCTCCGAAAAGAGAGGGCCCATCGAAACATCACCAGCTTCTATACTTCTTCCGCAATGATTCAGCTAGTGCCCTCGTCCTCTCGCGGCAGCAATCCGCACTGTTGTGGCCGGATCTGTAGACGAACGTCCTGTCCCCGACGAAGCGGTCGGGATTTGCTGGTGTCTATCACATGGACCACAGTCTTGTGCCCTGTTTCAACAAAGTAGCTTACCTCACCGCCCATGTAGCTCCGTTCCGCTATCTTCCCGTGAAAACAGTTGATATCTGTCCCTGCCTTATTCCCCTCTCCGGGGGTAATTTCGAATTTCTGTGCGCGCACCACGAGCTCGATTCGATCTCTCGCATTCCAGACTCCCGGGTGCTGGGCCACCAGTTCACTCCCGTCATCGAGCCTTACTTTTACCTGGCCACCTTCAGATGTAAGAACAGTCCCCTCGAAAAAATTCGAATGGCCCAAAAAATCGGCAACAAAGTGATTGGCAGGATAATTATAGACTTCTTCAGGGTTTCCCTCCTGTTGCATGACACCGTCTTTCATCACCACTATCTTGTCCGACATGGAAAGGGCCTCACGCTGGTCGTGGGTCACGAATATGGTCGTTATGCCAATGACATTCTGCAGGTTATCTATCTCTCTCCTCATCTCCTCTCGAAGGTTCTCATCAAGGGCGGAAAGTGGCTCGTCCATGAGCAAGACAATAGGTTCCATGACAATGGCCCGTGCAAGGGCTATTCGTTGTTGCTGACCGCCCGATAACTGTGAAGGCATCCGTTGTTCAACCCCGGGGAGACGGACCATCTCCAGGGCCTGTTCCACCTTCTTCTTGATTTCCGGCTTGGGAACCCCCTTATATTTCAGGCCGAAACCAACATTGTCAAAAATGTTCTTGTGGGGAAACAGGGCGTAATTTTGAAAGATCATCCCGAGGTTTCGTTTGTGAATGGGGATGTCGTTGACCAGCTTCCCCTCAATATAGATCTCCCCCTCTGTCGGCGTCTCCAAGCCCGCAATCATCCTCAGAAGGGTGGTTTTGCCGCAACCGGAAGGACCCAGGAGGGTAACAAAAGAGCCCTCTTCAATCTCCAAGTTCATTCTTTCAACGGCAACCAATTTGCCAAAACACTTGACAACGCCTTTCAACTCCACTGCCGGGGGGCGAGGATTCTTGTCCACAGCTTGAAAGCCTCCTAATAAAGTCATCAATTTTGTTTATTGCGGGTCAGAAGGAAGCGCAACAAAATGCGGGCTCCACGAGACTTTTTCCCTCAGATCCCGCAACAAACAATTTACTCATTACGCTCCCGCCTTTACCTTGTCCCATTTCTCGGCCCATTCCTGCTGGTGGCCGTTCCAATATTCAGGGTTGGCAAACAAGTAACCTTTGAGTTTTCCCGTAGGATCAAACGCGGGCAGTTTCTTGACCGCTTCCGGCATCTGAACCTTCGTCGGATCGAGACTGGAAGGATACTTCTGCCCAACAGCGACGGCAATGGAGGCCTTCGGGGCGAGCATAAAGTCGAGCAGTTTTTGGGCCACTTCCAGATCAGTCCCCTTCAACACAAAAATACACTCCTGCCACG
>CAYOIU010000302.1:0-5310 GCA_964404085.1 uncultured Desulfobacteraceae bacterium | reverse complement strand
ACTATGAGAAAGCACATGAAAAAGATTCTCAGATTCGCTTCTTCATACGCGTTTAATAAGGCGACTTCGTTGGAAGGCCTGAGGACCGGACTTAATACGTTTACATCAGATGGGTGGAGTAGCTGGATCATGCCGATTTATGAGTACAGGTGTTCGCATTGCCGGACCATTTTTCAGAGCCTCGTTCTGAAAAAAGAGGAAGAGACCGACCTGGCATGCCCGGAGTGTGGAGGAGACAAACTCGTAAAACTCATCTCCCGGGTCTCCTATCACGTTTCTGAGAGTGATCGTCTGGCCGCTTTCGATCCCAATGCGAATCAGGGTGATGCCTTTTATGGCGACAGTCGCAATATCGGACTTCAGGCCAAGAAACGCGCACAACAGATGGGCGTTGAACTGGGCGGTGGTTTTGAAGAAAAGCTTGAAAAGCTGAGGACGGACCCCGGCAGCGTCCTGAAGGACAGCAAGTAAAGCAAGAGAGGGTAATATATGACTCGAGAGGGAGACGTGGTCCTGGTCTACTACGATGATAAACCGGCCGTTTATGCCAGGATTGAGAACATTGAACCGGATATCAAAAAGGACTGGTACCAGGTCACCCTCCAATTGCTGACTCTTCCGTCCCAGATCGTGACGTGGATTCTTCGAGCGTCTTATATTGACGGTGAACGGTTTACCATGGGGGGAAAGGCCATGCACTTGGAAAAGGTCGAGCGGGTTTCCCGGGAAAAGGGGCGGGAAGGCGAAGGGCCGGCAAAAGAGGCATCTGCCCGAGGCAAGGTCATTCCATTTAAGAAAACTTAAATCACAGAGGTCCCATCGTGTCAGCGCCTGTTATGCTTGCGGTTCGAATTGTCATTTCCGTTCTCTTTGCCCTTTTTGTCGCTTTCTTTTTCTTCAGGAATACATCGTTTTTTGTCGTCTTAGGTCTGAGTATCGCCTTGCTCGGCCTTGCGTATTTCCTTGAATACCTGCGAAAAAAAAACGAAAGTGAAGATTCTTGAAAAACCAATGACCAGACCGGGAATTCCCTGCAACCCAACCTTCTCTTGAAAGGAGTCTTCTATGGCAGCTAAAACACTTGTATTTTCATTTGAAAAAGGTGACGGCGGAAACAAGAAACTGCTGGGCGGAAAAGGCGCCAATCTCTGCGAAATGACGCAGATCGGCCTTCCTGTCCCACCGGGTTTCGTTATTTCAACAGAGGCATGCCTGGCTTATTTGGGTCAGAAGAAAAAGGGGCTTCCCGCGGACCTGATGAAGCAGATCAGGGAGGCCATGGCAGAGCTTCAAGAGAAGACAGGAAAGGGTTTCGGCAAAGCCCAAAAGCCTTTGCTGGTCTCTGTGAGATCCGGGGCAGCCATTTCGATGCCCGGCATGATGGACACCATTCTTAATCTGGGCCTAAATGATGACACCGTCAAGGGGCTTGTCGCTCAGACCAGAAACGAGAGGTTCGTCTATGATGCCTATCGTCGCTTCATTCAGCTCTTCGGCGCGATAGGGCTGGAAATTCCCGGAGATAAATTCGACAAAATATTCGAAAAGATAAACAAACAATATAAAGCTAAAGTTGATATTCAACTCAATGCCAAAGCCTTGCAGGAAACCTGCGGTCTCTTCCTGGATCTTGTGGCGGAGGAAGGTGGCCAACCCTTTCCCCAGGATCCCTATGTCCAACTGGAAATCGCTGTTGAAGCCGTTTTCAAATCCTGGATGGGGAAACGGGCCCAAGATTATCGCAAGGAATTCAACATTACAAGCGACATGGCGAAGGGCACGGCCGTCAATATCTGTACCATGGTATTCGGGAATATGGGTGACGACAGTGCCACCGGGGTGGCCTTCACCAGAAACCCGGCAACGGGAGAAAACCGCCTTTATGGAGAATATATGATCAATGCCCAGGGAGAAGACGTCGTTGCCGGTATCCGTACCCCGAAGCCCATCAGGGATCTGAGGAAGGAAATGCCCGGGGTCTACCAGGAACTAGAAGGGTTGCGACATACCCTGGAGGACTACAACCGGGAAGTGCAGGATTTCGAGTTCACCATAGAGAAAGGCAAGCTCTACTGCCTCCAGACCCGCAACGGGAAGATGAACGCGGCGGCTTTCATCAAAACGTCCATTGACATGGTCAACGAAGGCCTCATTTCCGAGGAAGAGGCCCTGCTGCGTGTCCAGCCCGATATGCTGGCCCAATTGCTTCACCCCAGGTTGGATCCAAAGGCAAAAGTAGATGTGCTGGCCGAGGGTCTCCCGGCTTCCCCTGGTGCGGCGTCCGGCAAAATGGTCTTTGATGCGGACCGTGCTGAATCAAAAGCGAAGCTGGGGGAAAAGGTTATCCTGGTCAGAGAAGAAACAAAACCTGAAGATATACACGGCTTTTTTGCCTCTCAGGGAATCCTCACGAGCAGGGGAGGGAAGACGTCCCATGCGGCCGTGGTCGCGCGAAGCATGGGAAAACCGTGCGTATCGGGGTGTGAGGCGATCATGATCAATCCTGCAACACGAGAGGCCGTGATTTCGGGCACGACCCTTCGCGAGGGCGACTTGATCACCATTGACGGTACCACGGGAAATGTCTTTGTGGGTAAGGTCCCCACCATAGAGCCGGAATTCGTCGAAGACCTGCTGGTCCTCCTGGAATGGGCGGACGATATCGCCGAGCTGGGGGTGATGGCCAATGCAGACACACCTGACGCGGCGGAGAAAGCCAAGGAATATGGGGCCATGGGAATCGGCCTGTGTAGGACCGAACGTATGTTCAACCAGCCGAAACGGCTTCCCATCGTCCAGGAAATGATTCTTGCGGATACCACCGGAGAAAGGAAAAAGGCATTGGATCGCCTTCTGCCCTTTCAGAGAAAGGACTTCAGGGATATTTTTAAAATCATGGACGGCCTGCCGGTGACCATTCGACTCCTGGACCCTCCTATCCACGAATTCCTCCCATCCGCCGACGAACTGGTCGATGAAATCAATCATCTCAGAGAATTGCGCCAGACAGTGGAGGGCATGGCGGACCTGCCGCCCATCTTGAAACTGCTCGACCCCGAACTCCATGACAAATATGCGGCGAATCTGGAGGCAATCACCCAGGGGCTGGAAGAACTCAAGAGCAGGCACCTGGACGAACCTTTGATTGATGAAAGGGAAACGATGCTGAAGAAAGTGCGTGCCCTATCGGAGATCAACCCCATGCTTGGCCACAGGGGCGTGAGACTGGGGATCACATACCCTGAAATTTATGCCATGCAGATTCGGGCTGTTCTGGAAGCGGCCGCAGAACACCTCAAGGACGGAGGGAGGGTAACCCCTGAAATCATGGTTCCCCAGGTCTGTACGCTTGAGGAACTCAAGTGGGTTCATGGTTATGTGGACCGCATTCATCGCTCGGTGGAGAAGAATTTCAAGATCAAGCTGCCTTTCAAATTCGGTACCATGATCGAGGTCGTGAGGGCCTGTATGCGCGCCGGCCGTCTGGCTGAACTGGCGGAGTTCTTTTCCTTCGGAACCAACGACCTGACCCAGGCCACATTTTCTTTTTCAAGAGAGGATGCGGAGAACAAATTTCTGCCCCTTTATGAGGCCAATGGCATATTGCAGCACAATCCCTTTGAGGTGCTGGATATCAAGGGTGTCGGACGTTTGATGATGATTACCGCCGAGTGGGCGCGTAAGACGAAGCCGGATATCAAGATAGGAATCTGTGGAGAGCAGGGGGGGCATCCTGAGGCGATTCGGTTCTGTCACCACATCCGGATGAGCTATGTTTCATGCTCTCCGCTACGGGTGCCCATTGCCAGGCTGGCAGCTGCCCAGGCGAAACTCAAAGAGGCGGAATTCAGCCTGATTTGATACGCTAAGGGCCTGTCATGAAATAAGTGCAGGCCCTAATCAGCGTAATGGGAGAGGGCGTATATGCGTCTGCTGAGGTGAGAAAGATTCTCCAGAGCGGCCTCGCGGGTTGTTTTTTTCCCCTTTCGCACTGACAGAACCTCTTCTTCAAGGAAACCCAGGGCGTTTTTGAAGTTGATCAGGGAGATGGCTTCCTGGAATTCAATGAGGCCCATTTTCTGGAACTTTGTTGCAAGGTTTTTTATCCGTTTGAGGCGTTCCATCTTCTTGGTTGTCTTGCCTTTATCATCAAGCAATGCCTTCGTCGATAACCAATAGGATTCCAGAAAACTCCTGATCTGATTGCTCCAGATGGGCATCTTGTCAAGCCCGAGTTTGGTGAGTTCATATTCCTTTGAATCCACAACCTGTTTAACAAAACCCGCCTCCTGGAAGTACGCGAGAACCTGGTCAATCTTCTCGGGTGGCTCCGGCACGTCTTCAAGTATAAATTCCTTCCTGAATAAGTGAGACAGGAATTCGTAATCTTCGATAAGGGTGGACCGGCTAACCGCTTCCTCCTTACTGCTCAAAAGGGAGATCGCCACAAACGCATGGGGCACGAAAAAATGGATAGTACTGTTCTTGTAGTAGGCCAGCTCTCCCTTTTTGTCATCGTCTGCATAGAAATAGGGCTCTTCATCTTCCAGGGGCTCTAAAAAACTGAGTACCTTCCAAGTTGTCATGAGTGACAGGGCTTCCCTCACGGCCTTTTCCGGTTCAGCCAGCGTTGCAACAGCCGGGGTTTCTTCGTGCACGAGAAAGGCGAGAATGGTCTCCACTGTGGACAAAAGATCGGAAGGTTTGAATCCGCGTCGGTGTTTGGTCAGTGCAGCGGTTGCCACCAATGCTATGGGCGTCACCAGGGAGACCCTGTTGATGGATCGGATAATGTTGAAGGCAAGCTCCTGGTTGAAAGATTCCCGGGAATCTCCAGTCTCACCCAGGTATTCCTTGACGGAAATGGGTCTGGCAAACCGGATGTAGATTTTTCCGAACTTCCGTTTCAAGAAATGCCTGGCCTGCATCATCTGTCGGAAACTCTCCTTCTTTTTTTCCTGGCCCGACAGCTCACGCTCGTAGGATTTCTCTTCCAGGATCCGGTCGTAGCTGATGGATCCCGGCACAAACATGAGGTCGTCACAATAGCCTTCCTTGTAGGCTTCAAGCAATATGGAGAGGAATCCCATCTTGGGTAGAATGAGTTTTCCGCTTCGACTTCTTCCCCCTTCAATAAAAAATTCAAGTGGATGACCCTCGGCAAGCAGAGCCTTGATGTACCGGGAAAAAATGATTGAATAAAGCCTTGCTCCCCTGAAGCTTCGCCGGATAAAAAAAGCTCCCGATTTTCGAAAGATATATCCCATGGGCCAGAAGGTCAGATTCTTACCGGCCGCAATCCTCGGCACG
>CAYOIU010000301.1:0-5311 GCA_964404085.1 uncultured Desulfobacteraceae bacterium | reverse complement strand
CGCTGACCTCGTCAATTTCTTCAAAAACACCCTGCTGCCAGTTTCGGGTAGGATACCCACCCCTGGCGTTGACCATGTCCGACACCATGTTCGTGCCGAAGGCCTCAAAACCAACCTTCAGCATAGATTCATCCAGCAGGTCGATCTGCCGTTTGGCCGCCTTTTGAAAGGCATCCTTATCTGCCAGACGGACGGGTGAATTCCCCGCGCAGGCGACTGCCTTGAGGCGTTTACTCCCCATGACCGCTCCCAGGCCACAACGGCCGGCGGCCCGGTGCGAGTTGTTCATGATAGCCGCGTATTTGACCAAATTTTCACCGCCCGGGCCTATGGATGCCATGGTCATCTTTTTGTCCGATGCGTGCTGAATAAGGTCTTCAGTTTCAGGTATGTCCTTTCCCCACAGGTGCCCGGCATCGCAAAGCTCGGCCTCGCCGTCTTCTATTTTCAGGTAAACCGGTTCAGGTGAAATGCCTTGGAAAATGATGCCATCATATCCGCTTCTCTTGAGGGCAGGCCCGAAGCTTCCGCCTGAATTTGCGTGGCCCCAGATCCCGGTCAAAGGAGACTTTGCAACCACGGAATATCTGCTGGCGCTTGCGGAACCTGTTCCCGTGAGCGGTCCTGCCATGAATATCAGGAGATTTTCGGGTCCCAGCGGATCGGTTCCTTTTGGCACCTCTTCATAGAGATACTTTGTCGCGAGCCCAGCACCTCCCATGAATTTCTTGGCCCAATCTTTCCGAATAATCTCTTCATAAAGTATTTTATCTGTCAAATTGACCCTCAAAATCTTTCCCATAAATCCGTAGAGCATGCCTTCACCTCCTTGTTGAAAAAGTGGATACAATCCTTGACTGATTAGACTTAACGCCGCCCAACGGGTAGAATGTTTTGGCAATTGAAGAAGGCCAAGCGCTCAGGCGTATGCTGGTTTCAATTGATTGGAATTGTAGGGTTTAGTTGCAGACCAGGTGAAATTCAGTTTTCGTCTGGGGATCGAATCAGGAACAATTGAACAATAAAATGGTATCCGTCTATCTCTTCACAAATGGCTGTGAATTGGATTCATGTCCTGCCGAATTCCCTGGCTGGTCAATCCATTATTTTTATTACAACTTTGCAAACAAATTGCAAGGCAAAAGTAAAATTGTTCAGGAAGCGAAAGAAACGTCTTATGCTGTCTGAATAGGTTATAGATTAAAATGACCAATCGATTTTATCAGAGAAAACTGAAAAGACTGAAAAGTACGTTTGGCCGTCTTCGAACGTTTCACGGTCTTTCTTAGGATAACAAGTAAAAGGTCACTTGACGGATACTATTTCTTGCCGCATTATTCCACCGTGAGGAATTCAAAGAAGGATAGATAAGTTAGACCATGAAAAAACATTTATCTAATCTGCCATCCATGCTTTACGCAGATGGGGAGGGGAGGATCTACGACCACCCCTACTACCGGATGGCGGGGTTTTCAGGGGATGGCCCTTCTGATATCGCAAATGATGATCTCCTGGCCTTGCCGGAATTCAGCAAGCTTTTTTTCATCCCTGACTGCCCGCCCATTGGGCTGGACCCGGAGACGGGTGAAGTCGTGGCGGTTCCGGAGGCGGAAACAGAAGAGGGGACGTTGCCCTGTTTCGGGGTGGCTGCGTTTCTGGAACCGGGCCTGGTCCGGACGCATTTGCCGGCGGTCGACTACAGCGCCAAGGACTACAACCTACCCATGTGGGCCTACACAGCCGTGGGATTCAGGGACGATCAGTATTGGGCCACCGGTTTCGTCGTGGAGCAGAACCCCAGGTGGGACCCGCGCAATTACGATGATGATGAGCTGATGCCGGCCATTGATAAATACCGGAAGGGTAGTCCGGGCGGTCCCCTCATGGAGCACCTGGTCCAGTGTGCCACGGTAAATCACTGCTTTGCCGCCAAGAACCTCTTCCTCGGGCGTTGGGAGGCGCCTCTCCCCGTGAGCCTGGCCTGCAACGCCTCGTGCCTGGGGTGTCTCTCTTTCCAGCCGGAGCACCTGTGCGAGGAGTCCCACCAGAGACTCTCGGTCAGACCCTCCAGGGACGAGATCGTGGATCTGGCGGTGACCCACCTGAACCGCGCACCGAAGACCATTGTGAGCTTCGGACAGGGGTGCGAGGGGGAGCCTTTGACGGAGTACCGGCTCATAACCGAGAGTGTCAGGGAGATCAGGAAGCGTACAGGGGAGGGAACCATCAACCTCAACACCAATGGGAGCTGGCCGGGGCGGGTGAGGCAGGTGGCGGAAGCGGGGCTGGATTCCATTCGCATCAGCCTGAACAGCCCGCGGGAGGAATTCTACGAGGCCTATTACCGCCCGAAAAACTATGCGTTCGAAGATGTTATCCGTTCGATTGGGTTGGCTCGGGACAAGGGACTCTACACCATGGTCAACTACCTGGTGTTTCCGGGGATAAGCGACCAGGAAGAGGAGATCGAGGCCATGGCGGAACTGGTGGAAGAGACCGGGCTCAATTTTCTCCACCTCAAGAACCTGTGCATCGATCCCCAATTCTACCTGGACAGGATGCCGGAATCGGATTCGCCTTCATTGGGCATGAGGCGGATGGCGGAGATGTTGAAGCATGCTTGTCCGGAGCTGGAACTGGGGTACTTCAACCAGCCTGTACGCTAAAGACCTATGCTTTCCCTGAAGCGCAGACAATTCGCCCCGCTGTTATTGTGATCCTCAAAGGTGAGGAGCCCGATATTGCGGTAGGCCTTTTCCCGAGCGGCCTCCAGGGTCTTTTCCCCTGCGATCACGTGGAGGACCCTGCCACCAAAGGTGACCAGACCTTTTTCCGGGTTTTCATCGACTCCCGCGAAATAGACGGTGACGCCTTTTTCGATCTTGTCGAGCCCCAGTATCCGGTGCCCTTTGCCGTAGCGGCCGGGGTACCCCTTGTTCCACCCCTTGGAGGCCTTTGAACGGCCTTCCATGGCGATTACGTCCACGTAGTGTTGGTTGTTCCATACCTGCTGCATCCGGTCCAGGCTCCCGTTCCAGACGGCCATGCCGATCTCGAAGAGATCCGAACTGAGCTTGCGGGCGATGACCTCCCACTCGGGATCCCCGTGTCTTACGTTGATCTCAAAAACACCGAGCCGGTCATAGGGGTCGAGGTTAAGGCCGAAATAGATGACCCCCTTGTAGGCCCACCCCAGGTCATTATAGATGGCGTTCACCGTGGGGTTGACAATCTCCCTGATGATGCGATTCACCAGCCAGGGGCTGACCAGCTTGTGGGGGCAGTAGCACCCGGTTCCGCCCGTATTCAGGTTTCCCCCGAATTTTTGAATAGATTCCTCGTCCTCCGGATCAAACGCGGGCTTATAGTCCTGGGCGAACATCCTGAGGGGCATACAATGGCTCCCGTCCAGGTACGCGAAGAAGGATATCTCCGTTCCGTACATCCTCTCCTCGATAACCACACGGTTTCCTGAGTCCCCAAATGCCTTCTTTATCATGATGGTATGGATGGCCGCCTCGGCATCGGGAACATCATCGCACACGATAGCCCCTTTCCCGGCGGCCAGACCATTGGCCTTCACCACCACCTGGTACCCGATGTTCCGCACGTATTCGATGGCTTTTTCAGGATTATCAAAGACCCGGTACTCGGGCTTTGGAACCCCGATTCTTCTAAGAAGGTCATCGGTGAAGGCACGATCGCTTTCCAGCCTGACATACTCCTTCCTGGGACCGACCGTGGGAATACCCCTCTGGTTCAGGATATCGATCAGGCCTTCTCCCAGGGGATTTTCTGAGCCCACATCCACCAGGTCGACCCGGTTCTCCACGCAAAAATCCGCAATATCATCGAACTCCCGTATGGGAATGCATTCAATCAGGCCTCTTTTCCCCTTGGGCGTGTGCAGGACCCCGGGGTTCCCGGGAGCGAAATAGACTTTCTCCACGTGCTGACTGTCCCCGTAAGTATCTGCGAGGCAATGATCTCTCCCGCCGGAGCCGTAAACGATTACCTTCATGTCCTGTAAAACCTCCTCCAAGGCGCTACTGGTTCTGGTTCGTCCCTGACATACCCGCCGGTATAGACATCTTCTGATATCCCGCGGGAACCGTGAACAGGGAATTTGACAGCTTGGTTTCCTTGATGTTCTTGATTTCCCGTACCATGTGCCCCTTTTGGCCCTCTACGATCATCTTGATCGGGTACTCGAGCCTGGGGGAGATCCATTGAATATCATCACCTGTTTCTGGCCCATGACATTCATTTCCTGGCGATAATCGTGCCCTTTCACAAATATCTTTCCCTGCATGACCTGCCCGCCGGCGTTGATGGTCATATCGCCCGTGAACTCGGCTGCCAAACACAGCACGCTGAGCATAAGGGCGGTGAAAAAGATAGCAAGGTATGTAATGATCCGTTTCATGTAGCGTTTTGTATCCATTTTTTCCTTCTTGTTCGGATTAGAGCAAATCCTCCTGCCGTCTCCGTTTGGAAAAATCTCCCTTGAACCCCTTTTTTTAGGGGGAGGAAGACAAGCAGCAACGCCCTTTTTTTCAAAGGGGAGCCAGGGGATGCGGATAGTTGCGGGATTATAGGGGACCGGGGGAGGGAGGTCAAGAAATGATTGCGGGGGTGTTCGCTGGTTATGGCGTCTCTTCGGGATAGAATTCCCGCAAAACATCGTCTAGACCGAGTTCCACCAGCCGTGCCTTGTCGGGCTTACCGGTTTTGACATCCCAGTGCATGGCCTCGTAGTAGGATTTCCCCATGGTATCCACATCAACGGTCACGTTGCGGGCCGGCCCTTCTTTCATTGGCGGGTCGCCATAGAGCCTGGAATGGGGCCTGAAGTCGCGGATGGGATTCAGCCCCTCCCGGATGTTGAAGGCATGCCGGAGCTGATGGACCCTTTCTGCGATGAGGAGATAGTCATCATTGCTCAGGTCCCACCCGGTCGCCGCGTTCATCCATTCGCAGAGGGGCAGTTCAGCTCCCACTTCGGTGCCGAAAAGGCACGCACCGGTGCAATCTATGAGCATCTTGTAAAAGCTTTCCACAGCTAGCATTTCGCCTTTGCCCTTATTTTGATATCGGCCCTTGCGAGAGACGAAAAAGGGGGTTTTTTTTGCGTGGGAAAATGTCTTGTGAAGTTCCTGAAGATCGAGCCATAGGTACGAGGAGATAGTATGACGGCCGGGGGTGGGCTCACACATGTAGGAGATGATAAGCCCCGGGTCGATTTTTGGGTCCTGCATTGCGGGTTCAATCCCCCCGCAGTGGACCGCAAACTTTTCCGAACCCTGTCCGA
>CAYOIU010000300.1:0-5324 GCA_964404085.1 uncultured Desulfobacteraceae bacterium | reverse complement strand
GAATTCAGGAAAAAAGTCACGGGTGAAGAGATCCGGAATTTCCTCGCGGGATTCGCCGTATCAGGCAGGATTCCCAAATACGGAGTGCCGGACCGGGTTGAGATTTTGGAGCAGCTTCCAAAGACGAGCGTCGGAAAAATCAACAAGCTCGAACTGCGCAAGGTGGTCGGAGGCAAGAGCACATCCTATGATTGCCCTGCCAAGAAAGTGGCATAAATAGTGTAAAGTTAAACTCTCTTTTTTCGAAGAGCGATTGACACTTAAGGCAAGAGTGAATAGCTTTGATAGATTAGGATATTCAAATTCAATATAAATGGAGGAAGATATATGGATACTAAGGCAATCATCGAAGGAAAAAGGGTGCTCATAGTTGATGATGAAAAAGACATTCTGGAAACATTGGTGGATCTTCTGGATATATGCAAAACAGACACTGCCTCGTCTTTTGAGGAGGCAAAGCAGATGTTAAATGAAAATCGTTATGATATAGCTGTATTGGATATAATGGGAGTTAGAGGCTATGAGCTTTTGGAAATAGCCAAAGAAAAAAAGGTCCCTGCATTAATGCTTACAGCCCATGCTCTCTCTAGTGATAATCTGAAGCGTTCTGCGGAAGAAGGTGCCGCTTACTATGCTCCCAAGGATGAGATAGAGAATATCCGGGAATTTATTGCTGATGTCTTGGATGCTATCCGCAAGAAAAAAAGCACCTGGGAGAGAATGTTTGATAGACTTGGCAGTTTTTATGATAAGAAATTTAACGGGCCTGATTGGCGTGAAAAAGAAAAGAAATTCTGGGAGGAAAAATTGCGTCAGCGTGGCATCTAAATATGATGGAATCGTAAAAAGTCCGTCCCTGGACTTTTTGCTCACGTGAATCGAAAAGTGCGATTTTCGATTTTCTTACAAATCAACGGGTTGCAATTCACCCCATTGATTTGCCGCCCGTCCTTGGGCACGATAATGACTTCCAAAGAAGTCGTGGCTCCCAAGAGCCAGGCAAATGGCATATTCCAGAAGCTACGCTCCCTCCGTCGTCCATGACTCCTCGCTCAGGGATTTCGGCCCTTCTCCCGCCCAGGGCGGGATTCCAGGGGCGAAATGACGCCGCTTCAGGAACATCCCGTTCACCTGCTCTTCATACGAAACCCTGTAGCATCCCTAATCGGAACTCAGCAGTAGAGCCTGCCGTGACTCGGTATCGTTGGCACCCATCTTGCTTATCCTAGTACCCAAAATCCATTTGTGGATGGAAGCTATCCTGGGTTTTCAAATTGGGAACCCATCGTGGCCAAGAGGACCCAAATCCACCGTCTAATTTGCGCACCATGACCTTTGACGGGGGATTTGGAGACATTCCTGATCACCGCAAGTCGAAGATCCAGTTGATAGCGCGGGTGTCAGATGCAAGGCGAAGATCCCTGACTTTGAGCGGGGGCGCCGCATCGTAGATCCCGCTGTTTTGTGAGGAAGGAGCGACGACTGACTCGTATAAAACATACGTCGCAAGGAGTAGCGATCGAAGGCAAAGCGGCTCGTGAGATCCCGCCTCGCGGGAAGATGATGCCTTGATGGTGGATCAGGGAATGGGATGTCACTGGTTTGGCATAAAAGGACAGTTTTTTGACGATATCTCGTGGTCTCTTGATCGCACGGGGTGTGGTCCGTTCGAAGGCGTGGCAATAAAGGGGCTTGAAAGTCACCGGCAAATTGTTGCAAGGAGGTAAGAAGGATATGACGGAATCAAAAGAAGACCAGGCGATCCAGGGTCAATCGACTGCCCGAAAAGAGGGGAAATACCTGACCTTTTCCCTCGCCGGAGAGGAATACGGCATAGGGATACTAAAGATCAAGGAGATCATAGGTATGATGCCCATTACGCCGGTGCCGCAGGCAGGGGATTATATCAAGGGTGTCATCAACCTGCGAGGCAAGGTCATTCCCGTGGTGGACCTGCGGCTTCGGTTTGATGTGGAAGCGGCGGAATTCACAGAGAGGACCTGCATCGTCGTCGTTGAGATAGAGGGGAAAGCCGGAACGATATTGATGGGCCTCGTGGTTGATTCCGTTTCGGAAGTCCTGAACATCAAAGGGGCTGACATAGAGGATACACCGATGCTGGGAACACAGGTGGACACGACCTACATTCTCGGTATGGCCAAGACAGAAGGGGGTGTAAAGATCCTGCTTGATATCGATCAGGTCGTCAACAGTGAAGAAGTGGCTACGCTGGAATCGGCGGCCTAGCCCGGATTTCCCAACCCGCTTATGGGAGGGACTGTAAGGAAGGGCCTGGTCGCCTGTGTCTTGAGGCGGCGGTCAAGTTGAGCGGGTGAAGGCCATTATTGTCATCGATCGGGCGCTCCCCCGGTTGCGAACAGGTCGATGATCTTGAATCCCTCGGGTTTTTTGAGATCAAAAATAGCCCGGGGGAGGGTGGGGTTGAAGATGGCCTGTCGGATGTGGAGGGTCAGACTCCTCTTCCTTGTTTCACTCTTGAGTTCCACGCTTCGTGCAAAATCGACGCTTCCCTTTTTTTCAAGATCCCTGAAAGACAGTATCACTTTCTTCCCGGGGTAAAAGCATGCCTTGGGCCTCCCGGTCTTCAGATCGATGACAAGACGCTGTATCAGCTCTCCCTGCCGGTCAAGAAGGTCAATCGTACCTGCCCCTGGGGAGATTGCCTGTTTGTAAGGCCCGATCAACGGATAACTCCTGATAAACCCCCAGATGGCAGCGGGATCCGGTAAGAATGGAAAGTAACGCAGGAGATCCGTCTGCTTTGTGGAACCCACATACAAACGCTTGTCACGAAAAACGAGAAACTTGAAACGGTTCGTGTTGATGACAAGATGGGCTAGGGGGGCCCCCCAGGGGTGGGTGAATTCAATCCTCGCCTCAAAGGGTGTCCTCCTTCCCACGACGGATACCGTTGTCTCCAGCTCGGAATCCCGTGCTTTTGACGTCATCTTTCCGGTGTAAAAGAGGGTGGTGACGCGTTGCTCCTGGTTCGTCAAATGGTCCAGGATGGAATCGATTGCTTCAGCAGTGTAAGGGGTGGTCGAGGGAATCAAAAGGGGTCGGGGGGCGCAGGCTTGGAAGGCGAGAATCCCAGCCAGTCCGAATATCGGGTACAGGCGGCAAGAAAGCGCAGAAAAAAGTCTCATTCATGACTCTCCAGCTTCTGCTGGGCGTCCTCTATCTTTTTTCGGATCTTGTTTTCGTCAGGGTGTTTAAGGGAAAGGGCCTTTCTGTAACGCGCGATCCCTGCCTCATACATCCCTTTACGGATGTAAACGTCTCCCAGATGCTCGTTTATGGTAGGGTCGTCGGGAGTAAGGCTGGCCGCCTTCTCCAGGTATTGCAGTGCCTTGTCGTACAGGCCTTTTCGAAAATAGGTCCAGCCGAGGCTGTCGATGATGTAACCGCTATTGGGCTTGATCTTAAGAGCCTTGTTGATCATGGCCAGGGCTTCATCCAGATAGATGCCTTCTTCGGCATAAGTGTAGCCGATGTAGTTGAGGGCGTCCGCGTGTTCGGGGTCAATGGCCAGGACCTTTTTCATCTGCTGGATGCAGGAGGGCTTGTCCCCGTTTTTGTCCAGGAGAATGGCGAGGCGGAATAGGAGTTCAACGTTTTTCTCGTTCTGGTCCAGACCCTTCCTGACCACGTCCATGGCCTTCTCCAGGTTCCCCTTGGTTTCATATATCGAGGCCAGCATGAGGTAGATTTCGGTCTTTTCCTTTTTCAGGGGAAGGATTTTATTGAGGACGGTGATGGCTTCATCGTGCTTTTCCTGCTGCTCCAGAAGGTAGGCAATATGCATCTGGGCGTTGAAGTAGTATTTGGATGCATCCGCGATCACCTTGAAGTGTTGCAGCGCTTTGTCGATCTCTCCCTTTTGTTCATAGGCGGAACCCAGGTAATATCTTGATTTGTAGTCTTTCGGCCATGCCTGTACAATCAATTCCAGTTCTTCGATGGATTCATCGAGCTTCCCTTCACGCAGATAAAGCAGTCCAAGGGCCTTCCTCCCGGGTCCGCCGGGCTTGGAGCGGTTCTTTATCTCCTGCATTTGTTTTTCGGCTTCCTCTTTTCTGCCCAGCTTAAGGTAGACGTTGATGAGCCTTTCACGGGTTATCAGGTTCCCGGGAAAAGAGGAAAGCAGCCTTTCGTAGGTTTTTGCGGCCTGTTCAGGCCTGCCGGACATCTGATAGAGGGTTCCCAAATCAAAAAGTGCGGGTTCAAGTGTGCTGTTGAGGTCCAATGCCTTCAGATAGTCCTTTTCAGCTTCACCGTAATGCTTCATTTCAAGATAAATCCTGCCCCGGTAGTAGTAGGCGATGACGAGACGGGGATTCTGCCGGGTCAATTTATCCAGGTGAGGCAAAGCCTCCTTGAAAAAGCCCTTACGGATCAGGATGGTGCTGAGTATGAGCCTGACTCGCTGGTTCTTTGGATCGGCCTGAAGAATGTCTTCATATTGCTTGAGTGCGAGCTGATCTTTACCGGTCAAAGTAAAGAGATCCGCAAGAAGAACGCGGTTCTCCACACCTTTGGCATCCAGTTCGACGGATTTTTCAGCAAATGGAATGGCCTCCCCGTAACGCTTCAGTTTCTTAAGCACCAGGGCCATGGTCCGATTCAGATAGCCGCTTTCCGGGTCATTCTCAACCGCCTTGCTGAGGTGTTTCCGTGCATCTTCATATCGACGTTCGGAAACGGCCAGCATGGCGAGAGTGAAATTCTTGTATGCCTTGGATCGCTCGTCAGTGGCCCTGGGGGACACAGGCCGCTCAACAGCCGCCGGAGCCGATTCAGGTCCGCGAGGGAGCCCCGCACAGGAGGCAAATAGCGTGATGGAGACGAATAATACAGAAACTGCAATGATGCTCCGGTAGGGCATGTACCTCATTTCTACTCCTACTTGAATTCCATCCAGAAATGGCCGTTTCCCACTCTGGACTGAGAAATTACGAGCGTCCAAAATGCATTTTTGCATGGGCACTACTTAACAAAATCAGAATAGACTTCTTCAAAATTGGAAATATTTTCCTTGAGCCATTTCTTGATATTTTTGACGAGTTTACCCTGGATTTGCCTTACGCGTTCGCGCGAAATATTGTATTTGTCTCCCAGCTCCTGAAGGGTATGGGGATTTTCCGCCAGAATGCGGTTATCGAAGATATCAGCCTCTTTCCCTGAAAGATTCCTCCGAAACTCCTGAAGTTTTTCCATCAGGAGATTTCTGCCTTCGGCGTATGAAAGCTGTTCTTCAAAATCACTGTCAGGATCCGGCAGAAACGCCCCAAAGGCCTCCTTTG
>CAYOIU010000299.1:0-5331 GCA_964404085.1 uncultured Desulfobacteraceae bacterium | reverse complement strand
AATTCCCACATCCATAAAACGTTCGGGAAAAGCGGCACTGTATGCCTGCAGGCCCGTACCCTCCGGCATAGCAGCCGTAATCGCAAAGAGTTTCTCATTTTTGTGACCCAGATCCAACATGGTCCGACCAAAGACCGAGGTGTAGGAAGGCGGGGTTTGAGGGCTGCAGACCTGAGGGGATCCGGTAGCGATCTCAAAAGAACCAACGCCGTGGAAATGAGCCGGATCTTTTTCGGCCGGTTCATACCCTTTTCCCTTTGTTGTCAGAACATGAACGAGCACCGGCCCTTTCAGGTGACTGATGTTCTTGAATGTCTCAATGAGCAGATCCAGCCGGTGACCGTTAATGGGACCGATGTACTTGAATTTGAAGGCCTCGAACAGCATGCCGGGAGTAAAAAAGGTGATCAGGGAATCCTCGCTCCTTCGGACGACATTCAGGATGTTCCGGCCCACGCCCGGCAGGGACAGAATGAAATTTTCCAGTTCTTTTTTGAAACTGACAAACCTCCGCCCGGTCATCTTTCTGCTCAGAAAAGAGGAGAAAGCCCCCACGTTGGGCGATATGGACATGGCATTATCGTTGAGGACCACAATGAGATCTTTTTCCGTTTCTCCTGCCTGGTTCAGGCCTTCAAAGGCCATTCCGGCCGTCATGGATCCGTCACCGATCACCGAGATAATCTTCCCCGACTCACCCTTAAGCGCCTTTGCTGTGGAGATGCCGAGGCCCGCAGATATGGAGGTGCTGCTGTGTCCGGTGTCAACGGTATCATACGGGCTTTCCGCCCGTTTGGGAAATCCGCTCAGGCCACCGAATTGTCTAAGGGAGTTAAAAAGGTCCTTTCTTCCGGTCACCAGTTTATGCGCATAGGCCTGGTGGCCTACGTCCCAGATAATCTTGTCTTTAGGGGTATCAAATACGTAGTGAAGCGCAATGGTCAGTTCAACCACCCCCAGACTCGGGGCGAGGTGTCCCCCGTTCCGGGAAACGGTCTCAATAATGACCTTCCGTAATTCTTCCGCCAACTCACCTAGCTCCGGGTAAGTCAAATTCTTCAAATCGGCCGGGCTATCCACCTTTTCTGTGGGCCCGGAATTGTTTTCAATGGAATTCATTTTTTCCTTTCAATGATATACCGTGCGATGAGACGGAGGGGCTCCGCCCGATCTCCGAATTGTCTCAGCGTTTCTATCGCCTCTGCCACGAGACCGGCCTGTGTTTCCTTCGATCTCTGTAACCCTATCAGGGCTGGGTAGGTTGCCTTTTTTTTCTTGTCATCCGATCCCGAGCCCTTTCCCATGACAGAGCTTTCTCCCTCAATATCGAGAATATCGTCGGAAATCTGAAAAGCAAGCCCAATCTTTTCCCCATACTGACCAAGGGCGCCCGTCTGATCCGACTTTCCTCCGCCGGCAAAGGCTCCGGCCAGAACCGAAGCGTGAATCAGCGCGCCTGTTTTGTGTCTGTGAATATATTCCACCGTCGGGAAATCCACATTTTTTCCTTCGGACTGGATATCCACCACCTGTCCACCGACCATTCCTTGATGACCTGACGCCCGGGCTATGAGGCAAATCACTTTCAATCGCACCGCTTCGGGAATCGAGCCTGAAGATGGATCGGCAGCCATGAGGTTGAAGGCCTCCGTGAGGAGGCCGTCTCCTGCCAGCAAGGCCATGGCATCACCAAACACCTTGTGATTCGTGGGTTTCCCCCTTCGAAGATCATCATCGTCCATCGCAGGCAGATCATCATGGATGAGGGAGTAGGTGTGAATACACTCCAACGCACAAGCGATTGGGATCACCTCTTCTTCCAGTCCCCCAACTACTGAAGCCGAAGTCATGCACAGGATGGGTCGTAGTCTCTTTCCGCCTGCAAAAAGGCTATAGGTCATGGCCTTGATCACATCTGCCGCCGGGCCTTTTGCTTCGGGAAAATGGGCACTCAGCGCTTTGTCCACAATGGCCTTTTTTTCATTCAGATAGGTTTTAAGATGGAGCTTCTGCTCTCCTGACAACGATTTCATTTTCAACCTTTTCTAAGTAAAATCTTCTTTTTCTGCCTCAAACGGCACCTGTTTCACTTCGCCGTTCTTATCCTGCATAAGCATCGTCACCTTTTTTTCGGCCTCTTCCAGTTTCCCTGAACAGAATTTGACAAGCCCCATCCCCTTTTCAAAGGCCTTTAGTGCCTCTTCGAGCGGCAAATCCCCGCCTTCAAGTGCACGGACAATCTCCTCCAATTCAGACATTGCCCCTTCAAATTTCTTTTCCGCCATGGGATTTCCTCCTCGTGCCGGTTTCTGGTATATTTTCCTGAAATCTATAATGAAGTGCCGCCCCTGTCAAATGTGATTCCACTCTCTTTGCTGACCTCCTCCACCTTGCAAGCCAGCTTACCCTCTCCCAGCAAGACCTGGACCCTGTCTCCTTCCGAAACGGCAGATGCCTCACGGATGACTTGTTTCTCCGGCAACGTCAAGCTAATACTGTATCCGCGGCGGAGGATAGAGAAAGGATCAAGGTCCCTTAACCGTTCATCAAGGGTGGTATGGGCCAGCCTCTTGCCACTGACAAACGATCTAACGATCTGTTTCAAGGCTCGAGCGTGAAATTCAGTTTCTTGGCTCAGGGATTTTATTCGACGCAAAGGAGAATGATGAATTAAGGCGCGCTTTTCTCCTTCCAGCCTTTTTTTTCCATCCCTGACAGACAATTCCCCCAGCCGCACGAGCCTCCCCCAAAGTTCATCCAGGCGCAACCACGATTCAGCCAGCCGCTTCCTTGGATCTCTGAGCCTTCTCACTGTTTCATCCAGATCTTCCCCGCACCTTTCCAGCATCCATCGCATTCGGCTCTCCAGTCTGTCCGCCATCTGGCCGAGCCGGTGGACAAGCGACTCTTTTTCCGCAACAAGCATCTCCGCGGCAGCTGAAGGGGTTGGAGCTCTCACATCGGCGGCGAGATCGGCTATGGTCACGTCAATTTCGTGCCCGACAGCGGAAACAACAGGGATATCAGAGGCGCGGATGGCAAGGGCCAACGCTTCACTGTTAAAGGCCCATAGATCCTCAAGGGAGCCACCGCCGCGCGTCAAAACAATGACATCAACCGGCCACTTACGATTGACCGTTTCCAGGGCCCGGATGATTTCCTCATCAGCCCCTTCGCCCTGCACCCTTGTCGGAACCACGGCAACTTCCATATTGGTAAAGCGTCGATGGAGGATTTTCAGGAAATCTCTTATGGCAGCCCCGGTGGGAGAGGTAATGACGGCAACTTTCCGGGGGAGAAAAGGAAGCGATTTCTTAACGGCTTCGTCAAAGACTCCATCGGCCGCCAGTTTCTTTTTGACCTGTTCAAAAGCCAGCGCCAAAGCACCGACGCCCATGGGCTCTAGATAATCCAGTATGACCTGGTATTCCCCTCGAGGGGCATACACGCTTATCCTCCCCTGGGCAATTACCTTCATACCGTCTTCAGGCATAAACTTCAGAAGGCGTGCCTGGTGCCTGAACATGATGGCCCTGATCTGGGCCTTTTCATCTTTCAGCACCATGTAATAGTGACCGGACAAGGGAGAACTGAAATTGGAAATCTCGCCCTCGACCCAGACAAATTCAAAGTGGGCCTCCAGGAGGCCGCTGATTTCATCTGTTAATTCACCGACTGTATAGATTTTTGCACTGTTGCCGAATAGGCTCAAGAATTACCCTCAACTTGGCGTTTTTTTCGCATCCTAAGGTTGATGTAACCGTAAAAAGTCCGTCCATGGACTTTTTACTGACGGAAACCGAACCTGACAATCTTTTTCAAATGCTTTCTAAACACTCCGGAGGGTATGGCCGGTTATTTGGGGTTTAGCAGCACGCAGTAGTGAGCACATGAAAAAGATTCTCAGATTCGCTTCTTTATACGCGTTTAATAAAGCGACTTCGTTGGAAGTCATCATGATTGATGGAATCGTAAAAAGTCCGGTCCTCAAGGCTTTTTGCTCACGAAATGCGAAACTCAGAGTTTTCGGCACCAAGTTCCTGGTTTCAGATACTATAAAACCAAAGCAGTCCAAGACACAAGAGCTATTTGTCAAAGGTTGCAAAAGGTAGAATGTGGCACAAAGATTGCATTTTTTTGTCAAAGCATTTGTATGGAAAACCCCATGGTCGTATCCGGAAACCGCCACCGCAGAGCGGCCATCCGGGATTTGGGGAAATCCATTCAGGAGTTGGCAACATATGGAAAGCATCGAGATATTGAAAGGCAGAAAACTGCGCAAGTTTTTTGAGAATGTGAAAAAAAACAGGAGCGTCATCACGATGAATCTCCTGGGGCAAAACTACGAGCGTCTTACCATGATCATCGGGCTTCAGAATAAAAAAGAGCCTTTTTATTTTCATATTGACTATCCCAGCGGATTCGAAAAGGCCGTCAAAAAGAAAGATCCTTGGAAGATGCATTTTGAGTTTATGGGAAGGGATAGGGTCACCTATCGGTTCAGGACCCAGGGAGGTCATATTGCAGGTGAAGATATATCCATTCCCTTTCCTGAGATGATCGAACGCATTCAAAGACGCGGCCGCTTTAGAATGGAAGCCCCTCCTTCGTCGAAAATGGTCGTCTCCAGGGATGCAAAATTTCTTGAATTATCGGTCATCAATCTAAGTGAAAGCGGTGTCCTCGTCGAGATGCACAGGGACGCGACGAATGAACCTTTATTTCAGACAGGTGACTACCTTGAAAAGCCGGCGATCCTTGTCTCAGAGCCTAATGGGCACACACAGGTCAATATCAAGGAAGCCCTTGTGAAGCGGATCGAAAAACCTTCAGGGAGACTTTCGTACCGGTATGCCCTTCAATTTACCGAGTTGAAACCGGCAACACAAAGAGAATTGAGAGACTTGATTTACAGGTTTCAAAGAGACTTCTTGAAAAAACGGCAGATGGAGGAAGAGTGGGGCTGAAGGAACATTATACGTGAATGTCTATCAGATTTCCAATGCTCCGGCTGGTTCTATTGATTCGGCCTGAAGAATGGTAAAGCGCTCTGACTCTATTGGGTTCGCGCCCTATGAAAACGACACCATCCTTGCGCCTTTTGGAACCGTTTAAGCGTCCCTGGGTTTGGTGCCCCTGGATTGGCAAAGGCGGCGGTATGGCATAAATGGGTACAAGAGCCTTTATGGTACTTATGCTAGCCTGCACGGTCTTCTCCAAGGGTATATATCGTATTAATTCTATATATTATAGGTTCTTATCCACTTTGACAAGAAAAAAATGGAAATGCATATCCATTAGGGTCAGTTTCAAAATGTTCAATTTTGTTCG
>CAYOIU010000298.1:0-5354 GCA_964404085.1 uncultured Desulfobacteraceae bacterium | reverse complement strand
TTCAAACCTCCATATCTTGATGTAATCGCAAAAAGTCCTTCTCCAATATCCCTATATTTTCAAGAAATTGATGTCTGCCGTAAAAACCTAAATCTTAGCGTTTCCCTGCTATGCCTAACGCCTGGGAAGAAATCTGTCAAGCCAAAATTTTCCTCCAAGAGAACCTGGAGAGAACCTGGTTTTTGGGTGTGATCGGTTTGCCCGCTCAAAAGAGCGAGGGAGAGTTTTTCGGGCCCTGCTGGTCGCAGGAAAGCGATAGGTTATATTCCCAGAAAGGCCTCCTTTAGGTGTTCGTTTTCCAGGAGTTGTTCCCCTTGGCCTTCCAGTATGACACGACCATTTTCAAGCACGTAAGCACGGTGACACATGGCCACCGTCTGCCTGACGTTCTGCTCGACAAGCATGACCGTGACGCCCTCTTTATTGACCCTTTTGACCAGGTCAAATATCTCTTGGACCATGATGGGAGCCAGCATGACCCTGACTGACCCAGCGGTGCCCATGATCGTGGCAACACCACCGACAATGCCCACGAGGATGGCCATAATATATGAAATGTAAAGAAAACACGACCTGCGGGTCAATGAATGCCATGTAGTTAATGAGGCCCAGAATTGCGAGAACTCCGTCGCACCCTCCCCCATTTGGCAACCCAGTCCATAATGTTTTTCGCAGGGTACGTCCTTCCTCTCGCCTGCCCAAGCCACCAGAAGCCATTTTTTCTTGACACTCCTCGCTAAGCTAGACTACATGATAAGTTATTCTACCAAACACCGGAGTGAAAGGAGGAATTGCAATGAACAAGAATTGGATAGCAACGGGGATTCTATTTGTGGCGCTGTTCGGGTTTCTTCTCACAACCAATGCCCTCGCAGTAGACAAGGTTGTCATCGGCCACCCGGCCTGCCTTTCCGGTAAGTATGCGAAGGCCGGAGAACAGGCATTGGGAGGTATAAAGGCTTGTATCGATTGGATCAATAATGTCTATGGCGGGGTAAAAATAGGCGGAAAGAAAGTTCCTCTTAAATACAAATATTATGACGCCGAATCAAAAAAAGAATCTGTAACCAGTCTGCTGGCTCGCCTGATTACGGTAAACAAAGTGAACGTTGTTTTCGCTCCTTACAGCTCCGGGCTTACCTTGCGGGGAGCGCCGGTGGCTGAAAGCCATAGGATGCTATACATGGACCATGGCGGTGCGAACAACAAGATCTTTCGTCAGGGTTTTCGGTATATTGTTCAAACCATCGGACCGGCCTCCAGGTATCATGAGGGCACCCTCAACATGATCCACGAGATCGACCCTAAAGCCAAAAATGTCGCTCTGGCCTACGAAGATTCCGAATTTGCCAAAATGGTCATGGAAGGGGCGGAAGCCCGTGCCAAAGAGCTCGGGTTCAACGTTGTTTTCAAGCGGACCTATCCCAAAGGGGTTACCGATTTGACCCCATTGCTTTCCGCTATGAAAGCGCATAAACCTGATTTTGTTCTCGGCGGCGGACACTTTGAGGACGGACAGCTCCTCAACCGCCAGATGGCCGACCTGGACATCGACACAAAAGCCTTGTCTCTTATTGCGGCTGCCACACTGCCTGCATTTTACAAGGCTCTAACAAGTATGGCTGAAGGAGTCATGGGTCCCTCCCACTGGGAATACGGCGTAAAATATTCGCAATCTGAGGCCAAGAAGGCCGGATTACAATGGATCGGACCCAGTCAGGATGAATTTGTGGCCCTTTTCAAAAAAGCTTTGGGAAAAAACATCATCCCAGATTATCATGCGGCGGAGGCCGGCGCTCAGGTTCTGGCCTACGTACTCGCTGTTGAAAAGGACAATTCCCTTGATTCCGATAAAGTCAGGGCTGCCCTGGGCGATCTCAAATTCATGTCTTTCTATGGCGGCTGGGATATTGACGATACGGGCATGCAAGTCGGCCATTCAATGGTGGACGTCCAGTGGCAGATGGGCAAACGAATCATCATCTGGCCTCCGGAAGCAAAGACCGGCGATGTGGCTTATCCCATGCCGACGTTTGCTGAAAAGGCAAAAGGCAAACTGGCAATTCCCAGATAAATCCTACCATTGCCACCACCCAGACACCCGATCTGGTGGTGGCAGTTTTCTAATTACGAAAGCTCTTCCAAGGCTATTATTGTGAGGAAATAGTAGGGATGGTATTTGAACAGCTGATCGGCAACCTGATTCAAGGCCTCGTTCTGGGCGCCGTATACGGAATGGCTACTATGGGGCTGAGCCTTATTTTCGGTGTGCTGAAGATCGTCAACGTCGGCCATGGGGCCTTTATGATGGTCGGAGCATTTACGACTCTTTTGCTGTTCAACGCGCTGGGATTGAATCCAATATTTGCGATTCCGGTCGCCTTTATCATCGGTCTGGGCTTGGGGTTTTTATTTTATTATACGACCATTAAAAGGCTGATCAAAGCACCGGAACTTGCGACCTTGCTGGTCACCTTTGCCATGGGCGTGCTCCTGGAAGAAGTCATCAAACTCATCTTCGGATCCGAATATCGGGGCTACAATTGGGCCGTCGGTAAAATTAACCTCGGCCTTACCGTTTTACCCATCTCAAAACTGTATGCCTGTATCGGCAGTGTCGTCATTGCCGTACTGGTCTACCTCTGGTTTAATAGAACCCGAGCCGGATCTGCTATTCGAAGCGTTGTTGAAGATAGTGAGGGTGCCCGCGTCTGCGGAGTGAATGTCGGGGGCGCCTATGCCCTGAGCTTTGCGTTGGGAATCGGGCTGACCATGGCCAGTGGTGTTTTGCTGACCATGTTCATTCCAGTCGGCATCAATCCTTACATGGGAGGCGGATACACCCTGAAGGCTTTCGTGATTGCGGTACTGGGTGGACTCGCATCTCCATATGGGGCTTTTTTGGGCGGTTTGGTTTTCGGGCTGTTGGAAAATGGATCATATACGCTGTTTGCGTTGATTCAAGGGGTAGAGCCTTTTGCCCTCACCCGCTTCTTTTCTTTTGTGATGCTGTTGGTCATTCTTCTAATCAGACCCACCGGACTGCTGAGTAGAAAATGAAAGAGCAGCTGACCAAGTATTATCCTCTGATACCCGTATATGTCGCCTATTTGCTCCTGTTTATCATCGGCGATAGCGTTTCCGGAATGTGGGAGCTCATCGCAATGCTCCTGTTTTATTGTGCCCTGGGGCAGGCCTTTAACATATTTCTGGGGATGACCGGATATGTGGACTTTGGCTATGTGGCCTTTATGGGCGTAGGGACCTATGGCATGGCCTTGTCCATCACCGGCTTGGCCGATACGCAAGGATTGGGAATCGGAATTATCATTATAGGCTTTCTGTTGGCCCTGGTGATGTCCAGCCTTTTATCTGTGGCTGTGGGGGCGGTGGCGTTGCGATTGAGAGGTGCCTATTTTGCGATTGCCACCATCGGAGTGAATGAAGGCTTCAGGTTCTTGATTGAAGGCGCCAAGATATGGAACGGCTCCGAAGGCATGATATTTACAACCCAGCTCAACCAGATTCTCGGAAGGGAAGCTGCCAGCGCTTTATCGACTTTCTGGGCGGACGTCATGGTTCTAATCATTGCAGTGTTGGCGGCATTTGTCACCCTATATTATATGCGCAGCAAAATCGGCTATGCCCTCACCGCCCTCCGTGAAGATGAAGATGCCGCCAAAGTGATGGGCATTAATGTCACCAAATTCAAAATCATCGCATTTATCACCAGCGCCAGCTTTGCAGGTTTGCTAGGAGCGGCTTCCTGGGCCTTGAAGACCCCTTATGTATTTCCGCCGGAAGTCTTCGAGATTCATTACACGATTGAGGCCATTATCATTGTTCTTTTGGGTGGCGCCGGCACCTTGCTCGGTCCGGTTGTGGGGGGGTTGATTTATGGCCTTTCGAAATACTATCTGGCCATTTTCCTGCCGGGTTTCCAATTGCTTATTTTCGCACCGATTATCATCATAATTATCATTATGTTCCCGGAAGGAATGGTTGGCATGTTGAAAAACAGCCTCAAGAATACGGGTCTCGCCCGCTTTATCATTTAGGTACGGATATGGCTTTATTGCAGCTTGAAAACGTAACAAAGCGTTTTGGTGGCTTGGTAGCGGTGGACCGCGTCAGCTTGGAGATCGAACACGGCCAGTTTCTCGGGATCGTAGGACCCAATGGTAGCGGCAAAACAACACTATTTAATGTGATTAGCGGAGTTTATTTCCCAGAAGAAGGACGTGTGATTTTCGATGGACTGGATATTACAAAACTCCCGCCTTATAAGAGGGCGCCTCTGGGACTTGGACGAACGTTTCAGATTCCCAGACCGTTCAGTTCTGCCACCGTGAGGGAAAATATAGCTGTGGGAGCCATGTTTGGGACTCTCAGTGGCAAGGTTAATGTGGACGAATCTTTGGATATAGCGGATCAGACAATCGAGCGCGTAGGTCTTCAGGAGCACAAAGATAAGGCGGCAGGCACGCTTACACCGGTCGAAAAAAAACTTATGGAAATTGGCCGGGCCTTGGCGATGAAGCCAAAGCTTCTGCTTATGGATGAAGCCATGGCAGGAATGCACCCTAATGATATCGATCAGATGGTGGCTTTCATCAAGCGGATCGCTGAGGAAGAAAAGATCGCTGTTGTGTCCATGGTGGAACATATTATGCGGGCCGTCGTGGGAATGGCAGAAAGGGTCATCGTGCTACATCAAGGCGCCAAGATCGTGGATGCCCCCACCAAGGAAGCACTTGAGGATCCTAAGGTGGTGGAAGTATATTTGGGCCATCCCCCGAAGGAGTAGAAATGTTGACCGTAAAAGACCTGGAATCGGGTTACGGCCCCATGCAGGTACTGTGGAAACCGAGCATTCAAGTCAAGAAAGGAACCATCACCTCACTCCTTGGGCCGAATGGGGTAGGCAAAAGCACGCTTCTTTCCACCGTCTTTGGCTCCGTGAGGCCTTGGTCAGGCACAGTCTCTTATGAGGATGAAGATGTCACATACCTCCCCACTCACAAGAAGGTAGAGATGGGTCTCGCTCTAGTGCCCGAGGGCAAGCATTTGTTTCTTGGAATGAATGTGTATGAAAACCTTGCTATGGGGGCATATCAGAAAAAAGCCCTGTACCAGAGAGAGGAGTCTTTGCAGTTAGTCTATACCCTGTTCCCCAGGTTGAAAGAAAGGAACAAACAGCTGGCGGGATCATTGAGCGGTGGAGAGCAACAGATGGTCACCATCGCACGTGCGTTGATGAGCAAACCGGAATTAATTATGCTAGACGAACCCAGCCAGGGCCTGGCCCCTCTCCTCGTTCAAGAGGTTTTCGAGACCATCCAAAAAATGAAAGA
>CAYOIU010000297.1:1312-5358 GCA_964404085.1 uncultured Desulfobacteraceae bacterium | reverse complement strand
CGCTCCGCCGACAATTCCCTTGCGAAGCGATCGCCAGTCCTCCTGCCTGAAGTCGGGATGCTCCAGGAGTGCAATGACCATGCTCGGAGATGCATAGAGTGCGGTGCATTGTTCTTCCTTTATGGCATGCAGGATCCTGGAGGGATCGAAAGCATTCGAAGGGATGACAAGGGCGGCACCCCTCAGGAGTCCCGCCAGGGTTATACAGGTGTTCCCGAACATGTGAAAGAGGGGGAAGAAAAGGCAGAGCTTGTCGGCATGATCGATTCCCTGCCGTGCCGTGGAATGCATGGACTTGTTGATCAACCCCAGATGGTCCAGGACCACGCCCTTCGGGTTGCCGGTGGTCCCGGAGGTATACATGATGGCCACCGGATCTTCGGGGCGGACCTTTTCTTCGATCTTCTGCAATTGTCCGGGGTCGGTTTCCTGTCCCATGCTTTTCAGTTCGGACCAGGACGTCATCCCTTGGTAAGAATCGCCTCCAATCACAAACGCTTTTTTGAGGTTCGGGAGGCCCGGCCACACGCCCTGAAGGGTATCCACGTAAGATAGGTCTCCCAGGCCTTCAGCCAGTATGATGGACCGGCAGCCGGACTGTTCCAGGATATAGGAGAGGATCTTCCTGTCTGCTCCGGGATCGATGGGCACAGTGACCGCCCCGATCTTGGCCAGCGCGAGCATGGAAATGATCCACTCCGGTACATTCGGGGCCCAGAGAGCCACCCTGTCGCCCCTCTGCATGCCCGCATAGATGAGCCCTCTGGCTATTTTCCGGACTTCTTGCAGCATGAAAAGGTAGGTGTACCGTACCCTTGTTTCCGTGTGAATGACACAATCATCAGGGGCGTGCAGATGGGCTATTTCATCGATGATTTGACCGATGGTCTTGTGGATGATTTCCATAAGCGCGTTTTCCCCTTGAGAATGTAAACTTCCTCTACTCCCCGGATTGGTTCTCAATAATTAAATCGCAGACGCCAGGCTTGCTCAGGACACAAGCACCACCAGGGCGTCCACGGCAACCGGCCTGGCCCCAGATAGAATCAACGGGTTGATATCGATCTCTTTTACCTGCCCGTTTTCCATACCGATTCGACCCACGTTGATGAGGATCTGGGACAAGGTATCCAGATCAGCCGGCTCCATACCGCGCACCGCCTCCAGGATTTTGCGACCCTTGATTTCCTTCATCATGTCGAGGGCATCGCGTCTTTCAAGGGGTGCCACCCGAAAGGCTGTATCCTTGAGAATTTCGGTGAATATCCCGCCGAGGCCGAACATAACACAGGGGCCGAACTGGGGATCCCGGGTGAGACCAACCACCAGCTCCCTCTGTCCCTTTACCATCTCCTGGACCAGGACCCCACCTCCCTGGCCGTCCATTCTTCCCATGATCTCTTCAAACGCCGTGCCTGCTTCCTTTTCATCCCGCACGTCCACCAGGATCAGACCCTTTTCAGTCTTGTGGGTGATGGACGATGAATTTCCTTTCATTACCACCGGAAAGCCGATTTCCCTCACGGCCTCCGCAAGATCCTTTCTGTCTTCCACCAGGATTTCCCTGGTCACCGGGATGTCATAGGTGGCCAGGAGTTGTTTTGATTCGTGCTCGGAAAGGGTCTTTCGTCCCTCCCTTATTGCCTTTTCTATGATTTGCATTGGATCCTCCCAGGATGTTCAATCAAACAAAAAACCTTTTTGTCATTGAATAACACATTTTTCAAGAAATTGCTGCCGCTCCCTGAGAATCGACAAAGACCAAGCCGCCGTTTCAATGGTTTCGCAGATCATGATCCTCTTTCCCTTCTCAAATCTTGCGGCCATCTCGTCCCTTTCCGGCCCATAGAGCCAGACGACGACGGGCTTTTGCCCGTCCATTGAAGCGGTTTGGGTGAGACATTCCGAAACATCCAGGAACCCGAATTCCTGCGTGTCCAGGGCAACGCTGATGCAGAGAACACCGTCCACGCCGGGATCTGCAAGGACTGCCTTCAGGGCCTGCACATAAACCACCTGCATTCCATGCTTCATCACCGCCGGCCAGATATCCAGCGGGTTCCCAAGGGGCATCCAGCTCGGAGAAAGGTCCGCCACAGTCCTGATGGTCTCTTTGGACAGGCGGGCAAGCTCAAGTCCGTTATTCTCCAGGGCGTCACTTGCAACAATGCCTCCCGCCCCGGTGATCGTGATGACGGCGATTCGTTTGCCCTGCAGGAGGGGCTGATGGAGCAGTGTCCTTACAGCATCGCGCATGCGGCCGTCGTTATCAAGGAAGAGAAGTCCTGCCTGTTTTAGGGCCGCCCGGTATATGTCGTAATCTCCTGCCATACTGCCGCTGTGGGATGCCGCGGCTCGGGCACCGGCCATGCTTTGCCCTGTCTTGAAGACGACAATGGGTTTTTCTCGGGCAACCCGTGATGCCAGGGAAAGAAATCCCTTTGGGTGCTCAAGGCCTTCCATGTGTATGGCGATGATTTGAATGTCCGGGTCTTCCCCCAGATATTCGAGGCATTCAGAGAAGCCTATATCGCATGCATTCCCGATATCAATCCCTTTTCCTATTTTTCCCGTGAAATTTCTGGCGCCCACGAAGAAAAGACCGGACTGGCAGATCATCCCTATGGGGGCTTTTTCCCGGTTCAGGGGCATAAAAGAGGTGGTGAAATCAAAAAAATTGTTGACCACCCCAAGGGTGTTGGGACCCAGTATCCTCATGGTGTTCTTTCGGGTAATGGCCACCATGTCCTGCTGAAGGGTCTTTCCCCGGGCATCAGCATCCGCAAATCCCTGGCCTACCACAATAACGGCTTTCACACCGGAGGCCGCGCACTCCTCAACCTGTTGCACGACCAATTCCCGCGGGAGGGTGATGACGGCAAGGTCAACCTGTTGGTCGACTTCCCTGATACTCGGATAGGCCTGAAAGCCCAGGATTTCCCTGGCCTGGGGGTTAATGGGAAAGATCTTTCCTTTGAAACCATAATGGAGCATGTTTTCCATCAGGTTGTAGGAACCAGGGCCGCTCCTGCGGCTGATTCCGATAATGGCAACGCTTCGGGGTTCCATGAAGTGTTTCATAAAAAGGCCTCTCAGCTGCTCTAAAGCTGCCGGTATTTCCACAGGTTCGCCATGGCCTCGGCCGCCCGTTCGGGCGTGGGATAATTGACCAGCCCACCGGCGTCTTCCAGGTCCTTTACCTGGTCGTCCCAGATGCCCGGAGGGGAAAGGATACAACTGATCAGGGGCTTTTGCTGTGACCAGCCTTTCAGAAGATCACTCATTCGATCTATTGCGTCCACATTTGCCGAGGCAAACATCATGTAGAGCAAGATGGCGTCCACGTTGTCATCCTCCAGCACGGCCCGCACGATTCCCGTTATGGCGGCGGAATCGTACCAGGCAGGCCCCATGTCCACAGGGTTTGTCCTGAGGGCGAGGGGTGGCAGGAGGTCGTTGATGATGGTCTGGGTCTTTTCGGTAAACCGAACAACTTCCAGACCTTGCGCTTCCGAGACATCGCATCCCGCCATACCGGGTCCGGCCTGGCCGGAGAGAATGGCCACGCCGGGACCCTTGGGAACCGGACAACTTGCGAGGGCCTTGGCCGTATCCAGGAGTTCCTCAGCGCCCGAAACGGTCAGAAGTCCCGCCTGTCTGAGCCCGCCTTGGTAGATCTCGTGGCGGCCGGCAAGGGAGCCTGTGTGGGAGAGGGAGGCCTGATTACCCACAAGCGCGCTGCCGGTCTTATAGACAACGATAGGTTTTCGGTCTGCATATTTTTTTGCCATGTCCATTAGCCGACGGGGTTCATCGATGCCCTCCACATAGAGGGCTATGGCCTTTGTGTCGCGATCCTCGCCCAGATACTCCAGCATCTCACTGAAATCCACGTTCAACCGGTTCCCTAAACCCACGATCTTGCTGAAACCCAAATCCTCTCTCATGCCGAGAAAGCCCATGAGATGGGACATGCCACCGCTCTGACTGACCAGTGCCACTGCCCCTTTCTTGAGGAAAGAGAATTCAGGGGTAAAGGAGGCATT
>CAYOIU010000297.1:506-1302 GCA_964404085.1 uncultured Desulfobacteraceae bacterium | reverse complement strand
GATCGCGGTGAAAGTTGATCATGCCGAATGTGTTGGGTCCCATGACGGGGATTCCGGCACCGTCCGCGATGGCCGTGATTTCAGCCTGGAGCGCGGTTCCGGCCGGGTCTTCGATCTCCCTGAACCCGGCGGTGATCAACACGATGCCCTTGACGCCCTTTTCCACGCATTCGCGGAATACTCCGGGCACCAGTCTGGCGGGGACTACCACGATGGCGAGATCAATGGCGCCATCAAACGCCTCAAGGCCGGTGTAGCACTTGAACCCCATGATCTGTTCCGAGCGAGGATTGATGGGCACGATGTTTCCCCTGTATTCCCCTTTTTTCAGGCTTTTCATCACGTGAAATCCCAGCTTCCCGGTATTATCGGATGCCCCGATCACAGCGACGGACTCCGGGCTGAACAGAGCATGCATATTGGCAATTTTCTGATTCATATTGGCTGTCCTTTCTCAGCAGGACTAAAGATCTACTGTTTCAATCTTGTCAACCACCTGCTCGAAGACCTTCCTTTCCTTCTCGTCCAAAAGGGCGAGAAACAACCCATTGTTTTCGTGATAGAGTTCGGTCAACTCATCCCTCAGTTTTTCAGCCTTTTCCGTCAGATGAATTCTTATGGCACGCCGGTCTTCAGGGTCGGCCCTCCGCTCCGTAAGGCCGTCACGCTCGAGACGGTCCAGCATCCCGGTCAAGGTGGCTTTGTCCAGGGCTACGATCCGGGCAAGGGCACTGATGAAGATCCCGTCTTCTTCATAGAGAGCGGTAAGCAGGAAAAACTGGGTGGTGGTGAGCCC
>CAYOIU010000297.1:0-496 GCA_964404085.1 uncultured Desulfobacteraceae bacterium | reverse complement strand
ACGGGGCCACTTTTTCCCGGGTGATCTTTGACATCTTGCGTGCTGCTCTTCCCACATGGAAACACAGACAATCTTTGAAAAGCATGACATCCTCCGAAAACCCATTTGTACTCATAAGATTAGAACACAAATAGTTTGCATATTAATTACATTGCCGAAAGACCTTGTCAACAAAAAATCCCGGGGAAAAGGCGATTTCTGAGTGGAATCGGCTCCATTTGTGTGATACGTGGAGGGGTATCATTATTTTTCTCCTGAATACAACGATGGATGTGGTGATGGCAGAGCCAAGCCAGAAGCAACGATTCCTCGATACTCTCCTGGGAAGCGGGAGTGACCGGTTCCCTTTTTTTGACCTGGAACCTGCCGAAGAAACGGTTGATCAATGGCACAGACAGGGCCTCCCACGAGCGCGGTCCGTGGCATCCCATTTCGAACTGGAAATCCACTATTCCGTGGGGCTCATGATCCGCAGTTATCCTTACTACCGCAAGGC
>CAYOIU010000296.1:0-5383 GCA_964404085.1 uncultured Desulfobacteraceae bacterium | reverse complement strand
AAGAAAAAGAATAATCTTAGATTTAGTGAAATAAAAAAAGCGCCTGATTTTCTAAAGATATGTCCCATTGGCCAGAAGGTCAGGTTCTTGCCGGCCGCAACTCTCGGCACGTGCATGTGGTGCTGCAGGAGTACGTAATTGAGGACAAGATAATCAATGTGGCTCTTGTGGGACGGGACGTATATGGGGACCCCTTTTCGGGCGGATTCGCGCAGAGCCGCAATTTCATCAAGGTCTACGTCAATGCCCTCAAATATTTTTTTCCAGAGCCATGGCAGGACCATGAGGAAAAACTGTATATACGCGATGTTGTAGTCTGCCGCGATTTCATCGAAATATTCGGATGCCTTTTTCTTGTATTGTTTCAGAGACTTTTTCTTGTCTTTTGACATTTCTCTGAGCATCCGATCAATTTTTGGGTCAGTGAGCACGATCTCCTTGAACTGCTGTCGGGACTTCATGACGGGGCCCAGAATGACCCTTTTCTGTTGATCGATGCGGTGAATGAGTTCTTTCCTCACCTCCGACGCCATGACTCCAAAGGGAAGTTCCGGATCCTGGCTGTCCAGAAAAGCCTTGAGGTCCAGGGGGGGGCCGAAATCAATGAAGGCCTTTCGATTGTGCCGGAAAAAGAGGACAATCTTCCTGATCACCCCCGGATTGTCCTTGTAGCCAAAAAAGATGTCCAGAAAAGAGCTGCGTTCTTTTTCAGGTGTCTTCTTGTAAAGAACCAATTGCGGAACGACATAGATGGGGCGATCCAGCTCCTTCTGGGTTTCCAGCAGAAAGGCCAGGTTGTCCTTTTCCGAGTGAATGAAACGGCGTGAAAACCCCTTGGGGTCAACCAGGCAGATCAGGGACGTGGTGCCTTCTCTGATGGCTTGCCTGAAAAATCCGGTCTTGTAAGGGTTGGGCAGCCGTCGGTTTTTCAGAAAATAGATGAGCTGGAAACGGAGAACCCTGAAGAGATGAGAAAAGGGTAAGACAAGGGACATATTGAGGTCAAAGGCCATCTTGGGGTAGGGAATGCGCGCAAGGCGAAACCGAAAATGATAGAGGAGGTAATCCAACCCTCCCCGGTATTTAATGGCATAGACGACAATCCCGTTTTTGTGCAACTGTTTCAGCTGCTCCGTCACATTCCGATCGAACTGAACGCGCTTGAAGAGCTTGTAGAGGACCCAGCTCAGGAAAAAACCCGGTTTGAAGTCCAGGACACACGGATAGGTGTGGTCGTTTTGTTTCATGGCCTTTAGACCAGATGGTGTTTTCTTATCAGGCTCCACAGGATGGTTTTCGTGGATGGGCATACTCTAGTTCTGTTGAAGGAAGAAATCAATGGAAATGAGAAATCGGGAGGGACCTCGTTCCCATTGATCCATGGCAATAAGGAATTTGGAGAGAATCGTGATCAACATTCACAATGACCGAAAGCAGCCGAAGGCAACGCTGCTCCCGCACACAGCCGCGGGATCTACGATGCGGCGCCCCCGCTCAAAGTCCGGGATCTTCGACTTGCATCTGACACCTTGCTGGTGATCAGGAATCACCCCGAATCGCACCGTGTAAAACGTCAATCGAAATTAGACGGTGGATTTGGGCTGTCAAAGTTGTATTGACAAAAAACCTTCCATGGTTAAGAATAACTGTTAAACACAGATTTTCTAGAGCGGACGGAGGAAGTTATGTTCAAACCGATGGTCATATCCGGATTGACGGTAGACCCACTTACCAACAGCCCTATTGTCATATTAAAAGAAATAGAAGGTGAAAAAACATTGCCCATATGGATCGGCCTGCTGGAGGCAACGGCCATTGCCAGTGAACTTGAAGGCATCAAGTTTTCAAGGCCTATGACCCATGATCTGCTCAAAAACATGATGGGGATGATTGATCTGAAAGTCCTGAGAATCGAGGTCGTCGACCTCAAGAATAATACCTACTATGCGCTCATCCATTTCAGCCATGGTGGAAAGGAAATGTCCATCGATGCCAGACCTAGCGACGCCCTGGCCCTTTCCCTGAGGGTGGATGCGCCGATTTTCGTGGCCGAGGAGGTTATTGAAAAATCCAGCCAGATCGATCTCAAGGCCGAACCGGAAGACAAGTCCGAACAGGGCAAGAAATGGCAGGAGATCCTGGAAAGCCTCAACCCCGAGGATTTCGGAAAATACAAGATGTAACGCTCCCATGATCGACCTCCACACCCACTCCTTTTTCAGCGACGGCGTCCTGATTCCTTCGGAACTGGTCAGAAGGTTCGAAGCCCTCGGGTACGCGGCTGTTGCCATAACGGATCATGTGGATTCATCCACACTGGATTTTGTCATCCCCAGAATCATCAAGGTCGCCGAAGATCTCAACAGGACCCAGTCGGTCAAGGTTATACCGGGCGTGGAACTGACCCATGTTCCACCCCCCCTCATCGGTGATCTCGTGAATCGCGCAAGGGAACTGGGGGCGGCTTTGGTCGTGCTGCACGGCGAGACCCTCGTGGAACCTGTCGCACCGGGTACCGGGAGGGCAGGGCTGGAAGCCGGGATCGACATCCTGGCGCACCCCGGCCTTATTACCCCCGAAGAGGCGGCCCTTGCGGCCGAAAAGGGGGTTTTTCTTGAAATCACGGGAAGGCCGGGGCATGCCTTCTCAAACGGGCACGTGGCCATGATGGCGCGTGAGACGGGAGCTGATCTGGTATTGGATTCAGACACCCACGCGCCTGGAGATATCCTGACGAGGGAAATGGCCCGAAAAGTCGTTGAAGGGGCAGGGCTTCCAGTGGGAAGCCTTGATGCACTGATGAAAAACTCCCGTCGTCTTCTCGAAAAAATCGGTCACCCCCTCTGATGTCCCAAATCGACGGCAATACGCCACAAGCTCTGTTTTCAACCGGCACCGAATGCCCCTCCAATGAACGCCTCATTACGTAAATATCACAATACAAAGAAAACGTTTCTCATTCGGGGAACCGGAGCTGTTATCGTGGCCTTCTGGCTGGTAATGATGGGCGCTCTTGTCCTAAAAAATAAGGCTAACGATACCGATTATCCTATTGATAATAAAAATAAAAGCAAGAGTGCCGTCGAAACAAAGGTAAGGGAACCCAAACGGGAATGGATGGAGGTCTTCCTTAACCGGACGAAAATCGGCTATTCCCTCAACCAGATTCAAACCCTCGACACGGGCTATGCCATCCATGATACCCTTTTTCTTCAACTCAACCTCCTTGGCCGACCGAGCCTCGTTCACAGCGAAACCCGTGCACTGGTAGACAGCGAATTTCGACTGAAGCACTTTCGCTTCAGTATGCGCTCCGGCGTGACCCATTTCGAGATCACCGGAGAGGTGAACCCGGGCGAATTGATTGTGAAGCGGAAAGGCAGTCCCGACAAAAAAATGAAACTGGACGGGCCGCTATTTCTTGGCGCTTCTCTCAACCACTACTTTCAAACGGAAGATCTGGAGGTGGGGAGGTCCTTCCGTATTCCTTTTTTTGATCCTTCAACACTTTCCAAAAAAACCATTGTGGTGCGGGTATCGGCCCGTGAAGATATCCAAATTCACGGAATTCCGTACAAGTCTGTGCGTCTCGAAACGGAGGTCATGGGGCAACCGGCCTTTTTCTGGCTTGACGATAAAGGCAATATCCTGAAAGAAACCGGGCTAATGGGCATGACTATGGTGCGTTCAAACCCCAGCCAGGCGCCGAAAAACATCACTGGAGGCGGGGGAGACTTCTACGAACTGGTTTCCGTCAGACCGGACAGGAGGCTTCCAAGACCGAGACAATTGACTTATCTGAAACTGGCTGTAAAAGGTCTGAGGGAAACTTCTTTTGATACCAAGGCCCTGACAGGAGAAAGGCAGCGCTACTACGGGAACGGTGAGCTGGAAGTAACCGCGGATGTTCCACCGTCAAAAGGCTCCTATTCCCTTCCTGAGGCGCACCTGACGGAAAAAGTGAAAAAATACCTCAGACCGGAACTCACCATTGAAAGTGATGCCCCTGAAATACGAGATAAGGCCCGCGCGATCGCCGGCGGCGAGCATGACCCCGTAAGAGTGGCAAGAAGGCTCATGACCTGGGTCTACTTGAAAGTGGACAAGCGCCCCGTGGTGTCCGTGCCAAGCGCAAAAGAGGTGTTGGTGAGCCGTGTAGGCGATTGTAATGAACATGCCGTGCTGCTGGCCGCGTTGCTACGAGCAACGGGAATCCCCGCAAGGATTTGCGCAGGGCTGGTGTATATGAAGGGAAAGTTTTATTACCATGCGTGGACTGAAGCTTATGTGGGCCGATGGTTGAGTATGGACGCAACTCTGAACCAGATGCCCGCAGACGCGACTCACATCACTTTTGCTCGGGGGGATCTGGATAGTCAAACGGCAATCATGGCGCTGATCGGAAAACTGAAATTAAATGTACTGGATTATAAATATGATTGAACTAATTGAACTGACCAAACAGTTCAAGAGCATTCGTGCTGTTGACGGTATCAATCTGTCGGTAGGGAAGGGGATGCTGTTTGGATTCCTGGGCCCCAATGGCGCCGGGAAAACCACCACTCTCAAAATGATGGCGGGGGTAATCAAGCCCACAAAAGGGAGAATCCTCATGGCCGGAAGGGACCTGGCCAAGGAGCCCACGGAAGTGAAAAAGAACATGGCCTTTATTCCTGACCATCCCTTTCTTTATGAAAAACTGACTGCAGAGGAGTTCCTGCGTTTCGTCGCTGATCTCTACGCAGTGGACAACTCGCCCGTGCTTGAAAAGGAGATCCTTCGGCTTCTGGAGCTTTTCAATCTCGAGGATAGGAAAAATGAACTCGTGGAAGGGTATTCACACGGCATGAAACAAAGGCTGGTGATGTGCGCAGCCCTGCTTCATCGACCACAGGTCCTCATTGTGGATGAGCCCATGGTCGGCCTGGATCCGGGCGGCGCGAGGTTGGTAAAGGATATCTTCAGGCGTGAGGCGAGAAGAGGCACCACCATATTCATGTCCACCCATTCCCTTGAAGTGGCAGAAGAACTTTGTGATGAAATCGCCATTATCCAAACCGGCAAGATCATCGCGCAGGGCTCTCCTGAGGCTCTGAAATCAAAAACCGGGGAAAACGGCAATCTGGAAAGCCTATTCCTGAGTCTTACAAAAGAAAAATTGAAATGACATGATGCTGTTGACGCTTCTGAAACCTAAGGTTTTCGGTTTCCGGAACCGAGTGCTTCGCAAAGAGGGAAAGTCCAGGAAGAGGGCCTTTGTCCTGGGCACCCTGGGTGTCTGTTTTCTCCTAGTCCTCTTTTTTCTTTCCTGCAAGACTCTTCTTTCTGGTTTTTCCCTGAAAATGTTGCTCAACTTGATGAATTATCATCATTTAGCATTGGT
>CAYOIU010000295.1:0-5402 GCA_964404085.1 uncultured Desulfobacteraceae bacterium | reverse complement strand
GGATGAAAAAGTGAGGACCTTGGGGCCGGGCATAAACCCCGTATCCCGCAACCGATGCTCCTCGGGGATATAGGTGCTGGACAGTGTTTTCACCGGGAGCTCCTCTTCGGCATCATCCACATCCCTTCTTTCCAGGTTGGAATATTGGGAAAAATTGAGATTTTCCGGGTAATTTCGTATTCTCAGGGCATAAAAATAACGCTGGGCGTTTTCGAGGATATCATCCACCGTGGAAAACTGGGGTGTGGCCTTTGGATACCTTGGAGAAAACCTCAAGGATTTCTCCCCTTCCACCACCGTCTTTCCGAGGCCCAAGGCAATACCTGCGATGCCGTCCTCGGCTTTCATGGGATCAACCGGGTAGAAATTGTAGGACTGGGCGACTCCGGCCAGGCTCGGGTAGAAGAACTCCCCGTGTTTCTGGCCTGCGAGCTGCTGAATGATGACGCCCATGGCTTCTTCCTGGGGCTGGGTGGAAATACTCCTGGAATAGCTCTTCGGGCCTTCATAATAGGTGGAAGCGTAAACCAGTTTGACGGCCGTTATGAGATGGTAGAGTCGCGTCTGAAAATCCGGATGGTTGTTGGGGATCATGTAGGTCTGATAGATCCCGGCAAATGGCTGGAAATGGGCGTCCTCCAGCAGGCTTGACGAGCGTACCGAGAGTGGGTGGTTGACGTGGGACAGAAAGGCCTCAAGCTCACTGGACAGCCACTCGGGCATCTCTCCCTCCAGGAAAGCCTCCATCACTTCCTGATCACTATACCCTTCCTTGGCGAAATGCTGGAGTTTGTTCTCGTTGACGAAAGACTCGAACCCGTCTGTACAAATGACGAGCGTCTTGGGGATCACAATATTGATCAGAGGGTATTTTTCGTGGAGTTCGCGTTCATCGTGAAGCAATGCGGACATAAAGGCCAGGCCCCGTGCCTTGCCGCCCAAAGACCCCTGTCCTATTTTGACGAAATCCATGGCATCGGGATCGTAATAAAGATCCTTGAACTGGGCCACAACGCCTTTCTGACGCCATTTTCGGAGGGTGTGGATCTTGGAAATGATATACGCTCTCATTTCCTCACAGTTCTGAAATTCCGACGCATCAACCTCCCTAAATGAAGAGGCAAGGGTGAATTCGGACCGCGCCATGATCCACCTGGAAAAATCGTTGTGTTTGCCATGGTACCAGAGACATTCGTCAGGAACGGTGGCCACCTTGTTCTCGAGTTCGTGGAGATTCGTAGCCCGGTCGATTACGCGCCCATCGGGCATAGAGAAGACAAAATCCCCAAAACCGAGGTGGGTCATGAAAAATTCGTGCAATTCCGCAAGCAGGTTCGGGCTGTTCTTGTCTATGAAAACGGCCGGGATCTGATCGGCGTTTTCCTTGTTCCCTGACTCGGAACTCAGGAGCAGCAGGGGTAGGTCGGGGATCTCTCTTCTGATTCTGGAGAGGAGGAGGAAGCCTGCATCGTCTTTCAACAGGCCCTCCTTGGGGAGGCGGGTATCGGAAATAAACCCTAAAAGAAAGTTCCGGTATTTCTGATAGAGTTCCATGGCTTCTTCGTAGCTTTGGGCCAGAAGGATCTTGGGTCTCGCTCTCATCAAGAGCAGTCGGTGTTCCTCATTGAGCCCCCCCTGCAGCACCGCCTGTGTCTGCTTCACAATCTCCTTATAGATCAGGGGCAGTATGGACGAAAAGTAGACCGGCGAATCTTCGACCAGGATGAGGACCCGCACCATGGCCTTCTGGGTGTCAAAATCCACGTTGATGGCGTCTTCG
The DNA here is from genome assembly GCA_964404085.1 of uncultured Desulfobacteraceae bacterium. Classification (GTDB taxonomy): domain Bacteria; phylum Desulfobacterota; class DSM-4660; order Desulfatiglandales; family Desulfatiglandaceae; genus CAYUCJ01. The sequence continues at coordinate 3,622 of CAYOIU010000295.1, read as the reverse complement.
GCATTCTTGACCAGAGCCAGGAGCAAGTCGGAATGACCGGACCAGATAAAAATCTTGTCAACGCCGGAACAATTCCTGTTTTCGGGAAGGGGATAGATGCTCCTGACGCTGTGTGCCAGGAGGATAACGGGCAGATTTTCATTTCTCCGCTTTATCTCCAGGCTCAGGGAAAAGGCATCCATGTCCCCCAGGTGAGGCATCATGATCACCATATCCACCTTTTTGCGGTCCACGAGCGAAAGGGCCTCGGCTGCTGAAGACGCGCGGATCACCCTGGGGGGCTGGCTGAGGTTGAGGCCGCTGTATTCATTGATGATCTGCGATGCCAGACTGGTATCCTCTTCGAGGATGAATGCATCATAAGGGCTCGAAACCAGAAGGATTTCTCTGATCTTGACGGCCATCAGTTCGTAAAAGGCCTTGAAGTGCGAATAGAATTCAGTGGGTGTTGAGTTGTTATTCTCCGCCATGTTGCCTCATGTCTTAAGGGATTTTATGAGTCGCTTGTCAGTGATACAAATCTATCACGGGCAGGTGCATTATGCAAATCTTCCGTCCTATCTGCCATGTGAACCACCTTTGCCTCCAGGAAACGATCTGCTTTCCCGGCCACAAGCACCCCATCAAAGACGTCACGCTGGAGACAGAACAGGGGATCTTCTCTGGGAAGGTACCCCTTTTTCCCCTGGAGAAACTTCTGTGCGGATTCGTGGAACGTCACCGTCCGGAGGGACTGAACCCAATCAAAAGGTCCTCCCGTGAGGAGATGTTCCAGGTAATCGGCGCACGCCTCATCCTCCGGAGAGGCCTTTTGGCCACGATGCCCCATCGGAACCAGGGTCACTTTTTCAGGTTTTCTTTCCAGGATATAACGGGAGATGGCCCGGGCCATGACAAAGCTCCCCAGGATCACCTCATCGGCCCTGTCCGAGGCGGCGTCAATACCGGTCACGCCGGCTGTTGTTCGGTGTATAACGGTCCTGCCCCTGAAGAAAGCCTCCCCTTTTTGAATAATGTGCGTTGGTGAATTCCCCATGTCCGCGTCCTTGAGGGGCACCTCGTTAACTTCGCCCACCAGGACCCATTCCGGGTTTTCATGCTTCAATGCCCCGGCCTTATCAGGATCCGGTTCCAGGATCAATCGCCCGGCGCCGAAATGAAAAAACAGGGGGGCACACGTGAAGGCCCTGAAGACGTCGATGATGACCACGGTCCCTTCAGCAGCACGGGCCCCGTCCAGACAGCATTTACGAATAACCTCCATTCTCATGACCCATTTTCAAAACGTTTCAGTTTGTTCAAGCTCAAGTCGAAGATCCCGGACTTTGAGCAGTGGGAGACGATCTCGCCGGGGCGGGATTAACTACAGGAATATTAGGAATATTTCGAGATCATGTGAGGGATTCTTATATGATAAATTATGTCCGGCATGTCAAGTACAATCAATCCTGTTCGAAACCGCTGGTGGGCTTAAAAATGATCTTGTCAATCCCTTGGATTCTATTTACAATTCCCAGCAATTCCTATTCCGTTGCCGGGAAGGATGCGTTATCAGCTAGATCCGGTGAAGCCATGCGGATTTCAAACAATGAACAACCTAATGGCATGCTGGATGGCCGGTCCATCTTCTTTAAGGAATTTCTGAAACACCCTCTTCAGATCGGATCCATCATTCCGAGCTCCCGGTTTCTTGAGAGCCGAATTGTGGCGGCCGCCGGCGTAGGTACCGCTGGGACCATAGTGGAACTGGGCCCCGGCACCGGGGGCACCACGCGGGCCATATTGCGTGCTATGGCCCAGCACGCAAGGCTGCTGACCATCGAGATCAATCACAATTTTCACACCCTGGTGAGCCGCGTGCAGGACGATCGGCTGATCGTTCATTTGGGCAATGCCCTGGGGCTCAGGGATATCCTCACCCACTATGGACTGGACGCGCCGGAGGCCGTCATTTCCGGCATCCCCTTTTCCACCATGACGCCGGCCTCCGGATCTCAGATTGTTGAGGCCGTCTGGTCGGTACTGGTCCCAAAGGGGCGATTCGTGGCCTACCAGTTGAGCAAGCGCGTTCACTCTTTATGCTGTCCCATAATGGGATCGGGACAAGCGGAAATAGAACTCCGGAGCATACCTCCCATGCGCGTTTATCGGTGGGAAAAGAGCGGCGCGTATGCAGGCTTACTAAAAGCGCCCAAGGCCCAGTGGTGCGAGGTCTGTTAAGGGTCTTTGGCCCGCGGCAAGCTGGGAGACGAGCTTTCCGGTTGCCGGTGCCGTGGAAACACCCAGCATGCCGTGGCCTGCGGCAACGATGACGTTGTCGTAGGAACGCGGCCGTCCGATATAAGGGAGCCCGTCGGGCGTACAGGGCCGCAGGCCTTGCCATATCTCCAGGAGTTCCAGTTTACTCAGGTCCAGACCCTCAAAGTATCTGGGCACCGTCTTCAAGATGGCCTGGACCCTTCTCCGGTTGATGGACTCATCGAACCCCGCCAGTTCAAGTGTCCCTGCAAAACGCACCATGTCTCCCATAGGGGTCATCACCACCTTTGCTTCGGCCAGGGTACAGGGTATTTCCGGGAAGGAGGCGGGTCTTCTGAAGGTGATGCTGTACCCCTTGGCCGGTTCAATCAGCAAACGCATCTTCAGGTCCCTGGCAATCAGCGGCGTCCAGGATCCGCCGGCCAGAATCACCTCCTCCGCAGAGATGTCCCCCCTTGTCGTATGAACCCTGGTGACCCTGCGGCCGGATGTGTCAAACCCGATGACCTCCACGGAGGGGGCGAGGTGAACCCCATTTCCGGCCGCATGTTCGGCCAGTTGTTTGACAAAGCGATCGGGCACCAGATGTGCATCCCGATGGGAGAAAATGCCCCCAACGGCCCGGACTCCCAAACCGGAGAGCAAGGCATCCATGTCGGACCTTCCCAGGACACTGGTCTCGATCCCGAATTTCTCCAGCAATCTGAAGTCCGCCTTGGCATTTTCGAACCCTTCTCGAGTCCGGAAAACCTCAAGGAGGCCTTTCTTTTCAAAACCGAAATGCATGCCTTTAATGGCAGCCAGTTCCTCAAACAGGCGCAGACTTTCCAAGTTCAGATCACTTAGCACGGGCATGGACCTGCGTACCTGTGCCGCGTTGCAGGCCCCACGAAACCTCCACAGCCAGGAGAGGAGTTCCCGGCTCAGACGGGGTTTGATATGGAAAGGGCTTTCCGGGTCGGCCATCCACTTGATCCCCTGGGAGATCACCCCGGGGGCCGCAAGGGGGATGCTGTAACAGGGCACGAGGAGGCCTGCATTCCCATAAGAGGCACCGGAGCAGATATCCGCCTTATCCACAACCGTCACCTCTTTTCCCTGTTCGCTAAGATAGTGGGCGCAACAGATGCCGATGGCCCCTCCGCCGATAATCAGTGTCTCCGTTTTAAGTTTCATTTGCCATTCAGCCTCTTTCTGGATTTCCTTTTGCGATCATCGTGGAATATGCTATTAATGAGTGTCTACAGGATCGTTGTAAACAGGCTCATGTCGCAAGCGACATCCTATGAGCAACGAATGGGAACCGAACCTGACAATCTTTTTCAAATGCTTTCTAAACACTCCGGAGGGGATGGACGGTTAT
>CAYOIU010000294.1:0-5404 GCA_964404085.1 uncultured Desulfobacteraceae bacterium | reverse complement strand
AACCGTAAAAAATCCGTCCATGGGCACGATGATGACTTCCAACGAAGTCGTCTTATTAAACGCGCATAAAGAAGCGAACCTGACAGTCTTTTTCATGTGCTTTCTCAAAGTGCACTTGGCAACTCACTTTTACATGGACGGCTATTTGGGGTTTATTCCTCCTAAACCCATGCGCTCACTACTGCGTACCGCTAAACCCCAAATAACCGTCCATCCCCTCCGGAGTGTTTAGAAAGCATCTGAAAAAGATTGTCAGGTTCGCTTCCCATTCGTTGTTCGTAGGCTGCCGCTTGCGGCATAGACCAGCTTTTTACAAAGCCATCCTTTCATTTCACGAAAACTCTTCCGCCTTGCGTTTCAGCAGTCGATTGAGATCTCGGATATCTCCCTGCTGTCGGGCCTTCTGGATGGAACGCGACAACGCAATCCGCCGGATCTTTTCCTCCAGTTCCCTGATGGCCAGATCCACCGTCTTTTCCGAATAGAAAGAGGGCAACAGCATCCCTTCCCTCAGTTTTTCTCGAGCCTTTTCGGACTCGAGCTTGCCCAACATCTCCTCCACCTTGAAGGACCCCTCTACAGTACAGGACCGAAAAAACAGCTCGGCAATTTCAATGACCGAACCATCCGTGAGCAGGAGTTGCCAGGAGGCATGACTGAGTCGCTGTGCAGCCTCCGGGTGGTGAATCAAGAGATTCAACAAATGCAGGTCACGGCTGAAAGTGTTTTTAACCTGAGGCTCTTTGAGTTGACTTGTCAATTCCATTTTCGCCGCGGCTTCCGGACCGTGCCTGATAATCGTTTTCAGTTCCTGCCAAACGATGTCTTCCTTCACACCAAGTCTTTCGGAGAGCCGCCCGACATATAGGGACTGCTGCGACGAATGGCGCAAGTCACTCAGGGCCGGCAATATCTCTTTTATGACATCAACCTTTCCTTCTATGCTGCCGTCCATCTCCGAGAGCCTGAGGTCCACATAGAAATCGAACACGGACCCGGCCTTCTGAATCAGACCCAGCAGTGCATCGAGCCCTTCCGCATGGACGAAGCTGTCTGGATCATGCCCCTCCGGGAGGACCACCGCCCTGGCCTTCAGTCCCTCGTTCAAAAAGAGAGGAAGACTTTTCAGTGCCGCCGTTTTGCCGGCCCTGTCGGAATCGAACACCACAACAGCTTCAGTTGCATAGCCTTTCAGCCTTCGTACGTGTTCACTGGTAAGGGCTGTTCCCAGGGTGGCCACAACGCCTTCCAGTCCGTGCTTCCGCAAGGCCAGGAAATCCATGTAACCCTCTACAATCACGACCCTTCCAGCCTTCCTGATGGCTCCCGAGGCGTGATTCAGGCCATAGAGGAGAGAGCCTTTGTGGAAAACCGGGCTTTCCGGGGAATTGAGATATTTCGGCAGTGAATCATCCAAAACCCTGCCGCCGAAACCTACGATCTGCCCCCTCAAATTGGAAATCGGGAAAACAACCCGGTTTCGGAATCTGTCATAATAGCCACCCCTTTCCCTGGCAACCACCAGGCCTGCTGCAGCGGCTATTTTCAGATTTCCGAATTTCCTCGTCAGGAAATTTGCCAGCTTATCCCAACTGTCGGGCGCATACCCCAATCGGTACTGGGAGATAATCTCTTTTGAGATCGACCTGCCCTTTAAATACGCTCTCGCGCGTTTTCCTTGGGTTTCTTCTTTGAGAGCCTTATGAAAGAACAGGCTTGCTTGCTCATTCACCTCAAAAAGGGCCTTTCTGTATTTCGCCTTCCTTTTCTCATCGGCTGAAGAGGGTTCATCAGACAACGGGACGTTGTAACGTTCCGCCAGTTCCTTCACCGCTTCAGGAAAGGTTGTGCCATGGTATTCCATCCAGAAAGCAAATATATCGCCGCCCCTCTTGCATCCGAAACAGTGAAAGATCTGTTTGGCTGGATTGACTGTGAACGATGGTGCGCTTTCCGTGTGAAACGGACACAATCCAACATGATTCCGGCCGGCCTTACGGAGCTGGACAAACTGACCCACGAGTGCGACGATATCCGCCCTGCGCCTGATCTCTTCTTTGGTCGATTGGTAATAGCCCATTCCACCCAGAAAAAAAGATTCAAAACGCCCTTCCCTGTCTCAAAGACCTTGGGGAAAACAGGAAACGTGCGTTTTGAATCTCGGGGGTTTCATTGATGGATCTGCAAGTTCAGTGATGATGGGAAAACGCATATCTCGGGCCACTTGAAGATGAGTACCTCCGCGTTCTTTTTCCGAGAGATGTATAGGCGGCAAACTTGTGTCTGTCCAGGTCGAACCCATCGGGGTGCCTTGCTATGAGGGCAGGCCAAGAGAACGAAACCTATCCCAATAGTTTCCTGGCTATTTCACTGACCTCTTTACCCGGTGCTTGTCCGGCCATCTTAGACATGGCCGCCTTCATGACTTTTCCCAGATCGGCAAGGCCATTTGCAGAAAGATCGGAAATAATCTCTCTAATCACCCCTTCAATTCCTTCAGATGTCAGTTGTTCCGGCAGATAACTGTAGAAAATCCTGGTCTCAGCCTCTTCTTTCAAAGCCAGATCCTCGCGACCGCCGTCACGAAATTCTTTGGTCGCTTCCTTGGCCATACGCACCATGGAAGAGACAACGGTCTGGATTTCTTCGTCGCTCAGCTGTCGACCTTTTTCGACCTGCCTGTTCTTTATGGATGTCTTCAGCATTCTCAGGCAGTTCAGGCGGAGCTGGTCTCTTGCCCTCATGGCATTCTTAAGGTCATCGTTTATTCTGCTGATCAATTCCATTGCACCAAAAAGGGGTATTTTTACAAACTTTTAGTTTACCTATTACAATATTTTTGTCAAGAAAATAGTGAGAAATCTATCCTTGCCCTGCGATCCTTATGGCCTCCCTCAAATCAAGAGAGCCGTCATACAGGGCCCTGCCGGTTATCATACCGACCACACCGTCTTCCCCCAAGGGGATAAGCTTGGCCACATCTGAGATCCCCGCAATCCCCCCGGAAGCGATAACCGGAGTCTTCAAAGCCCTGGCCATCCGTCTGGTGGCCTCCACGTTGGGCCCCGTTCCCATGCCGTCCCTTGAGATATCCGTATAGATAATCGCCGAAATTCCTGTCGATTCGAAACGTTTCGCCAGTTCCACCGGCTCGAGACCCGTTTCTTCAGTCCAGCCTTCCACCGCGATACGTCCTTTTCTTGCATCGAGCCCAAGAATCACCTGGGAAGGAAATTCTCGGCATGCCTGCTTGACGAATTCGGGGTCCTTGTAACCAACGGTGCCCAAAATGATCTGAGAAACACCCGAATTCAGATAGCCTTCTGCGGTCCTCATATCCCGGATGCCGCCGCCCAGCTGAACGGGTATGGACGCTGCCTCGACGATCCTGGTGATGACATCTGAGTTGGCCGGACACCCTTCAACAGCGCCGTCCAGATCGACCACGTGAAGTCTTTCGGCTCCGGCCTCCGCCCACTTTATGGCCATTTCCTCGGGATGCGCAGAAAACACGGTTTCCTCGGACATGACACCCTGTCTGAGTCTTACGCACCGGCCTCCCTTGAGATCAATGGCGGGTATCACCAGCAAAATGGATTCCCTTCTCGTTCCGATTCGCAATCAAGCGCTGACGGCGTACCCCGCATCGCAGCCTCTTCGCTGCCCTGGTATCATCGTGTCCATGGACGTGAGAAAAAGTCCGAGGCCGAACTTTTCACGGTTCCATCAAATTGGAATGACCTTCTTCTTGGGTCATTTTGTCCAGCAGTTGCTTCAACCCGAGAGATGCCAGTTTTTCTGCCGTCATCCAGCGACCGCCGCTCTTGATAAATGTCCACAAATCGAGAAGATTTTCCGCCAGGGAAATCTGTGTCTTGTCAAATGTTTCACTCCAGACCACGGCACCGTCCAGTGACCTCACCAGGTGGAGATCAAAGGCCACGGAAGCCGCCTGATCAACCCCGTAATCGTTTCCCTTCCTCTTCCTCCACCGGTAGACATACCCGACTAAAACCAGGTCCGCATTCAGTGCCTTTCCGACTTCCTGCAACATCTTTGCCGGTAGGAGTGTGAGATCCATTTTCCGGTCAGCAACGCTCAGATAAGCCCCCGCGGCCTGTCCCGGCGTTATCAATTCATGACCACCGCGAGACGCAAGAAGATCGAACAGGTCCTTGTTCATCTTTTCCACCACACCACCCGAAACGGGCTCCGCGGAAAAAACAACACCGGACAGGGGATCAAGAATCGTGCGGGGCTCTTCCTGTTCACCCAACGCCGACCTGAAACCCATCACGACAATTTTCTCATTGCCCGAAAGGATGGGTTTTTCATCCACCCCGAGCCCCCCCGGTCGGCAACCGGCCATGGCGAGCAGGATGGCGGCAAAGGCCAACAGGATCCAATAACAAAAAAGGCAGGAGATTTTGCGCATGGTCATTGCCGCTAAATTAAAGCATCCCTTTGGTGGAAGGAATCATGCCACTCAGGCGGTCCTCCGGTTTGAAGGCACAATCAAGTGCCCGTGCAAAGGCCTTGAAAACAGCCTCTGAGACGTGATGGGGATCTTCACCTGCAAACAGATCCACATGCATGGTAATCCCTGCATTATTCGTTACAGCCCGCAGGAATTCTTTGACCAGACGGATATCGAAACTTCCTGTCCGGGGGCCTTCCACAGCAGCGCGATAGGCCAGAAATGGACGATTTGAGACATCAAGTACGACCCTGGCAAGGGCCTCATCCATAGGGACGGTAGCCTCACCGTACCGATGGATGTCTTTTTTCTCACCCAGGGCGTCTTTAAAAGCCAAGCCCAGGCAAATACCCAGGTCCTCAACCGTATGATGGTTGTCCACTTCGGTATCACCTGTGGCGGTGATTTCCAGATCAAAAAAACCATGTGCGGCAACGAGGCCCAGCATGTGATCCATAAAGGGGATGCCGGTATTGACCTTGCCTAATCCCTTGCCGTCCAGATCAAGTTTCAAGTGAATATCGGTCTCTTTTGTCTTTCTATGTACTTCCGCTTCACGTGACATCTGAACCGCTCCTCACAAAACCAAATCATCATCAACCTTCGCATTTCGCTTTGCTAGATGCGAAGGTTGGTGGAGATGAGGGGATTCGAACCCCTGACCTGTACGTTGCGAACGTACCGCTCTCCCACCTGAGCTACATCCCCACATTCGGTAAATTTCAATAATCTGTTAAGTGCCGTACCTGATAAGATTTATTAAATATCCTTACAGTATATGCCTTCCTATATGTTAAATCAATGCCTTTCTGAACCAATTTCCAATGAAAATCATTTGACATTCAACCAGTTTATGCTAAAAATTTCATATTTGCCCCCGTAGCTCAGGTGGATAGAGCACCAGATTCCTAATCTGGGTGCCGCATG
>CAYOIU010000293.1:0-5424 GCA_964404085.1 uncultured Desulfobacteraceae bacterium | reverse complement strand
CCGTCCATCCCCTCAAGAGTGTTTAGAAAGCATCTGAAAAAGATTGTCAGATTCGCTTCCCATTCGTTGTTCATAGGCTGCCGCTCGCGGCATAAACCAGCTTCCAACGGAGTCGTCTCATTCACCAAAGCTCAGGAGGAGAGCATAAGGGTCTTTTTTTGGTGCTCTCATTAAAAATCTATAGCTATTTAATATATACATATTTACTATACTTTAGTGTCGCAAGGCGCCGCTGTCAAGGAGAAACATCACGATCTGGCCGTTCAGATCGTCATCAGCTTTCCTTGTCCAGGAGACTGGCAAGTTCTTTTGCATTGTTGGTGGGCAGCCTGCAGGAGTGGCTGATGCAGACGTAGGTGGTGGGTCTGCCTTCAATCTGTTTCATGGGTCGGAGGAAAGGGGCCATCTTTGCGAGTTGCCGGTGGATGGCATCATTCCCCGTGACGACAAGGATCTTGTCCGGGATGAACCGTGAATGGACTTCCTTGAGCATCGCCTGGGTCAAAGGAGCCTGCCTCAGGCCCGCGATCACCACCTGAAGGGGCTTTCCAAGGGCAAAGTCCAGCACGCTGAGCATCCCGGCCACGGACTCCGGTATCTGGTCCATGTGTGTTCCAAAAGATTCAAGGGTTTTCTCAGCAGCGGTCCTGAAATCATTTCGATCCGTCAATTGCAACAGCCGAAGAAGGTTCATGGCCATGATCGTTCCCCCTGCGGGAATCACATTGTCCTCGCCGGTCTTCATGCGCAGGGGTACGAGGGGGTCCTGCCCTGCTTCCGTCAGAAAAAAGCCCCCTTTTTCGTCATCATAGAACCTTTTTATCGCCTCTTGGGAAAGGCTTACGGCCCACTTGAGCCATTGGGGGTCAAAGGAGGCCTCATAGAGGTCAAGCAGGCCCTGAGCCAGAAAAGCATAATCGTCCGCAACACCCCTGATGCCTCGCTCGCCTTTCCGCCAGCGTCTGTTAAGCTCTCCTCTCTCTGCATCGTAGAGGTTTTCCTTGATAAATGAGGCCGCACGGGTCGCTGCATCTAGATATTCTTCCGTTCCCAGCACCTGGTGAGCGCGTGCAAAGGCGGAGATCATCAGCCCGTTCCACGATGTGATGACCTTATCATCCAAATGAGGCAGGGGACGTCCAGTTCTCGCTTTGAAAAGTCTGACTTTACTCTCCGTGATAATTCGGTGTACCTCGCTTTCAGGAATCCCGAATTTTCCTGCCGTTTCTTTGGGGGAGTGGGCTATGTAAAGGGTATTTTTCCCCTTCAACTCCCCGAAAGGGTCGGATCGCGCATTGCCGTCAGGTTCGACCCCGTAATAGTATGCCAGGATTTCATAGGGCCGGGAACCCAGGATGTCTTTTATCTCATCCGCGCTCCAGACGTAGAAGGCCCCTTCTTTTTTGTGTTCGTGTCCCGAATCCGACACCTTCCCCGCCAACTCGTGTGGAAGGCTGTCGGCGTCCTGAGCCGAGAAAAACCCTCCTTCCGGGGCCGTCATTTCGCGCCGGACGTATTCAAGGGTCTCCCGAGCCACCTGGGAAAACAAGGGATCATGCGTGATCTGAAAGGCGTCCAGATAGTTCAAGGTGAGCAGCCCATTGTCGTAGAGCATCTTTTCAAAGTGGGGTATGTGCCAGTGGCCATCTGTGGAATAGCGGTGGAAACCGCCACCCAGCTGATCATATATGCCGCCCTTAGCCATGGATCGAAGCGTTGAAAGGGCCATTTCCAGGGCCTTTTCTCCATCTCTTTTCCTGTCGGCCTGGTTCCTGAAACGGGCATAGTAGCGAAAAAGGAAACTGATGGATAAGGGCTTGGGAAACTTGGGGGCACCTCCGAATCCCCCGTAACTTTGATCAAAACTGGATTGGAAGGATTTAAAGCCCTTCTGGAGCCACTCCTCTTTGAGCTCTTTAACCCCCTCGGCCCCGGAAACGTAAGCCGACAATGCACCAGTAATCTGTTTGGCGTTGGCCATGATTTTTTCCCGGGTCTCCGGGTCCTGCCAGGCCCTGCCTATACGCTCAACAAGCTGGGGGAAACCGGGTTGCCCGCCTCGCGAGTCCGGGGGAAAATAGGTGCCTCCGAAAAACGGTTTCCCCTGAGGGGTCAGAAAGACATTCAGGGGCCATCCGGCCGAACCCGTCAAGGCGCTCACAGCGGTGATGTAGATCTGGTCGATATCCGGCCGTTCCTCCCTGTCCACCTTGACACTGACAAGAGACCTGTTCATGACGGCAGCTACTTCCGGGTTGGAAAACGACTCCCGCTCCATGACATGGCACCAGTGACAGGTGGAATAACCGATGGAAACCAGCATCGGTTTGTCTTCCCTCTGGGCCTTCCGGAAGGCCTCCTCACCCCATGGATACCAGTCAACCGGGTTATAGGCGTGCTGGAGCAGATAAGGGCTCTTCTCGTGGATGAGATGATTCGGCGTGGCCTCAGTTGCAGATTGGCTGTCCATGGTGTCTCCTTTTGGAATCAGCGTCATAATGAAAAACATAACCACGATTCCGATACTTGCCAGTATTCGGCCATTATGAGACTTCATTTGCACCATCCTCAAACCCTCCCAAGTGCACCCTGAAAGAACAGGGAATCTTTGCTTGCCTCTATTATACAAAAAGAACTATTATCAATGAAGTCGTAAAAAGCTGGTTTATGCCGCGAGCGGCAGCCTATGAGCAACGAATCGGAACCGAACCTGACAATCTTTTTCAGATGCTTTCTAAACACTCTTGAGGGGATGGACGGTTATTTGGGGTTTAGCGGTACGCAGTAGTAAGCGCATGCGCTTAGGAGGAATAAACCCCAAATAGCCGTCCATGTAGAAGTGAGTTGCCAAGTGCACTATGAGAAAGCACATGAAAAAGATTCTCAGATTCGCTTCATTATACGCGTTTAGTAAAGCGAAATCGTTAGAAGGTAAGCTCATCTTCTCATTGCATTGCTTTGAAAGGAAAAACCCAGTAATTCAAGGAGGGAACATATGGATCGACAAAAACTGCTGGAGATTTTCAATAAGGAACCGCGAATTGGGACCCTGAGTACGGCAAACAGTCAGGGTGATGTCAATGTGGCCGTTTTCGGTTCTCCCCAGATGATCGATGAAAATACCGTAGTCATGGGCATTGGAAAGAACCGCTCCTACGCCAACCTTGAGGAAAACCCAAAGGCGGTCTTCATCGTCATGGAGCCGGGAAAAACTGCCATGGACTGGAAGGGTGCGAGGGTCTATCTGGAAGCGCTGGCCATTGAAACCGGGGGAGGGTTCTACGATCAGATCAGGGATAATATCGCCAAGACAGCCGGGGAACAGGCGGCAAAGATGATTCATGCTGCCGTTCGTTTCAAGATTACGGGAGTACGATCTATCCTGGATCTTCCTTAAAGGCTTTGGTAATGGATTCAGCATTTTAAAGACTGAGCGGGGAGAAAAAATAGTCTTATGGAACAAGGCGAATTTCGAAAAGTGGAAAAATCCGAAGAGAGGATGTACGGCCCTTTTGGACTTCTGGTATGCGGATATTCCCAAGAGGAGCAAAACGGTTTTCTGACTTTTCTTGAGGAAATCGGCTTCGGGAACCTTCCAACTGTTTTCGTGACGGACCCGGATATCCGGTTTACCCTGGGTGAGCTTCTGGAACGTGAAGACAGGGCGGGCATGGGAGAACCTTCCACGATGAATAGGGCGGTGATTCTCTCAGGATTTACCCAGACCGGTCTCCACCAGCTCATTTCCTCCTATAAACAGTCCGGAGGGACTGCCCAGTTGTGGGCCACCCTGACGCTCGTATCGGAAAAATGGACGATAGGTCACCTGCTCGAGGAACTGGTGAAAGAAGCGGAGGCCATGAAAAAGCTGCAAAAGAGCAAGGGGTGAAGCGGTCGTTCGCAGCGGCCCTGAAAAGCTTTCAACTGCCTTTATTGTAGAAAAACTGGCGGGACAGAGAAGCCTCCATCCCACCATGATTCAAGGAATTAAAAGCGCCAGGTCAAACCAAAGCTGTAGGAATCTTCCTTGAGGCTGGATTCAAAGCTGGCCATGTTGCCCGCCGATGCCTCTTTGATGGTCTCTTCGAATGCGTGCATGTAAGAGAGATTCAGCAGGAGACGATCGGTGATGTCATACCCGATGCCAAAGGTCAGGTGCTTTTCCACGACTGCCGGGAAGCCCACGATGCGAAGCATTTCGTAACCCACGTTGGGGACATTAATACCCTGAACATTTGTCACACCGGCGGGATTAAATCCGTCATGTTCATTGACGGGGTTCTTCCCGTAGTTGAATCCTGCCCTGAGGGCCAACTCGGCGACGGGCCTGTACTGGACCCCGAGTGCAAAGACCCACTGGTTTTCCCAGTCAAAATCATCGTACCCCTTGGCGTCCGCCCAGTTGTACCATCTCACGTCAAATTCAGCCAGAAGCTTGGGGGATGGCTGTGCCGCCACGCCAAAGATGAAGGTGTGGGGGGACTCCAGGTCCAGGTCATCCAAAGTAGTGCTGCCGAGCATTTCGTCAAAATTGGCGACATTTTCATGTTTGATCTTCTGGGGTGTGATGTAGGATGCGCCGAAATTGAACATGCCGACGTGGTAAAGGGCACCCACCTGCAGGCCGATGGCATAGTTGTGGGCGCCTCCGGATCCAAAATCCGCATTCCCGTAATCGATACTCAGAGATGCACCTACGGAAAAATCGGGGGTGATGAGGTAGGCCAGGTTGGGGGCGAATTTCATGATCTCCAGTTTGGTGTAGAGGTTCTGATAAACGGCATCTCTTTCCTTGTAGTCCGTCCCCATTCCTGAAACCCCGTAAGCGCCGATGCCGAATCGGAGCTTCTCATTGATGGGGGACGTGACGCCGATCGCCGGAACCACAAAGGGTTTCATGCGGCTCTTGGCGGAACCCTTTCCAAAGCCGAGAGCGGACAGATCCACTTTGCTCTCCACCGTGGGGCTAAAATAGGTTCCACTGAATACGGCTTCCGATTCCGGACAGTAGCTGCCGAAACACATGGCCGCCGGATTGGCGAAAATCGCGCTGATGGCGTCCTGGGGTGCTGCGACACCAACCCCTCCCATGGACCTCGAAATGGGCCCGATGCCGATCAGGTTGTCGCCGTTCGTGGCCAGGGCCGCCGGTGAAATCATGGCCAGCAGGCCCAGAATAGTGAATACAAAAAACAAGCTTCTTCTCATTAACTTTTCCTCCTTTTGACTGGTTTGTAGTCTGACTTCCAAGAAAGTCACGTTAGTCACCCAGACTCAGGAAACGAGCCCGAGAGTCTTTTTCGGACGCTTTCTCATAGGGCACTTGGCAACCAGCTCCCACATGGATGGCTATTTGGGGTTTATCCCTCCGGAAGCCTTTGGAATCTAATTAGTAGCTCTAAACCGCAAATAGGCGTCCTTCTG
>CAYOIU010000292.1:0-5461 GCA_964404085.1 uncultured Desulfobacteraceae bacterium | reverse complement strand
GTCCATGTAGAAATGAGTTGCCAAGTGCACTTTGAGAAAGCACATGAAAAAGATTCTCAGATTCGCTTCTTCATACGCGTCTAATAAAGCGACTTCGTTGGAAGTCATCGACGTGCCTATGGACAGACTTTTTACGGTTACATCAAACTTGAAACTGGTAACTTGTGCAGAGGACGAAGGGAATAACGTCCGGTGCTGAGACTATACAATACGGCGACAAGAAAAAAGGAGCTTTTCCAGCCTCTTCACGACAAAAAGGTGGGCCTGTATGTCTGCGGGGTCACGGTTTATGATCTTTGCCATATCGGGCATGCCCGGTCCAGCATCGTCTTTGATGTCCTCGTTCGGTACCTACGGGCCAGGGGATTCCAGGTGACCTATGTCCGCAACTTTACGGATGTGGACGACAAGATCATTCAAAAGGCAAATCAGGAAGGCAAGAATACCGACACCATTGCCCATGAATTTATCGGTGCCTTTTATGAGGACATGGGAAGGCTCGGCATCCTCGACGCCGACCATGAACCCAGGGCCACGGAACACGTGAGCGGCATGATCGAGATGATTTCCACTCTGTTGGATCGTGGCGTTGCTTACGTGGCGGGAAATGACGTCTATTTTTCGGTGGAAAAGTACCGGGACTACGGGAAGCTTTCCGGGCGAAAACTGGAAGACATGAAGGCCGGAAGCCGTATCGCCGTGGACCAAAAGAAACACCATCCCATGGATTTTACGCTCTGGAAGGAGGCAAAGCCGGGTGAGCCCAGCTGGTCCAGCCCTTGGGGGAAGGGACGCCCGGGCTGGCATCTGGAGTGCTCTGTGATGAGCAACCACTACCTTGGCTCCACCTTCGATATCCACGGCGGGGGAAAAGACCTGCTTTTTCCGCATCACGAAAACGAGAGGGCCCAGTCGATCGCCGCAAATGGCGGAGAATTCGCCAGGTATTGGGTTCACAATGGTTTTGTAACGGTGGACTCGGAGAAAATGTCCAAGTCCCTGGGAAACTTCCTCACCATACGCGATGCCCTGGAACAATACCATCCTGAGGTCCTCAGACTCTTTCTCCTTTCGAAACACTACCGGATGCCCATCGATTTTTCCAAGGATGCGGTATTCGCCTTACAGGCAGGCGTGGTCAGGATCTATCGAACCCTTCAAAAACTGGAAGCGCTGATTGGGCCTCCAGGTCCGCTCCAGGCAAGCGGGAAGGCTTTCTTGGCCGAAGACCCCGGTGAGCCTTTCTTCGCCGAATTTGTGAGACTCATGGATGACGATCTCAATACGGCCGGGGCCGTTGGCCTTATATTCGAAAAAGTGAAGACACTGAACCGGGCCCTGGAAGAAGCCAGCAACGGGATGAATGATTCGCTCGAGAAGGACTTGAACACAGGGCGAGACCAGTTGCTGCAGGTGGCCCGTATCCTGGGTTTCCTGCAGGAGTCTCCGGAGGATTTCTTCAAGGGCCTGGCCGATCCTACGCTGGAACTGGACCCGGAGGAGATCCGCAAGATGGTGGACGAACGGCTGACGGCCAGGGCGGAAAAGGATTGGGCAAGGGCCGATGCCATCCGGGATCGTTTGATGGAGAAGGGTGTCGTCCTGGAAGATGGGCCCCGGGGAACCACCTGGAGATTGGATGTTTGAACTCACAACCGATCTAACCCCCTGTGGAGATCAGCCCGATGCCATCGAGGTCCTTTCCGAGGGTGTCAGGAAAGGAATTTCCCACCAGGTCCTTCTGGGCGTGACGGGCTCAGGGAAAACCTACACCATGGCCCAGGTGATCACCAGGGCTCGAAAACCCACCCTTGTTCTCGCTCCCAACAAGACCCTTGCTGCGCAGCTCTACGGTGAGCTGAAGGGTCTCTTCCCAAACAATGCCGTCGAATATTTTGTGAGCTACTACGACTATTACCAGCCTGAGGCCTACATCCCCCAGTCCGATACCTACATCCAGAAAGACGCACATATCAATGAACAGATAGACAAGATGCGGCACTCGGCCACAAGGGCGCTCCTGGACCGGGACGATGTGGTGATCGTGGCGAGTGTCTCCTGCATCTACGGCCTGGGATCCCCTGAGGCCTATCACGATATGCTCCTCTGCGTGGACAAAGGTGAGACGGTGTCGCGGGAAGATGCCATCAGGAAGCTAATCGAGATTCATTATGAGCGGGGTGATTATGATTTTTTTCGTGGGCGTTTCAGGGCCAGGGGGGATGTCCTGGATATTTATCCGGTGCACGAAGAAGACCGTGCCGTAAGGATCTGCTTTTTCGGAGACGAGATTGAAGATATTCAGGAGATCGATCCCCTGACGTCCAAGGTCCTGAAACCCCTGAACAGGGTGACCATTTATCCTGCCAGCCACTATGTAACCAGCGTGGAGATCCGGGAGCAGGCCATCAGGCAGATCAAGCAGGAACTCAAGGAGAGGGTCCGGTATCTCCGGGAAAACGACATGCTGCTCGAGGCCCAGCGTGTTGAGGAGCGTACGCGCTTCGATCTGGAGATGATGATCGAAATGGGATACTGCCACGGTATAGAGAACTATTCCCGCCACCTCACGGGGAGAAATCCCGGAGAGCCGCCACCGACCCTGCTGGATTATTTTCCGAGGGACTTTCTGGTCATGATTGACGAGAGCCACATCACCATCCCGCAGCTCAACGGTATGTATCGGGGGGACAGGTCCAGGAAGGAAACCCTTGTTCGGCACGGTTTCCGCTTGCCCTCCGCCCTGGACAACCGCCCCCTGACGTTCGAAGAGTTCCAGACGCGGGTGAGACAGACCATCTACGTGTCCGCCACGCCCGGGCCTTTTGAACTTCAGATGGCACAGCAGATTGCGGAACAGGTCATCCGGCCCACCGGGCTCACGGATCCGGAAATCGAGGTCAGGCCGGCCCATAACCAGGTGGACGATCTCCTGGGCCTGATTCGTGAGAGGATCGAAAGGAATGAAAGGGTCCTGGTGACGACCCTGACGAAGAATATGGCCGAGAGCCTGACCGAATACTATGCCGACCTGGACCTGAAGGTAAGATACCTTCACTCGGACATCAAAACCATCGAGCGGATGGAGATTATTCGGGACCTGCGCCTGGGCGTCTTCGACGTGCTGGTGGGGATCAATCTTCTCCGCGAGGGCCTCGACCTGCCGGAGGTATCTCTCGTGGCCATCCTGGACGCGGACAAAGAAGGGTTCCTACGTTCTGAGAGGTCTCTCATACAGACCTGTGGAAGGGCGGCAAGAAATGTGAACGGGAAGGTCATCCTTTACGGCGATCGTGTAACCGATTCCATGCGGCGGGCCATGGATGAGAGCGGCAGGCGCCGTGAGATTCAACTGGAATACAACAGGATCAACAACATTACCCCCACCACCATCAAGAAAAATATAAACGACATCCTGGGTTCCCTCTATGAAGCGGACTACGTAACCGTCCCCTCCATTGCAGAGGCCGACGGGGATTATCTGACCCCGGAGGACATGGAAAAACTTATCGAAGATTTGAAGGGCAGGATGAAAAGGGCGGCCGAAAAACTGGAATTCGAGGAGGCTGCAGGCCTGCGGGATCGGATCACCGAACTGGAGAAAAAGGATATCCTGCAACCTGGCTTTTGACTTGACAATATTTTGGAGCCGGGTATATTAAAGGTAGTTACTTTGTAGCTAAATAGTAGCCATTTTTTTTGGATACTCTATAGCCGAAATCTCAGGGTTTTTCCCGGTAATCTATCCTGGGATATCAATATCAAGGAGGCCAACTTATGGATATCATCTCTGAAATCAGGGAAATCGTGGGCCCGGAAAATGTCTTTGACGAACGTGTGGAATGTCTCTGCTATTCCAGAGATATGTCTGTTCACCAGGGGGTCCCCGATGCCGTGGTTTTCCCCCGCACCACTGAACAGGTCTCGGCCATCATGAAGCTTGCACACCGCGACAAGGTCCCCGTCACGGCGAGGGGAACCGGGACCAGCGTGACCGGGGCCGTGCTTCCGGTAAAGGGTGGCCTGCTCCTGGATCTCCATCTCATGAACAACATTCTGGAAATCAACAAGGAGAATTTCTATGCGCGGTTGGAACCCGGCGTGGTCTGTATGCAATTGAACAACGTCCTCGCAAAGGACAATCTAATGTTCCCGCCCAATCCGGGCAGTGAGGCCATGGCCACCATCGGCGGCATGGTCTCCACCAATGCGAGCGGTCACAGGGCCGTGAAATACGGCACCACGCGAGACTATATCAAGGGATTGAAAGTGGTGCTTGCCGACGGGACGGTGGTGAACACCGGGACCACGGCGCCCAAGACCTCCCTTGGATACGATCTGACGCACCTGTTCTGCGCCTCCGAAGGGACCCTGGGGGTCATCACCGAGGTGGTGGCGAAACTGGAGTCTAAGCCTGAATATGCTGCCATGGCCCTTGCCATATTCCACGATCTCAATGCGGCGGGGGATGCCGTGACAGAAGTCACCACCTCGGGAATTCTGCTGGCGGGTTGTGAGATCATGGACAAGTTCAGCCTCAAGGTGGTGGAAGAGGCCCTGGGAAAAGATGTGAGCAAGATCGAAGCGATGCTCATCATGGAGGCGGACGGCACCAAGGATGTGGTTGTGCGCGATATGCGCAGGATCGAAGAGATATGCGAAAAATACCATGTGCAGGGATTCGAGTGGTCCGATGATCCGGCACGCAGGGCCGAGATGATGCATGCCCGGGGGCGTCTGGTGCCCACCCTCTCCCGGATCAAACCGGGAAACAGGTTGATCCCCATTGCTGAAGACCTCGGCGTGCCCTCCACAAGCATTCCGGAGACCATCCGAAGGGCACAGGCCATTGCCAAAAAATACGACGTCCTGATCGCCACCTTCGGGCACGTGGGAGACGGTAACGTCCACACCACGTTCGTATCCGATGTGCGCAACCGGGAAGAATGGCAGCGGCTGCGGGGGGCTGTGGAAGAATTGGTGAGTACAGCCCTGGAGATGAAGGGTACCTTGAGCGCGGAACACGGCACAGGCCTCACCAGGGCGCCTCACATCGAACGCCAGCTTGGTCCTGCCATGGACATCATGCGAAAGATAAAGAAGGCCGTGGATCCGGATGATATCCTCAACCCCGGAAAGATGTCCCTGGATGAAACCGCTAAAAAACCGGATATCTATGACTTTTTCGCCTTTAAGCCACTCCTCGAACATCCGGAAGGGGTGAGGAGTTTCGGGAAGGAAATTGATGACGAGGTCCTGGCCTGTATCCATTGCGGTTTCTGCCGCCTGGGTTGCCCCACTTTCAGTGTGACCCAGAGAGAAGGCAGGAACGCCCGCGGCAGGAATGCCCTGGCCTTCTATTTTATGAACGGCACCATCGAACCCTCAGCCGAACTGGCCGAGGCTTTTTACAGCTGTACCACCTGTCAGGCCTGCACCTATTTTTGTCCGGCCCAGATCA
>CAYOIU010000291.1:0-5523 GCA_964404085.1 uncultured Desulfobacteraceae bacterium | reverse complement strand
AGTTGAAATTATTTGAATCTTAACCTGACACTACTGATTTTTTATGAAATTGAAAAAGGCAGAGAGATGAGAATAGCGGGTGCGTTTTGTCTCTTGCTTGGTACCTTCGGTCACTCGGTTGAGGAATGAGAGGACCTCATCTGGGGTTATTTCCCGAACATCCCTCTCTCCAAATTCCCAGCTAAAATTGGAAAGGACCACCTGATAAGCTTTACGGGTGTTCCTCTTGAGTTAGATTTATGGTACTCCAGCCAAATTTCTATTGCCTTAGATACTTGCATGGCGCTTCCTCCCTTTCCTGAGGTTAACAAGTAAAAAACGTTTACCATACAACTATAAGATATAATTCAGATATATGAAAGTAAGACAAGTACTGTTAAGATTTGGTCCTGGCAAGCTGTACGGAACTGGTGGCCAAAAAAATGTTTTGGATCTCATATGGGAAAATATCAAAGACGTACTCTTGGATTTAGCGCGGTCCCAGGGGCCAGGTCAACTTGCCCAGGGGCATATCCGTAAAGGGGGGCTGAGTGGGACCCAAAAAAAGAAAGGCATCCAACCCTTGGGGGCGTAAATGATGGCGACAGAAATCGTTGATTGTCTCGTCGCGGTGCAAGGGCTTCTTGCCGCCCCAAGGTGGGACTGGATAGATGTCGTAAAAAATGATGCCCTCCAGATCGCATCGGTCCGCACCAAAGGCCTGGACGCAGAAATGTGGTCTGAGGGCTGCGACTCGGGGGGCGTTTGCGTGCCAGTCCTTGCACGGGTAGAAGCGTACCCAGTGATTTTGCCAGAGCTTGGCCACTACCCTGGGATTGGACGTTCGCATGGCCACGAAAAAATCATCCGTTCCGAAAGCCTGGGAAGCCAGATCCAGAGTTAGTCCCATGCTAAGCGACATCAGGGTCCCACCACTTCGGCAATGCTCCGTGGCTAAGCCGACCGAGAGATACAGCACTGGCTCTTCATCGATGCGAAAAAGATCGGCTGTGAAGATGCCGATCAGTTCCCCTCCCGCAAACACCCTCATATAGATGTCCGATTCCAGAAACTCGGGCACATGCTCGGCGTCGTAATCAGGATGGTCAATAAAGGTCTCATGGAGCATCTTTATCAGCTCCGGCCTCAGATCTTGCTGCCTGGCAGCGCTGAGGGAAAAATTCACCTCAAAGCGATAGGGCGGATGTGCCCATATCGCCAGCGGATTTTCAGCCTCGCAGCCTTGCTGATTCATCCTCTGCATTCCTTTTGCTGGAGAGCGTTCCAGGCGTCAAGAACCTCGAAACCTGATGCTTCATGGAGGTTGTTTCCTTATAGCCTTTAGGCTCTCAATTACAGAGTTATTAATTCTCGCAATAAATGAAGGTGCAGGCAAGCCCTGCGTTAGAAGAACCCTCGTTTCCGTTCCCTAATAAATGCATAGGGGAAAAAAGGACTTTGGATGTCCTGAATTTCACGAGCCGCACTGGGAGTGGTGAGACGCACTTGTTTTCAGATAGCTAATAAGGAGCTCACCTAGGGAACTTTCAGGCAAAGCAATAGCTTGGAAGATGGCAAGATATCTGTAATCCCAACGTACCCTGCCAGACCACAATATCTTGAAGTAAAGCCTATCTTTTCGTATAGTAGAGGTGCCAATATCTGACCAGCACCAAGATATCACAAGAATTGTTGAATTTGCCCGTATTCAAGGATGATGCAAGAACTGAACCGCTTCGCGGAACTCTTTCAAAGTGTTCTTCTTGACTTTACATTTTAGAGTATAGTACTGAATATTTACTGTCCTGAGATATTGTAAAAGTCCGAGGAAGTTCGCCAGCCTTGCTCATTATTTGGGCTGGAAGGAAGAGGACAGTTGAAATTTCACGATCACTGAGATGATCGCGTACGTCGGGCGCGGGTGTTGTAAGGAGCATATAATACCCGTATTTAGGAAAGGTGTGTCCTTTGACAATTTCCCTGCTTTTACTCACTTGCCCATTCAGCGGTCCAGTTCACCATTTTATCAATCATTGCAATTAGTTATTATTTCATGTTACTTTGTCGTAAACGGAGTTACTATCGATCCACTTGTTCTTTACTCAACCGCAACGATTGATAAAATGCTATTCAATGAATCCTTTGATGCTAGTGTTCACGCTTTAAGCCCAAGATATTGGTAGGTCCTTCAAGCTACTTCCTTCACGGTACTGATTTAATCGTGAAAAACATCCACAAGAATACCCATACAGGCATGTAAAACTTCACTTTTGTGGTTGAGTAAGTAAGCGAGAACAATATGAGGTGTCTCCCTCGTTTCACTTCAACCCCACATCCGCATTTCGAATAAATTCAACATCACCATGCACCCTATCCGAATGACATTTTGCAGCAAACATCCTGGCACGCGTTTCGGCAAAAGAATCCAGAGTAAAATCGGGGTTGATCCGTAAAACCTCCGCGGCTGCGGCCCGAGCCTCCTCTTTGCGGCCCAGTTTGGCATACCCTAAGACCAGGCCAAGGGGCGTTGATAAATCGTTGCGATTAATCTGGTAGGCCTTCTTTCCCTCCGTAATGGCATCCTCATACCGCCCTACATGCAGGTAGGCCATGGCGAGATTACGGTGGCAAACAGCTGGAGGAAAAGGATCAAGCTCTATTGCCTTTTCCAGCATCGGAATCGCCTCGGTGGGCCTGCACGCAAACAGGAGGGCTATGCCCAGGTTCTCGTGGGGACCGGCACCGCCGGGGCATAACTCCAAAGCCCGTTTCGATGACGCGATGGCCTCATCATGTTTGCCCTGCATTACGTACAAATTGCTAAGTACCCTATGTATCCGGTGATCGGATACGTCAAGAGCCAAAGCCTTTTGTATCGCCTCAACCGCCAGTCTCATGGATTCTTCAGGTGATCGGGTATATTGACGCACCACATCCAGCATGTAACACCAGGCCACAATAGCGTAAGGGTATCCATACCCAGGATCCAAGGCAATAGCCTCCCTGGCCAAATGCCTAGCCATAATACTGCCCTCTTTATCCATACGCAACCATTTCCTCTGAGCTTGTAGTGCCTTCAGGTAAGCATCAAGGTTTTTTGTGCCCTTTCCAGTTACTCGTGCCGTTTCGCCCATTGTGAGTTCCAACTGCATCGCTTTAATGATCTCAAGGGTTATTTCATCTTGAATAGCGAAAATGTCTTTCAGATCCCGATCATAGCGCTCCGCCCAAAGATGATTTCCGGTTTTCGCATCAATTAACTGTGCTGTGATTCGAACCTGATCCTCAGCTTTTCTCACACTCCCTTCAAGAACATACTTGATGCCAAGCTCGCGACCTACCTGTTGCACCTTTACTGGCTTACCTTTGTAGGTAAATGTGGAGTTACGAGCTATGACGAACAGCTTAGGGATCTTTGAAAGGGCCGTTATAATTTCCTCGGTAATGCCATCACTGAAATACTCCTGCTCAGGATCGCCACTCATGTTCACAAAGGGCAGCACGGCAATGGAGGGTTTGTCGGGGAGCGGGAGAGGTGGCTTTTCTGGTATGCCGGCCTTTCTCAAGGCTTCCATTCCACGTGCCTTATCAGCCTTATTCTTCATAATTTCGATTTTCGCCCAACTTTCCAGGGAAAACTTGGGGTTCATCTTGAGCACTTTTGCCGCCTGTGCTTCTGCTTCATCCATCCGGCCCATTTCACTGTATGTCGCTGTCAGGACAAGATGACCAAAAAAATGATTGGGGTGTTCCTTAAGCAATCGGTTCAGGATTCGAACTGATTCATCGTACCTGCCGACCTTCTGATAAGAGAGGCCCAGGTTCATTAAACACATGCTTATGGGTCGCAATGGATCCAGGCGAAGGGATTTCTCAAGAACAGGAATGGCTTCTTGGTACCTGCAGGCGTGCATTAGCGCACTGCCATAATAAAACAAGGTAATAGCTGAATTGGGCTCCAGGGACACACCTTTTTCACCGTTTTCTACAGCTTTATCAAAATCCCCTGCGTTCACATACAAGATCCCTAGAATGCCATAAGCATAAGAATTGAACTCATCCAGTTGGATCGCCTTCTTGGCCGATTTGATCCCCATTACAATGGACCCGCGCCGATTCGCTTGAGGACCAAAATAGAAGTCCCACATTTGTGTGCATGCCAGAACGTAATGCGCTCTCGAAGATCCCGGCTCTATTAGTAGAGCCTCTTTCACCATACTCTGGGCTTGTGCATTGCTCTCCTTATTTACTTCCTGGAGTGCCTTTTGGGCTTCAAGCAATTTGAAATAGGCATCGATGTTACTGACTCCGCGTGCCTGGATTTGGGCAAGTTCACCGTCGGTCAGTGTGGCTCGAACAGCTGTGAGGATTTTGAGGGCTATTTCATCCTGTAAGGCGAATATCCCCTTCAGTTCTCTATCGTAACGCTCCGAGAACAGATGGTGACCGGTCGTGGCGTCGATAAGTTGAGCCGTGATTCTAACCGTATCCTTTTCCCTTCGAACGCTGCCTTCAAGAACATAACGGATGCCCAGGTCCTCGGCGACGGTTTGTACTTTCACCGGCTTCCCCTTGTAAGTGAAAGTCGAGTTGCGAGCTATGACAAACATGTCCTTCACTTTGGAAAGGGCTGTGATGATCTCTTCTGTCAGTCCGTCGCTGAAATATTCCTGCTTTGGGTCATCGCTCATGTTAGCGAAGGGCAACACTGCTATGGAAGGTTTATCGGGGAGGGAATAGGCCATCTTCTCTAGGGAGGCGGGTTCAATGGGTGGAGAACGGAAATAGAAGTTCCATACAAGCCCTCCGACCACCAAGAGCAAAACAGCCGCTACCGCAGCAACTTTCCAGCCTAGTTTTATCTGCGTTCGCTCTTTTTCTCCAATGACCTTCCCTACAGCCTCTGGCTCCATGAGCACCTTATATACTCGCACAGGATCGGCGATGTTCTTAACCGTCTGTTTTCCCAGGTACTGGTAACCTACAGGGACCTTGTTCTTTACCTGATCGAAGGCTGTCCTTGAAATACAGATCCCTCCACCCTCGGCCAGGCCTTCCAATCTGGCCGCGATATTGACACCATCTCCATAGATGGTTCCTTCCTCCTCGATCACATCCCCGAGATTGATGCCGATGCGAAACTCCATTTTTCGGTTTCCAGGCAGTTCGTCATTCTTCACCTTGAGTTGCTTTTGGATATCCACTGCACAACGAACCGCGTCCACCACACTGGGAAACTCCGCCAGCAGATTGTCTCCCTTGGCGTCGGCTATTCTGCCGTTTTGCCCATGGACAAAACCCTTCATCACTTCACGGTATGCTGTGATGGTGCGGACGGTAGCCTCCTCATCCTCTTCCATGAGTCGGCTATACCCTTTCACGTCAGCGCTTAGGATAGCTGCGAGTTTGCGTCTGGTGTGTTCCCGGGTCATGGGATCACCTCCACCCAAAATACAAAAGCCTCCAAGCGGATATAGTTATCCACTGGAGGCTCAACGCTTGCTACCTTCTGGAAAGTAGGTGAGGAATTTCTTGCCAAGAAAA
>CAYOIU010000290.1:0-5529 GCA_964404085.1 uncultured Desulfobacteraceae bacterium | reverse complement strand
GAATACCGCCTCATCGATTAGTTTCTTACTTTTTTACCAGCGTCCCGCTATCACAGCGTCCCGCTATCACGCTATCACGCTATCAAATAGAAACACTTGACCCAACAAGTTGCCCACGGGTTCCCTTATTCAATTCCGTAGCCTTCAGCCGCCTTATGTTTTTTTCCTTGCCCACTCAACTGCCCCATTTTGAAATGAGGATCGATTTTTTTTTGTGATACGTGTTATGATATTTTTGCAGAAAAAAGCCGTCCAGATCCGTGTTTTTGGCTGGTAGATGTCTAACGGGCTGGAAGCCCAGGAAGTTGCAGGGGATAAAAGCAACCTACCAGGCCGAGCAAGGATCGTTCATTCCTTGCGGTTTTTCAACCAGGACCGGCACTTCTCCGACAAGGTTCGGTCCCGGCTGATCGTTTTGCCGATGTCCTCAAGAAGCATTTCCAAGGTTTCAAGGCGCGAAAAAAGGACCAGGTTTTCCAATGAACAATAAATCATAGAACTTATGAATCTCAGTACGTAGCCCGCATTTCTCATGGGCCTTCGTAACGAAGGATAGGATCCGCTATGACTGCCCTCTTTACGCCGTTTTCCATCGGAAGCATGGAGATAAAAAACCGCTTCGTGCGCTCAGCCACTTACGACGGCGGGGCAGACAAAGGGGGCTTTGTCTCCGGCTGGCAGTTTAACCTTTATGCTGAACTGGCCCGGGGACAGGTGGGCCTGATCGTCAGCGGCATCTTCAGTGTAGATTCCGTGGGTAAAATCTCGCCGGTTCAGAACTCACTCCACCATGATCGCTACATCGAAGGATTGGCCCGCCTGTCCGACGTTGTACACCGGAACGGATCCAAATTGGCTGTGCAGCTCTTCCACGGAGGAAGAGAGGCATTCCGCCGCCAGGAAGCCTTGGGGCGCCATGCACTGGGGCCGTCGGACCTGGAGCGGGATCAAGACCTCTATTTCAAAGGTCGTTGCCAGGCCATGACAGAAGAGGAAATCGAAGCTACAATCGAGGCCTTCGGCAAGGCCGCAGCCCGGACCAAAGAGGCCGGCGTCGATGCGGTGCAGGTACATGGCGCCCATGCCTACCTCCTTTCAGAGTTCCTCTCTCCCCAGAGCAACAGAAGAAAGGACATGTGGGGAGGATCTCTTGAAAACCGTGTCCGTCTGCACAAAAGGATCTACCAGACGGTTCGGAAAGCAGTGGGGCCGGACTACCCTGTGATGATCAAACTGGGCCTGGCCGACGGGTTTTCCGGCGGCCTGGACCTGGAAGAAGGTCTCCAGGCGGCCAATGTGCTGGCAAAGTCGGGCTTCGACGCCATCGAGGTCAGCCAGGGTCTCAGGGGAAAGAATTACACCCAGGCCGAGTTCCGTCCCAAGATCGTAACGCGTGAACATGAGGCCTACTTTCGCGAATGGGCCCGCATGTTGAAAACGAGAGTCCGAGTCCCGGTCATACTGGTGGGGGGGCTGCGCAGTCCGGACCTGATGGAGGAAATCGTGCGTCTGGGGGAGGCGGATCTGGTGGCACTCTCCCGGCCGTTAATCCGCGAGCCGGACCTTATCGCCTCCTGGAGCGCTTCCAAGGAAAGGAAGGCCGCTTGTATCTCCTGTAACGACTGTTACGACCTCATCTTGACCGGGGCCAAGTTGGCTTGTGTGATAGAGGCCCGGAAAGAAAAGGCCTATCCGGTACATTCTTGAATCAATTATGAATGGGAGTTGGATGGAGCATCGTTTTATTTCTCATTGGAAAACCTGGTCCTCAGGGCCAGATCAGAGACCAAAGGCTATGCCGCATCGGAAACCGAGGTGATGAAGTGAGGTGATAGTGAGTGAGTGATAAAATCTTGCTTTTTCTAAGAAAAATAGTAAAGAAATCGCTTGAATCGGACTATCCCCGGCCAGAGGCCGGGGCCTTACGCCCGATTCATGGCTTCGCCACCGCGATTTCAAAAGCATTTTTAAGGCAGATCCAAATGACTCTGACCCCGCCCAGAGGGCGGGGTTTTAAACGACTAAATAAAGAAAGTGCCCTTGTGGAAAAAGGGGTCACACATATTTTATTCACTTCGCAGAATGAAATAATGGGAAGGCGGTCAGCCCTTGACTTTGGACAAGCCGGCCCTGAATATCGTGGAATAGCGGGGCTTTTCCCAGCATGAATTCCTCGGAATGAGGCGGCAATAAAGGAGGCCCACCTGCCAATGCCGACGCATGAACAGCTGTAAACGGGCAGTTTCTTCTGATATAACTATTGACTAAATCCCATCGATTTGGGTATAAATACGTATAAATTATGCTTTATTTCCCCATTCCACCCGACCTGCTGCGTTTCTCCATTTCCAGAATCGAATCCGATTCCCCATCTGATTTTTGGGTCCCTTTGATTAATCCGCATAATGAGTCCCTCTTTTTGAAACCTCAAGAGGAAGTGCCGTGATGACATTTTTCACATGGTGGCTGAGGAAGAGCGTGAGATAGGTCAAAGCCCGGCAGCCAGGGTGACCGATCTCCTTAAGGAGGTATTTCGGAACAAACGCTGAATCATTCTACCCGGAGGTAAACCATGAAAAAGGTGATAAAATGGCTATGTATCATTGTGAGCGGGCTCTTAGTCCTGGTTATCGCAGCCCTCCTTATCATCCCGAGTTTTGTGGATATACAGAAATATAAGCCTGAAATTGAGAAGAGAGTGGCTGAGTCTACAGGACGTCCCTTCACCTTGGGCGGGAATATCAGTCTCTCCTTTTTTCCGTGGGCAGGAGTATCCTTATCTGACCTTCACCTGGGGAATCCTCCGGATTTCAAGGAAAAGGATTTTCTCAGTGTAAAATCATTCGAGGTAAGGGTGAAGCTCCTTCCTCTCCTCCTGAGAGATATCCAGGTCAAGCGTTTTATATTGGAAGGCCCTCGGATTGTTCTCGAACGAAACAAGAAAGGCCGTGGAAACTGGGAGGGCATAGGGAAGCCGTCCGGCGATATTCTCGCCAAACCCTCCAAGAAAGAAGAGAAGCCGGCTGAGGCCGAACCTGGAGAGGGCCTTCCCATTAAGGCCCTTGCTGTGGGAGAATTCGCCATTACCAAGGGTACTATCCTCTGGATTGATCAAGTCACAGGGGAGCGCAAAGAGATCTCGGATGTGAGCCTCCGTCTCGAGCAGGTTTCCTTGGACCACCCCATACCCCTCGCCTTTTCGGCCAAAGTTGGCGGACTCCCTCTGTCTTTGGATGGTAAAGTGGGCCCCATAGGAAAAGACCCGGGCAAGGGGACCGTTCCTTTGGACCTTAGCCTTAAGGCCCTGAAGCAATTGAGCATGAACCTCAAGGGCAAGATAACGGATCCTGCCACTCTCATGCAGTTCGACATGGCCCTTCAAATTTCTCCCTTTTCTCCAAGAAAGCTGATTGCTGCACTGGGACAGGCTCTGCCGGTGAAGACGTCCGACCCGGCGGTTTTGAACCGGTTGTCCCTTAATGCCAGGATTAAGGGAGATCCCAAGACCGTTTCCATCTCGGATGGCACCTTGGACTTCGATGAATCAAAGGTCATTTTCTCCGTAAAGGCTATGGATTTTTCCAAGCCTGATCTAAGTTTTGATCTGAAGCTGGATCAGATCGACATTGATCGATACCTCCCACCCACAAGCGAAACATCCTCACAAGAGAAAAAAACGAAGGCCCCCGCGCCCAAGGGAAAAGGACCTGATTACGCCCCTCTTCGGCGACTTGTTTTGGACGGTAGTATCCGGGTGGGAAAAGTCAAAGCACGTGGGGCCAAGCTTCAGGATATCTACCTGAAACTCTCTGGGAAAAATGGTCGTTTTCATTTGAATCCCCTTAGCCTCAAGCTTTACGAAGGGGGCATGACGGCTAAAGGGGTTCTGGATGTGAGCCAGGATACCCCAAAGAGTAATATGGAACTCCAGGCGACCGGGATACAGGTTCAGCCTTTGCTAAAAGACTTTTTGAAGAAGGATTTTCTGGCGGGAACCGTAAAGGCCGATGTAGCGGTTAGGACGGCAGGGGAGGAAGCCGAAGGGATCAAGAAGACTTTGAATGGTAAAGGGAATCTGCTATTTCATGATGGGGCCATCGTGGGAATCGACCTGGCAGGAATGGTCCGGAATGTGGAAGCGACTTTTGGTCTCGCGGAGAAGTCAACGGAAAAGCCGCGCACCGACTTCTCCGAGTTGCACGCCCCCTTCACCATAACCAATGGCGTCCTAGATACGACTGAGACGTCACTTCTGTCCCCCCTTCTCCGAGTTCTAGCGTCGGGGAAGGCCGACTTGGTGAAAGAAACTCTGGACTTCCGCGTTCAGCCCAAGTTCGTGGGGACCCTCAAGGGACAAGGGGACACAAAGCAACGTTCCGGAATTATGGTCCCCGTCCTGGTCACCGGGAGCTTCACCTCTCCCAAGTTTCGGCCAGATCTTAAGGGGATGCTTAAACAAAGGCTCAAAGAAGGGCTCCCTCAACCTTCTGAATTGAAAAAACTTCTGCCAGGGCAGACTCAAGGAAAGGAGGGAATAAAGGGGTTGGAAGAAAAGGCCAAAGGTCTGCTCAAAGGTCTACCTCTTGGCCAATAAGTGGAAAAGGGGGCCCGCCTGTTTTATTGGATTCATCGGATCCGCCACTGCGTGGCCCCCACCCCAACATTGTACGGAGAATATCCTGTTAGTGAAGCCACATCATATCACTCTATCGTGATGAGCGTTCCGCAATCTTCGCAGCGGTATACGACTGCACCCTCATCTTTTGTTTTAACTTCCTCAAAGTCCCGACGCCGCACGCCGTAAACCTCCTGGCACTCGGGGCAGTAGCCGCTCCTCAACTCCTTTTCGTCAATGGTGAGGTGGCAGTGTCGGCAGCGGACCTTGTTGGACCGTTTTTCCAGGAGGACCAGTTTATTATGTCTGCATGATGTCATAAATATGAGGATACAGGATTGCATTTTTGGTCGCAACCCATCCGACAACAAAAACTCTTGAAGATCCGCCGGCCGGCTCCATACCTTCCCAAATGCCTGGCCCACCCTTGGACGGAAACAGTTAAAGGGCTCTTGAAACCTGCTGAATGGCGTTTTTGCGTCGGCGATGCCCCGTGCCGGCAAAAAGGCGGAAGGGCAAATCCATCAGGATGAAAAGCTAAAGAAACAAAAGAATGCAAGATATAGGACCTGATCCCCATGCCCAGAGATTCATCGGTGTCAATAAAATACAGACCGTTGCCCAAGTCGCCTCTTCGGAACACGCTTCCCCCAAGTCCAGCAGCGAATCGACAGGTTACCAATAGTATCTTTGACATTGGAAACTCAGAGAAAAAAGCAGGGCCACGATGATGACCCTGCTTGTCATGGAGATAAGGGATTAATTTAACTGTACAGTACTTGTTGTTTCCTCCTAGACTTCTTTGTATGTCCGAACTTTGCCTTCCAGTATGGCATACCTCAAAAACTTCTTTTCAGCAATCTTATAATCTGCCTCTGAGTAATGGTTAAAGTTCTCCGGGATTTTAAACATAG
>CAYOIU010000289.1:2754-5555 GCA_964404085.1 uncultured Desulfobacteraceae bacterium | reverse complement strand
CTCTGCTGCGCATGGTGGCGTGATTCTATGAAACACAATTTCGGTGAAACTTCAGATCATTGCATTCGCCGTTAAATATGGCCTTCAGGTGATCTACGCCATCCTTATCCTCATCATCGGACTGATCGTGGCGCGCTGGTTAGCCAACATGATCGTGCGGGTATGTGAAGCCCGCAATCTGGACATCACCTTCAGCCGTTTTCTGGGAAATATTGTCCGGCTAACGGTCTTGGCTTTTGTGCTGATTGTCGTACTGGGAAAGTTCGGCATTACCATGACGCCGTTTATCGCAGCGATTGGCGCGGTAGCCTTTGGTTCCAGTTTGGCGTTGGCCGGGCTGCTTTCAAATTACGGCGCAGGTTTGAGTATTATACTGACGCGGCCGTTTGTCGTCAACGACACCATAAAAATTCAGGGTGTCAGGGGAGTGGTGGAAGAGGTGGGCCTGGCGGCCACCCGCCTGTCCACCGAAGATGGTGAACAGATCACCATTCCGAATAAACACATTGTCGGTGAGATTCTGATCAACTCATTTGAAAACAGGGTGGTCGAAACGAGCATAGGGATATCCTATGATGACGACCCCCATAAGGCCATAAAGGCCATCCAGGAAGCCTTGAAGAATATTTCTGAAATTGTGGATGAGCCTCCACCTCAGATCGGCATTGAGGAATTTGCCGATTCCAGCGTAAATGTCGGCATGCGTTATTGGGTCCCCACCAAACAGTATTTCCAAATCCTTTATCAAGCCAATCTAGCAGTTTATGAAGCATTAAATAGGGCCGAAATTACCATCCCATTTCCGCAGCGGGACATTCATGTGCTATCCGGGACAGAAGTGCCTTCAGGTCGGACCGAGGCAACTAATTGAAATATGGAAAATGCACGGGCGGGATCTGCCGTTGACTGCTGCTCTGTTGCATTGAAGAAGGAAAGTGTCTATTTTGATCGGCTTTTCGCATTTTGGGGTCAAAAAGTGCCATCGAACCCAAATTTCTGTCTTGTAAACGGAGGACTTCTATGCATTATCATTACAGCAAAACAAGAGACCCAAATATTTTCGAATACTTTGATAAAGAAACGCTTGAGGCATTCGGAAAGTGGAACGAGCTGGTCTTCAAAGACGGCAAGTTGGATCGGAAAACCAAGGAACTGGTTGCTGTGGCTTGTACCTACATGACCCGTTGTCCTTATTGCATTGAAGGGCATACCGGTGCCGCACTAAAGGCAGGAGCTACCAAGGAAGAACTGGCAGAGGTCATCCAGATCGCCATGGCCCTCAACGCGGGAGCCTGTATCGCTCAACGTGATATGGCGCTTGGCGTTAAACTGGAAAAATAGATCTGTGCGGATCGGCGAAGAAGCATTTTGAGAATCGTCTACCAATGGGTTCGTGTCACGTTCAAATGCCGGACGCATCAGCAAAGGAAACAGAACAGAAAGATTCCCGGTGATCAAATGAAAATTGTGGCAACAGATGGATATACCCTCAACCCGGGAGACAACCCTTGGGACGAGGTAGCGACTATTGGTGATCTGACGGTTTATGATCGGACGGCATCAGCTGACCTGATCAAACGATGCCGGAATGCCGAAATCGTTATTGTAAACAAAACCCCTTTCGATGCCGAGACCCTATCGAACCTCCCGAATTTGCAATTTATTACCATGGCGGCCACCGGTTACGATTGCGTCGATATCGAGACTGCAGGGAAACTGGGTATCCCGGTTTCTAATATTCCCATATACGGCACCGACACGGTGGCACAGTATGTGTTTTCGGCTATTTTACATCTGGCGCACAATATTTCCGAGCATGCCGAGGCGGTACAAGCAGGAGAATGGACTACCTCAAAAGACTGGTGTTTCTGGAATCGGCCGCTGATTGAATTGAAAGGGAAGCTTATTGGCATTGTCGGTTTCGGGCGGATCGGTCGCCGGGTGGGTGAAATTGCCAATGCCTTTGGCATGCATGTATTAGCGCATGATCCCTACTCCAAAGAACGGCCCGCTTATGAAACCTTCGAGTGGTGTGCACTCGACCGGCTTTTTGAACAAGCCGATTTCGTAACGCTTCACTGCCCACTCAATTTGGACAATCATCAGTTCGTCAATGAAGCGCTGTTATCAAAGATGAAACGGACCGCATTTTTTATCAATGCCGCCCGGGGTGCACTGGTCAATGAGGCCGACCTGGCCGCTGCCCTTTCCAAAGGGTGTCTTGCCGGCGCCGTGGTCGATGTGGTGTCACAGGAACCGATACGGTCAGGCAATCCGCTTCTAGGCACTCCCAACCTGTTCATCACTCCGCACCTGGCTTGGGCTACCCTTGCTGCACGGAAACGGCTTATGGGTGGCATCGTGGAAAACATAAAGGCTTTTTTATCCGGCCGTACCACCAATGTCGTCAATAGAGACTTTCTGTCGTCGAAAAGCGGCGTTAGGCCAGTGAAAGGAGGAGGTGTTGCCATGTCTGTCATCCAGGCGGGCCGGACAGAAATCGCATACGAAACATCGGGCAGTGGGGAAGCAGGAGTCGTCATTTTGATCCGGGGGCAAGGGACGCAACTGATCCATTGGCCGGAATCGTTTTACGAAGAGTTCTCGACCCGGGGATTCCGGACGATACGATTCGACAACAGGGATAGCGGCCTCTCCGGAAAATTTGATCACATTGCCGGCCAGGAACTCGAAGCACTGAAGCGGCGGATTACAGCAGGAGAGGAGATCGATCCGCCCTATACGATGGATGATATGGCTCTTGATGTCGTTGCTCTCATGGATGGGCTCGACATCGATAC
>CAYOIU010000289.1:0-2744 GCA_964404085.1 uncultured Desulfobacteraceae bacterium | reverse complement strand
TCGGTATTTCCATGGGCGGTTTCATCGCCCAGATGCTGGCAGCAGATTATCCTTCCCGGGTGCTTTCCATGACATCGATTATGTCCGGAAGCGGCATTGTCGATTCCAAGCTCATCGACACGTTGTGGTCGGTTCGAAGATCCCGGGAAGCGTTTATCCAGGAGTGGGTGGAATACATTCGTCAGTTTGGGAGTAAAAGGTATTTCGAAGGTGATGATTACTCACACCGGATTGCGGCAGCGGCATATGACCGCTGTTACTCACCCGATGGTGCCAACCGTCAGCTGCTTGCCATTTTCTCCAGAAAAAACACAAGGGATAGGGTCAGAACAATTTCAGTGCCGACTCTGGTAGTTCACGGTGCCGACGATTTGTTGATTCCACCGGGAAGGGGCAAGGAAACCGCCGATCTGATTCCAGGCGCTACATTCAAACTGGTCGACGGTATGGGGCACGATACCCCTCCCGGTCTTGGAAAACAGCTCGCTGAAATCGTGATAGAACACATTCAGTCGATAGCGAACATTTCAACAAAAACCTAAATTCAAGCAACGAGAGGAGATCATATCATGTCAGAGATCACGAAACTAGCAGAACTATTGGGCGAGGGACGGATGAGCCGGCGTCAATTTCTAAACCGCATTTCCATTCTGGGATTGGCGGGGGCAGTCTCCCCCACATTGTGGACATCCATCGCACATGCAGAGAACCCGAAAAGGGGGGGCAACTTCCGCATTGGCCTTGCAGGAGCTAGCACTTCCGAGTCGCTCGATCCGGCAACTTACGGGACCGGGGTGATCAATCACTTTATGGTGGGCGCGATCGGCAACTGCCTGACCGAGATCGATGACAACGGCGCGGTGATACCGGAACTGGCAGAGTCGTGGAAAGCAAGCCCGGGAGCCGATGTCTGGACCTTCCGTCTGCGCCAGGGCGTGAATTTCCACAACGGCAAGACGCTTACGGCGGATGATGTCATTGCTTCGTTCAACCACCATCGCGGTGAGAATACCAAGTCGGCCGGTAAACCGCTTCTGAAGGCGGTGACCGATATCCGCAAGCTTGATGACCGCACCGTGGTGTTCGAGCTGAAGAGCGGAAATGCAGATTTTCCTTATATCGTCTCGGAGTATTTCTTTATCATCTTCCCTTCCAAGGATGGTCGACTCGACTGGAAATCCGGGATCGCTACCGGCGGCTACAAGCTGGCCGAGTTCAAGCCGGGCTTGCGTTATGTCGGTAAGCGCAACCCGGACTACTGGAAAAAAGGACGTGCCCATTTCGACCGAGTGGAGGTGGTGCCGCTCAGCGACCAGACCGCCAGGACGACCGCTCTCATAACCGGTGAGGTCGATTGCATCGGCGGCGTCGATCCCGGCACCGTGCATCTTCTGAAACGGAAGCCCGGGATCAACGTCGACGCTGTGACCGGGACACAGCATTACACCATGCCGATGTTCACGGACGTTGCGCCATTCGACAATGTTAATGTACGCCTCGCCCTCAAGTACGCGATCAACCGCAAGCAACTGGTCCACATTCTGCTCTCCGGCTACGGCCAGGTCGGAAACGACAGCCCGATCACGCCGGCCAATCGGTATTTCAACACCCAGATGGAACAACACGCCTATGATCCGGACAAGGCGCGCTACCACCTGAAAAAGGCTGGGGTCGACAAATTGTCGGTGAAGCTCCACGCCGCAGACGCCGCATTTCCAAAGGCCGTCGACGCGGCGGTGCTGTTCAGCGAGTCGGCCGCCAAGGCCGGCATCGAGATCAAGGTTGTGCGCGAGCCGAATGACGGCTACTGGTCGAATGTCTGGTTGAAGAAGCCGTTCTGCACCTGTTTCTGGAGTGGCAGACCCACCGAGGACCTGATGTTCACTACCGCCTACTCGGCCGATTCCCCCTGGAACGATGCGCACTGGAAGAACGAGCGTTTCAACAGCTTGCTGGTCAAGGCCCGCACCGAGCTCAATACAGACCGCAGACGCGCGATGTACTGGGAGATGCAGGAGATCGTGCGTGACGACGGCGGCACGATCATCCCGGTATACGCGCAATACGTCTTCGCCAGCCGCAAGAACGTGGCACATGGTCCCTTGGCCGCCAATCGTGATCTTGATGGCTGGAAGGAGATGGAACGCTGGTGGTTCAAATCCTGATAAGGCCTCTTTGACGAGCTGATCCTTAGAACGGGCTGGCGCTATATGCCAGCCCGGAACGGGGGGCGAATAGGGCACGTTGCTTCCAAAACAACTCATCTGAACGTGTACAGGTGGTGCCTCCATTCCGTAATCACGGGAAGAGTCGAGAGGGAGTGGCAAGATCAAGATAGTGTGCTTGCCTAATCTCTTCGGTCAGCAGGCCTATTTCGGCTTCGGAAATTGTGACATCATTAGCCGACCCCAATCCAGCCAATCGAATTCGATTTGATATTTCCTTTACGTGATAAAGATGAATGAGTTATTATGGCTATGACAGAATGAAATCCGCTTAATCTATGAGAGGGAGTTTACCCATGAAGAGGATTCCGTTGATCGTATTGTCGGCACTGTTGGTAGCAGCTATCATTTTTGGAATTGTCATTTATCGCCAGCACAAAGAGTCTAAAGTCATGCTTCAAGTGAGCAAAAAGAACCTTTCCGCCTTGAATCTGAAGGTAGAGGATTTAAAGGAATCAAATTCTCAACTGAAAGAACAGCTTCGCCGTCAGGTTCAGCATTCCAACGAGATAGAAGAAA
>CAYOIU010000288.1:0-5573 GCA_964404085.1 uncultured Desulfobacteraceae bacterium | reverse complement strand
TTTTTGAATCAAGCCATTTAACAAGGACCGCCTTCATGCTTAATAATATAACATATAGTAAAACTTACAGTCAAGCTCAAATTAGGACACTACCCATAATTGCAAAAACTGTACATTCCGGGCTAAATATGATAATCAGCCCAAATCCTTTCTTGGAAAACTGTGGAGATGGCATGCCAACTGGTGCCCCGGGTGGCGATCTTACATGAGATCACTTCCGGCCGAGGAAAAGGCCCAAATAGCTGAGAGATATGGCATGAAGAAATACACCCAGTGAGTCCTACGTAGGGTGTGAGGCTTGTGTCGCGGGTCGTTTGTGGACCCTGGGCGCCCGTCTTCAGATATCAGTTGCTTGGCCTGGACCGGATTTTTCCATCAGATCTTGGGATCGACACCGGCAAAGGATCAGTGAATCGGAGGAATTTACGATGCTCAACGCCGTCAACATCACCAAGCGGTTTGGAGCGCTCACGGCGGTGGACAATCTCAGTTTTGAGGTGAAAGAGGGGCAGATATACGGTATCGCCGGGCCCAACGGAGCCGGCAAATCCACCGTTTACAACTTGATTACAGGCTTTTACCCTTACGAAGGCAGGATTGAGTTTGAAGGCCGGAATATCTCGGGCCTGCCGCCTTACCGCATTGCCAAGGCTGGCATTGCCCGTACATTCCAGATCCCGCAAACCTTTCCCAGCCTGAGCGTCCACAAAAGTATCTGCGTGGGCAGCCGTTTCGGCGCTCCGGGGGGCCTTGACACGGGACACGTGGAAAAAATTCTCCGTTTTGTGGATCTTGAAAAAGAACGCCATCAAAAAACCGGGCTTTTGAACCTGCTGGGCAAGAAGAAACTGATGATCGGTGCGGCCCTGGCCACCAAACCAAAGATACTGATGCTGGACGAACCCATGGCCGGGTGCAATGCCACGGAGATCAGAAGCCTCATGAACCTGATCCGCAAAATCAATTCTGATCTGGGCATCACCATCATCATCATCGAGCATTTCATGAAAGTGCTCACGGAACTGACCGAGACGCTCTTGATCATTGAATCGGGCCGCAGGATCTGCTGCGACGAGCCGGTAAAGGTCGTGAACAAACCGGAAGTCATCGAATGTTATCTGGGTGGGTCTGATGCTAAATGTAACTGATTTAAACACATATTACGGCGAATCGCACGTACTGCGGGACGTTTCCGTTTCCGTAAATAAGGGTGAGGTGGTGGTCATGATGGGCCCCAACGGTCACGGAAAGAGCACCCTCTTGAAATCCATCTGCGGTTTGGTGGATGACAAAAAGGGCGTGATCATCTATAAGGACCAGGACATCAACGGCCTTGCCACTGAAAAGATTGTGAACCTGGGGCTTACCTACATCGCAGAAAACCGGGAGTTGTTTCCATACATGACGGTTCTAGAGAACCTGAAACTGGGGGCCTACTCCAGAAACGCCCGCATGTATGAAAAGGAGAACCTCCAAAAGGTCTTTGATCTTTTTCCGCGCCTGGTGGATCGCCAGAAACAGCTCGCCTCCACCATGAGCGGCGGAGAGGCCAGGATGCTGGCCGTGGCAAGGGGGCTCATGTCCAACGCGGATTTTCTGTGCATTGATGAACCCTCTCTTGGCCTGCAGCCCAGCTTGCGGCATGAGATCTTTTCCACCATCAAACAGATCAACGAACAGGGAAAAACCGTTTTTCTGGTGGAACAAAACATCCCTCAAATCGCAGAACTGGCGGACAGGATCTATGTCATGGAAGAAGGCCAAATCTCTTTTGAAGGCAATAAAGACGAGGCCCTCGGCGATGAACGTCTGAAAGAGATCTTTTTGGGTATGTAAGCACCGGGTTTATCGAGGTCTAATGGGCCACGGCGATTATTCTATTAAATGGACCAACACACCATGATCCTTACCGAAGACAACATTTTGTTCCTGTATGAAATGGCCGACGTGATTATTGCGGGTCTGACCACCGGTTCCGTGTATGCCCTGATGGCTGTGGGCATGACCCTGGTCTACGGTGTTACCAAGGCATTTAATTTCGCCTATGGCGATTTTTTTAACATGGGCGGCTATTTTGCCTGGATAATGATCGTGGGGCTCGGTATTCAATTCGGCGGGTACCTGACGATTCTGGTCATCGTAATGCCGCTTATGTTTGTCGTGGGGTATGGATTGGAAAAACTCATGGTGGCCCCCTTGAGGAAGCGGGCTGACTGGGAAAACAAGGTCATGATGTTGACCCTGGGCCTGGCACTTTTTCTGAGCAACCTGTATTCGGTGGTCTTCGGCGTTCGCCTGAAATCTCTGCCCCCCATTGTCGATGGGATGCTTGAAGTGGGCCAGTTGGCGTTTACATACCAGGACATTATGATTTTTGTTATGTCTCTGGGTGGCATACTGCTTTTCGGATGGCTGCTCAACAACACCCGCATCGGCATGGCCGTCCAGGCCGTGGCCCAGAATCCGGAAGGAGCCAAGATCGTCGGTATTCCACAGGCACGCATTTTCGCGGCCACTTTTGCCATTTCAACGGTCATGGTGGGATTCGGCGGCATTCTGCTGAGCCAGAAATGGTTCATCAATCCCATGTCCGGCGGCACCATCATGATTAAGGCCTGGGTGGTCACCGCGTTCGGCGGTATGGGTTCCATCCGGGGGGGACTTTATGCGGCTTTTATTATCGGTATGCTGGAAGCGTTTGTGGGGTGGATATTCGGCATGAGCTATTCCATTATTGCTCTTTTTATTCTCTTGCTGGCGACCCTGGCGCTAAGGCCCCAGGGACTGATGGGAAAGGGCAAGTAGAATATGCGGTTAAAACATATGGCGACTATCATAGGCGTTTCCTACGGGATCGTGGCGATCCTGCCCATCTTTGTGGGAGACGTCAGATTTATCATGAATATTCTGATCATGTGTCTTGTTTGGGCCGTGGTGGCTTCGTGCTGGGACGTCATGATGGGATTTGCCGGCATCTTCTCGTTCGGCCAAGTGGCTTTTTTCGTCTTGGGCGCCTATTGTTCAGGCATTCTTGCCAGCAATCATCACATCACGCCGCTGCTCTCCATCCTGATTGCCGGCCTGTTTACCGCAGGCATGGGCATTCTTGTGGGGCTGCCCTGTCTTAAACTTGCCGGGCCCTATGTGGCCCTGGTCACCTTTGGCGTGCATATGGCCCTGAAGCCAACTCTGAGGGGGGAGATCGGCATAGCGCTGGGATCAGGCGGTTCGCTCGGACTTTTGACGATTCCGCCCATCAGCATTTTCGGTTACCAGTTCAGCTCCACCAATATTGTTCCCATCTTCTACCTGGCACTCTTGCTGTCTCTTGCTTGTGTGCTTGTCATCATGTTTGTGATTAATTCCTATTGGGGTGTTGCCTTTCTGGCTCTGAAAGATTCACAGGATTTTTCCATGAGCCTGGGGGTGAGTGCTTTTAAATATAAACTGATGGTCTTTGCCCTGACCTCCTTTCTGACCGGTATTATCGGGGGCTTTTACGGCCATTTCTACGGTGTGCTCTCCCCCCGCATGCTGGACCTGGATCTGTTCAGTACCTTGATGGTCATGATGTTGATCGGCGGTCTGGGCCTTTTTCCCGGCTCCATCCTGGGTGCCTTTATTGTGGTGGCAGGTAGTGAGCTGATGGCGCCCCTGGGCGCATATCGCGCCGTTACCATGGGCGCTTTGGTGGTGATCCTGGTGTTGGCGCTTCCAAACGGCGTCATGGGTCTGTTTTTGAAGCGATCGGCAAGTAGGGTGCCGACCGGCTAACCCGGGTTTCTCACCGCTCCTCGTTGCGAGAGGGTGGAGAGAGCCATGAATATAGGGCGGCTTACATTTACTTCTAACAGTACTTTTTTTCGAAAGGGGAGGTGCAACGTGAAAAAAATCAGTCTATTGGCAGTGCTTATGGTGGTTTGTCTCTTTTTCGCCCCCGGAGTGATGGCGGCCGATACCATTCCGGTCGGTGTTCCGGTTCCCATGACCGGGTGGGCTGCCGGCTCCGGTTCAGATTATTATAAGGGCATCAAAATGGCCATTGACGAGATTAACGAATCAGGGGGCCTGCTGGGCAAGCAGCTTGAGGTTTTCCGTTTCGATTCCAAAGGATTTGAGCCCGAAGTCGTCACGCAAGCGGCTGATTATCTGTGCGGCCAAAAGAAGGTGGCGGCTGTATTTGCGGGCTGGGCCGGATGGGGCCAGGATGTTCGCGCCTACGGGAAATACGATGCGCCGTTTTTCGCTGACGACGGATCCCAGGCGGCCGTAAATGTCCACAATGAGGATCCCGAGAAATATTACAACATTTATCAGACTACCGATGTGGACGTCAACCAGGGCAAGAGCATGGCCCGTGCCCTGCTCGCGCTTCCTTATAAATACCCCAATAGAAAGATCGTGGTCATCAATAGCGACGATGCTTGGGGCCTTGAAATAGGAAACATAATCGCCGATACTTTCAAGAAGAAAGGCTGGAAACTGGCCAAACGCGAAACCGTGCCTTACGGCACCAACGAATGGGGCGTTATCTTATCCCAGATCCGCAGGATCAAACCGGCCCTTATCCACATGGAAATCCCCAGCGGGCAAGAAAATATCACCTTCATGCAGCAGTTTCTCAAGAAACCCACCAACAGCATTGTCAGCCTCGGGTGGGGCATTACGCCTCGCGAAGTGATCGATGCCCTGGGTACAAAGGCAGACGGTATTGTGGGGGAGATGCCCAGTGGTATGCCCGCACCCAAGGCGCCCAATGCCGCCGGACAGGCGTGGGTTGACAAGTTTGTGAAACTCTACAAGCATCAGATCCCGGCGGGCGCCTGGATTATGTACACGGCTGTAAAGGCCTGGGCACATGCGGTAAAACAGGTGGGTGATGCCTATGATTTCAAAGCCGTGAACGCCTATATCCAGAAAAATGGTTATGTGGCGGAGCAGGGCTTGATCAAATGGGATAGTGAAAATGTTCTGCGTGCTCAACCGGGCGCACCGATTGTTCACTATCAGGTGCAAGGCGGTGAACTGCATCCTATCTTCCTGGATCCGCCGCTGGCCCCGTATCCGGGTTCGACGTTCAAGGTGCCGCGCTGGATTAAGAAATAACGCTTCTTGAACATGATGACTTTTGCGAAGTCATCAGGCATGGCGGACACAGGGACGTCCTCCTTTTCACCCAACAAGTCAAGCTCCGGCAACGGCGCGGGCAGGCATGCAAGTTGCCTGCCCGCTTGCGGCTCATCCGCGGCGATTATGCATATGAACTTGACTTTGAGGCCTGCGGAAATTTCGGGCCTATCCACGGCCCTGAGTTTTGTGATAGGGGAACGTCCAGATATTTAGAAATACTCAAGATCGTGATGATCTTATTGAACGCTTATATGTCATCCTACCTGAAAGCCACACATCCTGTTATGCCTGGGCCTTACTTGACAACCATGCCCATTTTCTATTCAGAAGCGGAGAAGCCGGAATCGCAAAGGTCATGAGAAAGTTGCTTACCGGCTATGCTGTGACTTTTAACCGTAAATACAAGCGTCACGGACAGCTGTTCCAGAACCGCTATAAATCGA
>CAYOIU010000287.1:0-5575 GCA_964404085.1 uncultured Desulfobacteraceae bacterium | reverse complement strand
TCGTGTTCCTGTGCAAGGCCGTCAATTCCTGTCAGATCACCGTGTTTCAGCATGGCCACAAGCCCCTCACTCGTCTTACGGAACGTGTCGATTTCCTTTTCAAGATTATGATGCGACATGAAGACCACCGTATTGTTTTCCCAGTTGAGGATCCATCCTGCTTTCCATTGGCGGAATTGGGGTTTGGGTATCAGTCAATTGTTGGGCCGCCTGTTTCCATGTATCCAGCAGACCTTCAAGGAGTGCCTTCACCTCTTTGAGAGGAAGGGCATTGGAGGCACGGTTTGCTTCCGTCAATCTCCGAATCATGTATTCATAGAGGCTTGAAAGATTTTGGGTAATCTCTCCTCCTATCTTCCGGTCAAGAGAATTGTCCAGTTCACCGATGATGGCGATAG
Source organism: uncultured Desulfobacteraceae bacterium (assembly GCA_964404085.1). Classification (GTDB taxonomy): domain Bacteria; phylum Desulfobacterota; class DSM-4660; order Desulfatiglandales; family Desulfatiglandaceae; genus CAYUCJ01. The sequence goes on along the minus strand of CAYOIU010000287.1, from coordinate 5,177 downwards.
CACGGGAAATGTATTCGCCTTTCTTTGCGATATTGTGTGCCTCCAGGACCTGTTCGGCAAATCCAACGAAGCGAATGGCCCCTTCATACAAGTCCAGGAGCATTCTTACTTTGTTGGTATTCGTCTCCACATACACCTTGTTATACGTATTGACTGCCTGCTGCATGCGTTCTAACCTCGCTGGTTCTTATTTGCCGTTACTATTTTCCTGCTATCTGTTTGTTGAGATTGGTTAGGGATGTAATCTGCTGGGTGAGGTAATCACTTGTTTGCTGGTATCCGCTCAGAAGCAGTTCAAGGCTGTTGAATTGCGCCCAGAGGATCTCCTCTCGCTTGGAGATCCTCGTTTCCATGGCATCCTGTTTGTCCTGTAAGTCATCAATACTGCTCTGCAGGCCATCTTCCTTGGTGGCTATCATGCCGTCTGTGGAATTCATTACCACGTCGAGATAATCGGACAGGGCCGTAGCAATGCCCTGGTCGGTTGCCGTGTCAGCGGTGAAAATGGTTGTTACATCGGAAATGTTGGTTGCAAGGGCATCGGTCAGGTCGGCATCGTCCATCTGCATCTTGCCGTGCCGGTCTATGGATATGCCGATGCTAGAGAGGGTGTTTGCCTCGTTCTGGGTTCCACCAACCTGCTGTCCCAAAATATTTGGAAGGCTCCGGGTGATGGATCTGAGCGTGGAATCCCCGATGAGCGCTCCGGAAGATCCCTCTTCTCCTCCGTAGGCCTGTTTGCTGGAGATCTCATCAATCAGTTTGTTGTAGGCATCCACAAAGGCACTTATCTTTTCTTTGATGGTGTCATTGTCGCGCGTTATATCCACAGCGACCGGTATCGTGTTGTCGGCCTTGTGCAGGTTGATGGCCACGCCACTGATCAAATCGCCAATTGAATTTGTGGATCGCTCAACGTCAATGCCGTCCATGTTAAGCCTGCTGTTAGCCGCTGCCCGGGTCGTTACCATGGCCCCTCCATCATACAGGCTGTCAAGCTGGCCGGTACTTCCGTTCGTAATGTTTACGCTGATGGTATTGTCCGCGCCGCTCTCTTTAGAGGTCATGGTCAGATAGGTATGCCCCAACCCGTCATCAATCACGCTTGCGTTTACCCCCGCATCAGCGCTGTTAATGGCCTGGGCAATGCTGGCAAGGGTTTCATGGTCGGAATCGATGGTGACGTCCACGGCAGTCCCGGTGCCTATTTGGATGGAGATGTTCCCCGTGCCTACTACGTCTGTGCAGTCAGTAAATGCTGCACTCCTGATCGTGTGGGCCTGAGCCAACGTACTAACGATAATGGAATGGTTGCCCAGTGCGGCCGACCCTGAACTGGAAACGGTCAGAAGAGTTTCATTTGAGGAAGTGCTCGATGAAGCGGCAAAATTGCTGGGATAGCGCAGGTCATTCACTGCTGATTGAAACGCGCTGAGTGCGCTCTTGACCTCACCGTATGCGGAAAGTTTCACCTGAAAGGCGTCTTCTCGCTGTTTTAGCAATGTGATGGGGCGACGCTCCAAGTCCATCAACTTGCTGATGATCCCCTGTGTGTCCAGCCCGCTCGCAAGACCCCCGACTGCCAATCCCATTTCTTGTTCCCTTCAAATTAATTTAAGGGAGGCCCTCACGGGCCTCCCTTGTTTGTCATCCGTTACTGAAGTAATGCGAGCGCTGCCTGTGGGATGGTGTTTGCCTGGGAAAGCATAGCAACACCAGCCTGCTGCAGGATTTGCGCCCTAGTCAGGTTCGCCGTTTCAGCCGCGAAGTCTGCATCTGTGATCCGCGAACGGGCCGCTGAGACGTTTTCAGAGATATTCATCAAATTGGAAACCGTAGATTCAAGCCTGCTCTGGACGGCGCCGAGCTTACCTCGGAAGGTGTCAACCGATCCGAGTGCGGTATCAATAGCAGTGATGGCTCCGCTTGCGGCGCTCATTGTAGTAACGCTTAGAGCATTGACACCGAGTCCAGATGCACCAAAAGAACCCGTGACATTCAAAGTGATCTTTTGGCCTGCATCCGCTCCCACCTGGAATGTAATTCCACTCAAACCACCTTGGAGCACATCTTTTCCATTGAATTCGGTCGTGTCCGCGATCCTGGTTATCTCGGCCTGCAACTGGGTGAATTCATCGTTCAGCGAGGCTCTTTCATCAGTTCCGTAGGTGCCGTTTGCTGCTTGTACTGCCAGTTCACGCATCCGCTGGAGGAGGTTAGTGCTTTCCTGAACAGCTCCTTCAGCGACCTGGGCCATAGAGATGCCGTCGTTGGCATTTCGCACCGCCTGGTTCATGCCACGGATCTTTGCGGTCATTTTGTCAGAAAGGGCGAGACCAGCAGCATCGTCTTTAGCGCTGTTGATCCTGAGTCCTGAAGACAGGCGTGCCATGGATGTTTGCAGGGCCCTGTTGGTTCCTACGAGGTTCCTCTGTGCGGTCAACGAAGCAATATTGGTATTAACTGTAAGAGACATTTTTTTCCTCCTTGAAATGTTTTTTCCCGGGCGTCAATGCCCTTTTAAAAGGTTATTGGTTACGTTCATTCGCTTCCCATTGGGCCAATTAGTTTTCCCTCCTTTCCGGCTCTGGATTTTTTGCTCTTTGCATTCACTTCATCGGCAGGGGGGAAAGGAAGCTTTAATAAAATGTTTTGCAACATTTTTTCGGAATCGGAACTTGTAACCAGACAAATTTCTTTCGCCAAAAAGACTGAAGAAAGTAAAAAGGAGGTAAGAAGGGAGACAGACAAAATATACGTGGGCGAGACGCTACCGGTAAAAAAATACTGTAACAGTTCAATGGATAGCTGTGTTTTGATAGCCTCCCCCTTTGAAAAGGGGGATTGAAGGGGGGTAATCGGCTTCTAAATATTGAGCTATTAAGCCTCCAACCCTACAGAAAAAGATTATTCGATCTGGTGGGTATGGAATGTGGATACAGGTGCTAAAGATTGGAGCATGGCCTTTGCGGCGCCATTGTCCGGGTCACGCTCAAGAACGTAGTTGAAGGCCATTCGTGCGGCCTCGTCTGCATGCATGTTTTTGTAAAGCTTTCCCAGTTTCAGCATGGTTCCCAGGTCATCCGGAACTTTCTCCAGATAGTCGCTGTACACTCCGGCAGCAGCCTCTCTGGCCCCGGTCAATCTGAGTATATCGGCGTACTGGGGCGCGTGGGTCGGAGAAAGTTGGGTCAAACACTGGAGCGCGGAGACGGCATTTACCGTGTCCCGGTTATCAATGCAGATAACAGCAATACGCCTGAGAGCGTCCTCTAGCAAGGCCGCGTCGCTTTCATCCGCAAGCAATTTATTGTATTGGTCGAGCGCATCGGCCATCTTACTGTGGAGTTCCGCCAGGTAGCCTCGGGTGAGGCAGAGAAGCCCTTGTGCCTTTGGCTCGCTGCTCTTGTGGGCAAGCCCTTTGGCCAAACGTTCAAGTTCGTTAATGTCCCCTCCTTGGAACAGGGTTGATGCCTTGCTTCTTGTCCCGGCAAGGTTGATCTTCTTACGCATGAGGCGCATGTGCCCGGTCTCTTTCTCCTCCACGATCCTGTTGAATTCATGCTCAAATCCATTCAGAACTGTTCCATGCGATAGACGGGCGTTTTTTTCGGCTTCTGGGTTTCCCTCTTTCCAGACAAGGTATCTTCCCGGTTGATTGTCCCTTCGCCATTGTGTTATCAGGGCGTCGGTATCGGGCGAATCCTTTTCTTCTTCCAAACGTGCATGAAGTCGCTTTTCGGCCTTTTCTATCAATGTAGTGAGTGTACTGGCACTGTCCCTGTACGTCTGGTAATAGATCCCCAACCTGCTCACCCGATCGATATCCTCGATGTAGGTGCCCTCCTCGCCAGGGCGAATGATGCGAAGAAAGTTGCGGATGCCAAATTGTTTTACCAGGGGGACAAGATCCTGGTATTTCCTGTTCAATGTCTTTTCGATTTTGTTCATTCGCCTGTATTGTCCCAAGTCCATTTCAGCGATCCGGGAACTGGCAAGTCGGTCAGCGCATTGGAGAGCCTCTTTAGTGAGTTCCCTGATTTTTCTCAACCCACTTTTTGCGCGCATGAGTTCATCTTGCATTGCCTGGTAATGGTCGATACGCTCTTCCCGGCTGTCTGTTGGAAGGGAGCGGGCAATAGTTTCCTCGGGCGGTCCCTGGAGGGAGTTGATGGAAATTTCATTGGGGTCAATATAAGCGATATTTGGAATTTTTGCAGCCCCAGGTGCGGTGCTGATGACTTTGCATCCTTTTTCCAGTGCCTGTTTCGCCTGAAGTTCGATAATTGCTATTGCACTTGCAAAGTCCGGGCTGGTCTCCACATGCCAGCCACCGTTGGTTTCCACCCGAATGCCCATTTTCCCCAATTGGGGCCCGATTGTGTGTTCATCACTTCCCCTGGCATGGGTAAAGCCCTCTTTGCTGTGACATAGGTCAACTCCCCCAAGCAATACCCGGGAAAACCCCATCTCTATTGCAGAAGCAAGGGCTGTATTGGTCACCGTTGGTCCGACAGAGGGCAGCGTATCCACGTTCAAATACGTTTTCCACGGAAAACGGGGACCCGAAAAAACACTTTTTCCCCGCCACTGGGCCAATAGTGGAGGGGAAACGTGGTGGGAATGCACAAACAGGGTGTTGTGCCAGAGATGGAGGAGTTCCTTGCTGATATCGAAACTGATCGGCAGGGGATCCACGGAAAAGACCACGTGGGGTGTCACGCCACATTCTAGGAGACGACGGCAGATTCTTGATACCGCGAGGATTACAACCCGATCTCTATTGGTCCTTAGCCAGGGAATGATTTCATCCAATGAGGGCCCACCTCCTAGCAGGACCGCAGTCTGTCCTTGAAAAGCGTTTTTGAGGCATGAGCTTGAATGGCGGTTCTCCGCTAGGTTTTCCAATTGCCGTATCATAAAGGTCTGAGTACCGAGGCTTGCCTGGGTTTCCCAAGTCAATCTGGTCAATTTCTGGGAAAGCATCCAATACAGTTCATGGTATTCCGGGATATTGGCATCAATGGCACCCACCGATTGTTGTAAAACGACCTTATTGATAAAGATGTAATCCGCCAGATGAAGCTGCTCTGCGGTTTTCCTCCAATCGGCATGTGTGGTGAAATTTATTTGCTGCTCGCTCCATGCAGAAGGGACAATTTGTTCAATACGGTCAA
>CAYOIU010000286.1:5220-5577 GCA_964404085.1 uncultured Desulfobacteraceae bacterium | reverse complement strand
ATGCACTGTCCCTCTGTATTTCCTTCCACTTCAACCTTTCTCAACCCATTTGTGTGTTGGCGGTGTGTTTTGTGGATATTCACTACGACACTCATACTCCGCTCCTTATATTCTTCCGGGGCCAACCCCGAATTTGTTCCCTGCTGTCTCGAATAAAGATATCCTTTCTTGACTACCATAGCAACAAGGATATAATCAAAGACATTGTTTGTTTCAGCATTCCACAGCAATGTGTAACTACGTGTTTGCTCGCAAAGAAATATCAGAAGAGACGAAACAAGAATATGCTTCTCCCAAAATTCGAATATCATGAACCCGCAAACCTCGCGGAGGCCTGCGAGGTGATGACAGAACTCG
>CAYOIU010000286.1:4139-5210 GCA_964404085.1 uncultured Desulfobacteraceae bacterium | reverse complement strand
AGGGACGGATCTCCTCGTCAATATGAAGAAGAAGATCCTGGCTCCCGAACACGTGGTATCCCTGGGACGGCTTGAAGAACTCAAGGGAGTCGACTCACACGACGGAACCATCAGGATCGGAGCCCTGACGACCGTGGCCGAAATTGCCGAATCCGCCGAAGTCAAGACCCCTTGCCCCGCACTGGCCTACGGAGCCTCCGTCCTGGGATCGCCCCTTATCCGAAACCTGGCCACCGTTGCGGGCAACCTGGTATCGGCCAGACCCGCCGCCGATCTTCCCCCTTCACTCATGGTCTATCGGGCGAGGGTCGTTCTCCGAAAAAAGGACGGCGAACGACTGGTCCCTTTGGAAGATTTTGTCCAGGGTCCGGGGGAAACGGTTATGGAGCCCGAGGAAATCCTCACGTATATTGTGCTCGACACACCTCCTGCCGGCAGCGGGGCCGGCTACATTAAACTGGGAACGCGCAAGGCCCTTGAAATATCCCTGGTGAACGTGGCATCTTATTTATCGCTCGACGAATCCGGCGGCTCTATTGCAGCGGCGCGTATCGTCATGGGCGCCGTCGGACCGACGCCGCTCCGTGCCACATCCGCCGAAAAACTCCTGATCGGTGAAAGGCCCTCCAAGCGCCTCTTTGAAGAGGCCGGCGAGGCAGCGGGACTGGAGAGCCGGCCCATAGACGATTTCAGGGGGTCGGCGGAATATCGCCGCGCCATGGTCAAGGTTCTCACTGAAAGGACACTCAAGGCGGCCTATGGCCTCGCCAGGGTTCACTAAAAGCTAACTTATGCCATGAACGGCAGGCTATGAAAAACGAATGAGAAGCGAATCTGAGAATCTTTTTCAGATTCGCTTCTTTATACGCGTCTAATAAGCAACTTCGTTGGAAGGAGATCAGAATGAAACAGATCATCAAACTCATTGTGAACGACGAAGAATATGAACTTGCCGTGGAGCCCAACCTGACACTGCTGGACCTGCTCCGGTACGACCTGGGTCTTACCGGCACTAAAAAGGGCTGTGACGAAGGGGACTGCGGGGCCTGCACGGTCATCATGGATGGCAAG
>CAYOIU010000286.1:0-4129 GCA_964404085.1 uncultured Desulfobacteraceae bacterium | reverse complement strand
CTGCCTGGTCTTGGCCGTACAGGCCAATGGAAAGAAAATCCTTACCATCGAAGGGGTGGAGACAAGGGATGGACTGCATCCCATTCAGCAGGCTTTTATTGACAACGGGGCGATTCAGTGCGGATTCTGCACCCCGGGCATGATCCTCTCTGCAAAGGCCTTGCTGGACCGGAACCCCCATCCGGACGAACAGGAAATCCGGACAGCCATCTCCGGCAACCTGTGCCGGTGTACCGGGTATCAGAAAATCGTGGAAGCCATTGAAGAAGCAACCGACAAGGGTTCATAGGACCCGGTTGTTGGAGATGAAGGGAGTAGGAAAATGAGTGAATATACGGTTATCAACAGGAGATTGCCCCGCGTGGATGCGCCGGACAAGGCCACCGGCCGCGCCAGGTATGTGGATGACATGCACCTGCCCGGCATGCTCCACGGTGGTGATCAAGCTCTCGGAAGACGGGGGCACGGTCAAGGTGCTCAACGGTTCCGCTGAAATCGGACAGGGTTCCGACACGGCCATGGCCATGATCGCGGCTGAAGCGCTGGGCGTAAGGTATGAGGATGTGCGTGTCCTATCCGGGGACACGGACTTGAGCGTGGACCTCGGGGCCTATTCGAGTCGCCAGACCCTCATGACGGGTCACGCGACCAAGGAAGCCGCCGAAGACGTGAAAAGACAGGTACGGGAAACCTTCTCCCTCAAAATGGATATGCCCAATATGAAAACCATCATTGTTGAGAGCAACGAGCCCAACGGTCCGTTCGGCGCCAAGGAAGTGGGTGAAGGGGCCATCATGCCCACGATATCGGCCATCCTCAACGCCGTCCATGACGCTACGGGCGTGTGGATACAGGAATTGCCTTTGACCCCTGAAAGGGTATTCCTGTCCATCAAAGAAAAAAAATGATATACTCAGGATTGAAGTCAAAAGGAGGAATGCAACATGGCTGACGGCTTGGATGTCATTATTGTTGATGATGAACCGGTGGTATGCGAAGCCATTCTGGAGATCGTCAAGTCCTTTTACACCTGGGGACAGGTTTACGCCTTCACGGATTTTGACGAGGCCTCGGCCTTTTGTCTAAACCGGGAAACAGGCGTTGCCATATTCATCCTGGATGTGTTCATGGGGGAAAACACCGGCTTCATTTTCCTGGATGCCATTTCAGAAAAATTTCCCATGGCCCACGAAGACGCCATCATTATAACGGGATACGCCAGCGACGAAGTGGTGAACATGTGTGTCGCGTCTGAAATCAGCCACCTGCTGGAAAAACCGATACGCCCCTACGCCCTGCAGCTCGCCGTCCGGGCTATCGTCTCAAAATACATCAAGTTCGCGAAAAAAATACTGCGGGATCCCGGTTTTGCCGAAAACGTGACCAGGTTTTGATGGAGTCCCAGCCCGGGTTTCTCATACGGGCTATCCTTCTGAAAAGGCCTTGGCAAGCTCATTGTCGATGACGTAGATGCACACCTCCTTTGCGCCCTTTTCCGTATACCCGTACTTCTTGATCAGGTTTCGGACCATAAACGTGATATCTTCCCGGATCCGTTTGTCATAGGTCCTGAAGCTATCTTTGTCGTAATCCTTGATGGCTCTGCGGAAGTTCTCGTTCTTGAGGAAAGGTTCCAGCACCTTTTCTTTCAGGTTATAGACATATCGCTCATGGAGGGACTGGTAGAGGTCAGTCTCCGCAACCGGTTTCCCTTCCACCATGATTTCCTGTGTCAGGGTCCTGGAGGTATATTCCTTCTGTGTTCCCTTGCGAAAGTTGAGTCGTTTTTCGGCCTCTGTATTTTCGCCGAGAATGCGCGTTTCCATGCCATCGAAAAATCCATCGGTGATTTCCAGTTTTTCCCCGGTGAACGTGGAGGTGGTCACCGCCCCTGTTTCAAAGTTGAGGGCGAAGAGATAATTCTTGATGTCCCGGTCAATCTGTTCCTCATTGTAGTCGTAGAGTGACTCCTTCACTTCCTGGAGGATCTTGTAATTGTATAGATGGAGCAGGGACTCCAGGAACCCTTCCGGGATGGACTTGCTGAGGTCGGGACGTACCTTAGTGAAGAATTTGCAGAGGCCAGACATATTGATCAAACGGTCTTCCCCGGTGGCAGTAGAATAGAACTCGTTGAAAATTTTGAGAGAATCCCGGCCCGAAAAACCTCCCTGCCCTTCGATCTCCGCCTCCGCCAGGACCCTGCGACGCCTCTTGGCGGTGAAACCCTTTCGGTCCTCTTCGGAAAGCCATGTAGGGATATTGCCAGTATAGATCTCCATCTTGAGAAGCTGGAGATCCTTGTCACAATAGAGCCGGTACTTTTCAGGGTCTTCAATCCATTCGAGCAGAGCCTCGGACTTGGTGTTCAGCCGCGAAGAGATGATGACCCGGGCAAAATTCTGTAGGACCATGGGGAGGAAATGCTCTTCGATGTGCTGACCAAAAATGGACTTGTAGATCTTGACTTCCGTCTGCAGATCCAGGACATAGGGAATATTGATGTATTCGATCCTGTCCAGGAAGGACTGATAGTCCTGAATATTCTTCTTGTCTTCCGGATTCATCACGGCGAGGAAGAGGGAGTTCACATTCTCCTCCATGTCCTCCACCTTGTGAACGCCCTCACTGACGATATTGTGCAGTTCGATGAGCCGTTCCTTGTTGTGGGACTTGATATCCATGAGGGCATACACCCCGTTGTTGGTCTTGGCATAACGGGAAAAAATATACTGTACCCGGTTGCTGGCCTTGAACAAACCGTCCATCCTCCTCTGGAGCACGGGATTGGAGAGCACATCCCTCCGCATGGGTTTGTCACCCGGGTTATAGATACTGATACCCTCCCCAAGCCTTCGGCTGAAGCGATAGGGCCGGGCATAGACCATCTTAAGTACATTCTCCGGACTCTTCAGCCTGTTGAGTAACGCCTCGTAGAGGCTGGTGCATATAGTGCAGGGCGTATCCCTGAATACCCACTCATATTCCATTTCATTGAGGAGTTTCTCCCTCACTCCCGTTTTTTTCAGAATGTCATCAAAAAAGGAACGACGGTGATTCTTCGGGATAATCATAATGGGGTTGTCATGACTGGGACAGGGGATCTCAATGAAATCCTCGTGGGATTCCGTGAGGATCTGGTCCGGGCTGACCACGGGCTCTCTGTTCTGAAGGGGTGGCTCATTTTCACTGTGTCTCCCCGACTCCAATAATTCCGACAACCTTTCCAGGATGGGCAGGTTTTCGGAAGTCCCGTAACCGCCTGCCAGCTTTCGATCGATACGCCAGACAATCTCATACCGATTGCCCTCCTGGGTGTTGGCATATTCTTCAAACTTCATGAGCAGGTTGTTCAGAAAGGTGGACTTGCCGCAGCCCGGGGGCCCGTCAAACACGTAGATCTTGTTCTGCTGGGCCCCACGTTTGAGGGCCTCCACAAGCTTGACCAGCCGGTTGGCAAAGAGGCGGTCTGCAAAAAAAGGACGGTCTGCGCCTTCCACGAACATTTTGCTGCAATCATAGTAGACGAAGTGGATATTCTCGGGGTCTTCGGGATACTCATCGATACCCTCACCCACATAGGACTTGATCATATCGTGAAAAATCTGAAAAACATTGCGAAAAACAGGATAGGGGTCTTCCATGAGCACGGAGAGAAAATCTTCGAAGGAAATAGTGTTTCCCTGCTCCTCAGGCTGCATACTGTGTGCAAGATATTTCATTGCTTTTTGGATGTCATCCATTAGATTTCTTTACCCCTCGAGGACCTTCCTGGAGAGTTTACGATCTTCCATGGTGTAAACAACACGCTGCCATTTGATTTCCTCTTCAGCCACCTCGTCCCTTACCCGCGGGAAGAGCGCCGAATAGGCATCCTGTGCCTTTTTGGGAGACGTCACGACCTCGCTGGTCTCAAGCATGACCTTGCCGCCCCACAGATATTCAACGCCCATGAGGGTGTTCGTTATGAATTCTTTGACCAGGGGCTTTCCCTCGAAATGATGGTTGAGGTACAGGGTCTTGTTCCCTTTGGCCTTTTCAACGTCCACAGTGATGTGGGGTGGGTGATAAAGGGAATCCAGGAGCATTTGCCGGTTCATACTTGGTATTGGGGGGTTGCCGGTCATCA
>CAYOIU010000285.1:0-5604 GCA_964404085.1 uncultured Desulfobacteraceae bacterium | reverse complement strand
AGGGCCTTTGCGATCTGTCCCATGTACTGACCCACACCGCCTGTTATCCCGACTACGACCACGTTGTCACCGGGCTGCAAGTCGGCCCTTTTGGCGGCCTGGTAGGGTGTGGTGCCGGCATCAGCCACAACGGCCAGGTGAGCAAGCGGCAAATCCCCTCGATCTTTGACTTCACAGAGATCAATGCTCGGAACAGGAATGTGGCTTGAAAATCCCCCGTAGACCCCTAGACTGTTTCCAGGCATTTTCTGGTCCAGGCATCTATTGCCCACCCCTGTCTTGCAGAGCATACATTTGCGACAGGGCATGACGGCCGGGATAATCACCTCTTTGCCTATCCAGGCCTCGTCGCCGGCCACCACCGTTCCCGCGATTTCATGGCCCAGGGTGAGGGGCGGTTTGGAGACCGTCGCCACCCCGTCGTAGAAATAGCCGAGATCCGTATGACAGACGCCGCAGCCGGCAACTTCCACCAGTACTTCGCCTGGGCCCAATTCCGGTACCGGGATTTCCGTTTTTTCCATTTTCCCAGGTGTTATCTCGCCTGTCTCCCTGTCACGCACGGTGGGTTGGACCATTTGCCAGGTGAGTATTTTGTCAGGTACTGTTACCATTTCTTCCTCCTTGATCTTTTTGTTAACTATTTCAAATCATTCCATAGCCGCCGTCCACACAAAGAAGCTGGCCGGTGATATAACTGCTCTCGTCCGACGCAAGAAACGCGAAGGCGGGCGAAATGTCATCCGGCTCCGCAAAGCGCTTCAAAAGGATCCGGTTCATATAGATTTCCTTGAGTTTTTCATCCGTGCGGATCTTTTCGGTCATATCCGTTGCTACGATGCCCAGGGAAATGACGTTGACGCACACGGAGTATCGGGCGAGTTCCCTGGCCATGGATTTGGTCAGACTGACAATGCCGCCCTTTGCAGCACTGTAGTTGACCTGCCCCACCGTACCCACCAGACCGGCCACGGAAGTGACATTGATTATTTTGCCGCTCTGTTGTTCCTTCATGTGCCTTCCCACGGCCTGGCTGCAGAGGAAGGCCCCTTTGAGGTGGATGTCCACCACCTGGTCCCATTGTTCCTCCGTCATCTTCAACATCATGGAAGGACGGGTGAAGCCGGCATTGTTGACGAGGACATCTATCTTTCCAAAGGTCCTCACAGCCTGTTCCACAAGTTTGTCGACTTCCTCCTTCTTTGCGACGTCGGCTTTCAGTGCTATGGCCCTGCAACCCTTTTGCTCTATGGCATCCACGACTTCATTGGCTGCTTTTTCATTGGAGGTGTAGTTGATCACCACGTTTGCGCCCTCTCCGGCAAAGCCTAGGGCTACGGCCCTTCCAACGCCGCGGCTGCTTCCTGTCACTAAGGCAATCTTGTTTTCGAGTCTCATGATTCGTCCTCTTTTTGATGGGTCTTTAACCATTCCTTCTAGGAGATGCTTATGTGGAAATAACTACATTATAGTTACAATATAGTTACTATGTGAAAATAGAAAAAATCTGAGGAAGTGTCAAGCAAAATCGAAAAGGGCGGTGAATGCGAGGGGAGTCAAGCCCTCTGAAAAAATTTTCCAAGCGCAACGAAGTAGACACGGATAAATTCGCCATCGGAGTAGATTGTCCGTGAAAAATCCGGGTTAGATGAGAAACAGGGTTGAAAAATATGAGGTCTCTGGTAATATCCTCCCAATTAACCCACATGATAGCCACGTGACCGAGGAGAATAGATGTGAATAGATTTCTTTTTCCACTGCTTTTGGTCATGCTGTTCGTTGCAGCGTCCTGCGCCGGCCCCGGAGAGCGCGTCGAATGGCCGCCGCCTCCGGAGAAAAAAACCGTGGTAATTCCGACGGGGAAGCAGGGCCCCGGTTTCAGACCGTACGTGATCAACGGAGAGCGGTACTATCCACTTCCTCACTCCCAGGGGTTCGTCCAGACAGGCGAAGCGTCCTGGTACGGGCGGAAATTCCATGGCCGACCTACGGCCAGTGGGGAGACCTATAATATGTATCAAAAGACTGCCGCCCATAAGACCCTGCCCCTGGGAACCTATGTGAGAGTCTTGAATCTGAGAAACAGAAAACAGACCGTGGCCAGGGTCAACGATCGCGGCCCCTTCATCAAAGGGAGAATTATCGACTTGTCCTATGCAGCGGCCAGGGATATCGGTCTGGTTGGGCCGGGTGTCGCGAGGGTGCGGGTCGAGGCACTGGCAAGACAGGTGGGAGAACATGATTCAAGATTCGGAAAAGAACCGGTGATAGAGGCCAGGGACCTTGATAAAGGGGATTTTACGGTCCAGATAGGGGCATTTGGCCAAAGAGAAAATGCATTGAAGCTCGCCAGGCGGCTCAAAGTGATCTATGATTATGTCCGGATTGAAGTTTACGAACCCCCCGGTGGATCGACACTTTATCGCTTAAGAGTCGGTCGGTCAACGACCTTGAAGAAGGCCGCGGAGATTGAGAAAAAATTGGAGAGTCTGGGGTTCGAAGAGGCCTTTATTGTCAGCCTTTAGAAGTTCGGTTGATCTTGTTCCGCAAAACGCCCGAGGTCTTGAAAACAACCACGCGTCGGGCTCTCAGCTGAAGATCCTCGGTGGTCTGAGGGTTTCTTCCCCTCCTGGCGGATTTCTCCTTGACGACGAATTTGCCAAAACCACTGATCAGGAGGTCTTCTCCCTTTTCCAGTGTCTGCTTCAGTGTCTCAAAAAGCGTTTCGACGACAAGCCTGGAATGGCTTTTGCTGAGTCCAACCTGATGATAAATGTTGTTAATGAGCTTTTCTTTCGTCAGGGCCACCTTTTATCCTCCTCATCCAACGCTTTTGGCAAAAATACCCATTCATTTCAATCTATTGTCCTAGCACTATGTCCTATGGCGACGAGTGTGTCAAGTATTTTTTGCAACTTCGAATTTTTCTTTGAGTCTTTTTTCGACGATTTCCGGGACCAGCCCACTGATGTCTCCCCCAAGGCCGGCGGCCTCCTTGATGATGGTTGAGCTGATATAGAACCATTTGTAGTCGGTCATCAGGAACAGGGATTGGACTTCCCGGTTCAATTTTCTGTTCATGAGGGCCATCTGGAATTCATATTCGAAGTCGGAGAGCGCCCGCAAGCCCCTCAATATGACATTGGCTTTTTTTTCAACGGCATAGTCCACCAGGAGCCCGCCAAACGTATCCACCTCAACATTGGGCGAGCCATTCAGGCTTTCCTTTATCATGGCTATCCTTTCTTCAACAGAAAAAAGAGGTTCCTTTTGTGGATTGGTCAGGATAGCGATTATGAGTTTGTCAAATATCGTCAGAGCGCGGTCAACAATACTCAAGTGACCGTTTGTGATGGGGTCGAAGGATCCGGGGTAGATTGCACATCTTTGGCTCATTGGTTGACCTCGTAAGAATAGATGGTAATTCTGGTGTCTCCATAGGATCGGGTGTCACACACGGCAATAGGGCCCACTCGCGAGAGGGGCTCTTCATTCTTTGAAGATTCCGCCACAATCAGGCACTGGGCAGCAAGGGATGGTGACGTGCTCAGGTCCTCTAGGACCATGGGTATGTAACCTTTACCATATGGCGGATCCAGGAATACAAGATGAAAATCTTCTTCCAGAAAAGGGGCTGTTTTTGGAAGGCCTTTTCTCAAATCCCTTTTGATGACCCTGGTGCAATGATCGAAGTTGCACAGGGCGATATTCTTTTTTAGCATGGTGAGGGCCTTTTGGGAGTAATCCGCAAAAATGGCCGTGGTGGCGCCACGACTAAGGGCCTCAAGGCCGAGACTTCCGGTGCCTGCGAAAAGATCAAGGGCAGTTCTGCCCCCTAGGTCATGACCGATAAGATCGAAGATGGCCTCCCTTACGCGATCAGAGGTGGGCCGAATATCCGACCCTTTCAGAGGCGCCAGCAACCTCCCTTTGATCTTCCCGCCGGTGATCCTCATAAGCGTTTATCGGGTGACTCCATTTTCACCCGTACTTTTCATGTCCTTGGCAGCTGTGCGGGCCGTTTTCTCAGCGGCCATAGCCTTTTCGGCCCGTTTCGCCCTGAGTCGATATAAGGTGATGACCGGACCGGAGAGCGTGTAGGCGGCAAGAACGAAAAAAAGCATCACTTTTGGCTTGTAGGCGATGACAACGGCTATCAGTATTATGGAAACGAGCACGTTGAAAGATTTTCGGCTCTTAAACTCCAGGCCTTTGAAACTGGGGTAATCAACGGTACTCACCATGAGGAACGAAAGCACATAGATGAGGACGATGATGAGAATGTGCTTTGAGCCGGCCGGTATGCCTCCCATGGCCGTAGCGAAGAGAACCAGGGAAGCGATGAGACTGGCGGCACCGGGGATCGGAAGCCCTTTGAAATAGTTCATTTCCACGGTATCTTTCTGGACATTGAAACGGGCAAGGCGCAGCGCTCCGCAGACCACATACATAAAAGAGGCCAGCCAACCCAGCCGCCCGAAGGGTTTGAGTGCCCATAGAAAGGCCAGGATTCCGGGGGCTATCCCAAAGGCAACCAGGTCTGAAAGGGAATCGTATTCACTCCCGAAACGGCTTGAGGTCTGTGTGTAACGGGCGATTTTCCCGTCCAGGGCATCAAAGACACAGGAGATGAGAATGGCCGTTGCTGCCAGCGGAAATTCCCCCTGGATAGCGGCAATGATGGCATAAAATCCACCGAACAGACTGGCCGAAGTAAACAGATTCGGCAGCAGGTAGATACCTCTTTTTCTTCTTCTTGGTCGCTTTTTTCTTTTCATAACAATTTTCCTATAACGGTTTGGCCTGCTTTGACCTTTTGACCCATTTGGACTGAAACTTTGCTGTTTTTAGGCAGGTGGACATCCAGCCTGGATCCGAATCGGATGAGCCCAAATCTCTGGCCCGTCTCAAAACGATCTCCTTTCCCTCCCCAGCAGACGATCCTTCTGGCCACTAGGCCGGCAATCTGGGTTACGGCAATGCGTCTGGAGGTCAGGGTCTTGAGGATAAGGCAATTGCGCTCATTGAGTGCCGAGGCCTTGTCCAGATTGGCTGAAAAGAACTTCCCCGGATGGTAGTCGATCTTTTCTATAACCCCCGAAACCGGAACACGATTGACATGTACATTGAACAGGTTCATGAAGATGCTGACAAGAACGACCGGTTCTCCCAACGGATTCGTTTTATCTTCGATTTCCTGGATCTTTATGATCCGGCCATCCGCCGGAGAGACAACACCGTCCTCCGGGCAGGTAGACGTTCGATCCGGGTCTCGAAAAAAGTAGATGACAAAAAGCGTCAGAAACCCTAGAAAAATAGAAGGGATACGCCAGCCGAAGATAGCCGGGAGAACCGTGAGCAGGATGCCCGTCAGGATGAAGGGCAGACCCTCAACAGCTACCGGCCATTTGTTGTTTACACGCGAAAGATTCATGTTGGCAATCGTATAAAACTGCCCTCCGGACTTTGCCCTCTGGGAGGAAGATAGTACGTCTCATCCACATTTGTCAATGTTCTTGGAGAAACCCAAATCCACCGTCTAATTTGCGCATCATTGAATTCACCAAGGGATTTGGCGACATTCCTGATCACCAGCAAGGTGTT
>CAYOIU010000284.1:0-5653 GCA_964404085.1 uncultured Desulfobacteraceae bacterium | reverse complement strand
TGAGAAAGCACATGAAAAAGATTCTCAGATTCGCTTCTTTATACGCGTTTAATAATGCGACTTCGTCAGAAGTCAGTCCTTGGACTTCTAACGAACTCATGGTATTAATTAAGTTCGTTGCTCATAGGATGCCGTAAAGTGGCATAAACCAGCTTTTTACGAAGTCATCAAGGATGGAACAAAGCAAGAGCAGGGCACTTTGCAGAGCCATGAGGGAAAATTTGATAAAAATGGTCGCAATGTCTGAGAGATGGTGCCAGTTTTTTGGCATGGGGTAGTCAGAAAACTGTCGGAGATTGCCTTTAATAGATGAAGGCCTGAAGGGAGAGAATGAGGCGGAGA
The DNA here is from genome assembly GCA_964404085.1 of uncultured Desulfobacteraceae bacterium. GTDB lineage: Bacteria > Desulfobacterota > DSM-4660 > Desulfatiglandales > Desulfatiglandaceae > CAYUCJ01. The sequence continues at coordinate 5,311 of CAYOIU010000284.1, read as the reverse complement.
AATGTACGAACATTCTGATCAGCTAGAGGTGGAGGAAAGATACCGTTTTCTGGCCGAAAACGTGCGAGATGTGATTTTCATCCAGGATATGGATCTGAATATCATTTATGTGAGCCCCTCGGTCACCGACCTTTTCGGCCTGACCGTGGATGAAACCCTGAAGGTAAATCTGACAGACTATATGACCCCGGATTCTTTCGAAAGGGGCGTAAGGGATTTCCAGAAATACGCGCCGCTGGCGCAAAATGGACGCGATGTACATATCCCCCTGATGGAATACGAATATATTCGAAAAGACGGCTCTACCTTCTGGGGGGAATTGAAACTGGGCTTCATCTATGACCCTAACGGTAACCCCACGGGCATGCAGGGGGTGCTGAGAAATATCGATGAGCGGAAAAGGATGCTGGAAGCCCTTCAGGAAAGTGAATCCATGTTCCGGACCATTTTTGATCTTTCTCCCCAGGCCATTGCCCTGAGCGAATTGGAAACAGGAAAACTGAGAGAGGTGAACCAAACATTCTGTGAACTCACCCAATTTGCCAGACAAGATGTCGTTGGAAAAACCACCACCGAGTTGGGGTTTTATTCGGTAAAAGACAGGGGCCGGTTTATCAACGAACTGAAAACCCACGGAGAAGTGCATAGCCTGGAAATGGATTTCAAGGCCAGGGACGGTTCGATACTCAAGTCACTCATGTTCTCAAAAGTCATTTCCCTCGCTCGAAAAAAACTTCTTCTCACCATCTTCCTCGACATGACCGAACATCGGAGGCTCGAGGCACAGCTCCGACATGCCCACAAAATGGAGGCCGTGGGAACCCTCGCCGGCGGGATTGCACACGATTTCAACAACCTCCTCCAGGCGGTCCTAGGGTATACCCAGATACTCCTGATGGAGAGAGACCCTTCCAGCCACGATTACGAAAAATTGGCGGCCATTGAGAAAATGGCCCGAAGAGGCGGCGATCTTAGCAAACGGCTCCTGATCTATGCCCGAAGAGTGGAAAGTAAACCAAAACCCCTGAATATAAACCAGGAAATCGTCCAGACGTGCAAAGTCCTCGAGCGGACCATGCCAAAAATGATAGACATCAACTTGCACCTTGCTGAAGACATCAGCATCGTCAGCTGCGATCCCGCGGAGCTTCAGCAGATCATCATGAACCTGAGCGTGAATGCGACGGACGCCATGCCCGATGGGGGGCATTTGTCTATTGAAACTGAAAACGTGTTTCTGGATGGGTCCTATTGCAGGAACAACCCCGGCGCATCAGAGGGGGTCCATGTCCTCATGAGGCTATCGGATACCGGTTGCGGAATCAACGAAGAGGTGAAGGACCATATCTTTGAACCCTTCTTTACCACGAAGGAGGTGGGAAAGGGAACGGGGCTCGGACTCCCCATGGTCTATGGCCTGGTGAAGGCCCAAGGCGGCTACATCACCTGCGAAAGCGACCCGGGTCGGGGCACCACTTTCAGGACCTATTTTCCGGTTCCGCATTCGGAGGGTTCTGTGGTTATGGAATCGCCCCAAATGGGAGGACCCATGCCGGGGGGCGTGGAAACCGTTTTGGTCGTGGATGACGAAGAAACGGTTCGCCTCTCAACGAGGGATATGTTGAAACACTTTGGCTACACGGTTGTCCTGGCGGAAAACGGTGAAAAGGCCTTGGAAACCTACAAAGGCCATGCCGCCGGCATAGACCTTGTCATCCTGGACCTGAGTATGCCGGGAATGGGTGGCCATCAATGCGCCAGAGAGCTGACAGCGATGGATCCCGATGTCACCATACTCATTGCGAGCGGCCATTCCCCCAGCGCGCAGGAAAAGGATCTGGTGGAGGCAGGAGCGGCGGGATTCATCAGCAAGCCTTACCAGGTTGGAGATCTCATGAGAAAAGTGAGACTGACGCTGGATGGGAAAAACCTCCCCTCCCTTTAAGCACAAAACACCCCTTTCCAGGAGAAGCCATCGCCCCCCCTGTTCCGGATCCTTCGGGTATCGAACCCCGCTATCAGTGCCTCTATCCTTTCAAAATTGTAATTCTTGTGAAATGCACCTGAAATATTCACCGACTATGGTTAGATTGTTTTGTTGCCTCTCGGAGAAAAAATGGTATTCTTCTAAGGGAAAAGGAGGACCTACATGATGAAAAACAAGATTCGTTCCCATTCGAATCGCGCATTTTCGACCTGGTCCATTATTTTTGTGATACTTGCCGTCGCTCTTTTTTCAGGGCCGGCCATGGCAGCGGAAACAAAAGAACCCGTCAGCCTCATAACGGCCATCAGGGATGTTGCCAAACAGACCATTCCCGCGGTTGCTCACATCGAAGTGACCCAGCGTCAAGAGATTGCCAATCCTTTCTTCCCTTCAGAAAACAACCCCTTTTTCAGGTTCTTCTTTGATGTTCCGGGGATGCCCCGCAAATTCAATCGGGAACTCAAGGGGCTCGGCACGGGAATGCTCATGGACTCAAAAGGATTTATCCTGACCAACAACCATGTGGTGGGCGGGGCAACAGAAATCAGTGTCCTACTGGCCAACGGCAATACTTACGACGCCAAATTGGTGGGTGCCGACCCGAAAACGGACCTGGCCGTCATCAAGATCCTCGCCAAGGATCGCCTCCCTCACGTGACCTTCGGGAATTCCGACAAAATGGAGGTGGGGGACTGGGTGATCGCCATCGGCCATCCCAGGGGGTTGGATCAGACCGTAACCCAGGGGATCATCAGCGCCAAACACCGCCGTGGAATCACGGATCCCAGCAGCTACCAGGATTTTATACAGACCGACGCGGCCATCAACCCCGGCAACAGCGGGGGACCCCTCCTCAATCTCCAGGGTGAAGTGATCGGGGTGAATGCAGCCATCGTCACCCAGTCCGGCGGATTTGAAGGACTCAGTTTTGCTATCCCCAGCAACATGGCCCTTCACGTGGCAGAAAGCCTGATCGCCAATGGGAAGGTGGCACGCGGCTGGCTTGGGGTCAGCACCCAGGACCTTACACCCGAACTCGCCAGGTCTTTCGGCATCAAAGGGCCCCGAGGCGCGCTGGTGGCCGATGTCGCCAAGGACGGTCCCGGGGAAAAAGCCGGCCTAAGACGTGGGGACGTGATCATAGCCTATGGTGGAGATCCCATTACCGATGGCAGCAGGCTCAGAAACAAGGTGGCCACCAGTACCATTGGCAAGAAAGTGGATGTGACCGTTATCAGGAACAGAGAAAAACATACCCTGCAGGTAAAGATCGGGAACCTCGAGCATGCCATTCGGATGCAGGCATCCTCCCTAAAGGCCCGCCTTGGAATCGATGCAACACCACTCAAAGCGAAAGAGGCGAGGAAATTCGGCCTCCATTCCCAAAAAGGCGTGAGGGTCACCTGGGTGGATCCTGCAGGTCCACTTGGCCAGGTGGGTTTCGAGGTGGGAGACCTGATCCTTGAAATTGACGGCCGATCCATGGGAGGCCTCGAAGATCTGGTGAAAATCATCCAGGCTATCAAACCCCGCCAGAGGCTCACCCTGCTCGCACTGGACCACAGGACCGGCAGGACAGGGTATGTGCAGATCCGGACAAGATAGGAGAAGGATACCATCATGAAAGTCCTGTTGGTGGAAGATGATCAGGATATCGCCTCTTTCGTTATCAAAGGGTTGAGTGAGGCCGGTTTTGCCGCCGATCATGAAACAGACGGAAGTGAAGGCCTTGAAATGGCTGTTGGCGAAAGCTATGACGCCATCATCGTCGATATCATGCTACCCGGCCTGGACGGACTCAGCCTTATCCGGGAACTCAGAAAGAAAGACGCCAGGGTGCCCGTTATCATCCTCAGCGCCAAACGCTCGGTGGAAGATAAGGTCAAAGGCCTCATGACCGGGAGCGACGACTACCTGACCAAGCCGTTTGCATTCGCCGAACTCCTGGCGCGTGTCCAGGCCGCCATCAGGAGGAGCAGCCAGGCAGAGGATCCCGTTAACCTGAAAACGGGAGGTCTGAGTTTGAATCTCGTCACGCGAGAGGTCAAGCGGGGGGATGTGGCCATTGACCTTCAACCCCGAGAATTTGCCCTGTTGGAATACCTCATGCGAAGCGAGGGGAGGATCCTCACCAGAACCATGATCCTCGAACATATCTGGGACTACCATTTCGACCCTCAGACCAATGTGGTGGACGTGCTCATGTGCCGTTTGAGGAACAAAGTGGACAAGGACTTCGAGGAAAAGCTCATTCACACCATGCGCGGCGTGGGCTATGTTCTTAAGCAACCTTCGTAAGATACCCGGAACCATAGGCTTCAGGTTAACGGCCTGGTATTCCGGCATATTTATTCTCGTCTCCCTCCTTCTTTTCGGGATCGCCTATTTGCTCCTTTCCTCAACCCTCGAAAAACATGATCGCGGGATGATCCGTTTGAGATCAAAAGAGGTGTCGGTGCTTTATGAAAACGGAGGGATCTCGGCGCTCGAAAGAGAGCTTTCCTCCATCAAGAAATTCCCGAGAAAAAAAAGCTTCTTCACCCGGATTGCCGACCCCGAAAACAGGACCGTGTTCCTGAGCCTCGGTTATCAGTGGTCCGGCTTTGATATCAAGGCCCTCGAAAAGGCACCCGCCGGAGGGAATCCAGGATGGATGCAGCTCCCCTTCGCCGAGGGTGAAAATGGTATGGAACTCTTGTCGACGCGGCTGCAGGATGGCTATTGGCTCCAGGTGGGTCAAAGCACGGAGGAACGCGAAAAGCTGCTGGAACGATTCCGGGAGATCCTCGCGGCGGTGATCATCCCCTTGCTCATCCTTGGGTTTGCCGGTGGAGCCTTCCTGGCCTTCCGGGCACTCCGCCCCATCCGAAACCTCATCCAAACCGTTCGTTCCGTTGAAATGGGGGCCATGGATGCCCGTGTTCCCAATCCGAGAACCAGCGACGAACTGGACGAACTGGTCAGGCTGTTCAACGGGATGCTGGCCAAGATCGAGACCCTTATCCGGGGAATGAAAGATGCCCTGGACAATGTTGCCCACGATCTCCGCACACCCATGACGAGGTTGCGGGGCATTGCTGAGATGGCCATACAATCGGAACTGAAAGGGGACGAATGCCGGGAAACCCTCGGACGGTGTATTGAAGAATCTGAACAGATCCTCACCATGCTCAACACCCTGATGGACATCTCCGAGGCGGAGACCGGGGCCATGAAACTGGAGCGGGGCGAGGTCAAGGTGGCGGAACTGCTTGCCTCGGCGGCTGATCTCTATGCTTATGTGGCTGAGGATCAGGGAATCACTATCCGTGTCCAGGGCCCGCA
>CAYOIU010000283.1:0-5700 GCA_964404085.1 uncultured Desulfobacteraceae bacterium | reverse complement strand
AAAATCACACTTTTCGGATTCCGTTAGTAAAAAGTCCAAGGACGGACTTTTTACGGTTACATCAAAATTAGTTCAGCCTTCTCTTTTCACGAAAGGAAACAATATGAATCGCTTCAATATTGTTGGGAAGGATATCCCCCGAACGGATGCAAGGGCCAAGGCCACTGGGTCAGCCATCTACACGGATGATATCAAACTGCCGGGCATGCTCCACGGCAGGCTTCTGAGAAGTCCTTTGGCTCACGCCCGCATCGTATATTTGGACGTCAAAAAGGCCAAGGCCCTTCCCGGGGTCAAGTGCGTTGTCACGGGCTCGGATACGCCCAAGATACGCTACGGCAACTGGCGGCTTTTTCCTGCAATGCAGGATGAATACCCCCTTGCCCTGGACAAGGTGCGTTTCATCGGCGATGAGGTTGCCGCTGTTGCTGCCGTAGACAGGGAGACGGCCCAGGAGGCCCTAGGGCTGATCCGCGTCGAGTATGAAGAACTCCCTCCGGTCTTTGACATCAATGGGGCCATTAGAAAGGACGCCCCGGTCATCCATGATTCAACCCCTAACAATATCAGCGTAAACCGAAAAATAGAATACGGAAACATCAAAGAGGGGTTTGCACAATCCGACTACATTCGAAAGGACACCTTTACGGTTCATGCGGTGAGCCATGCCTACCTGGAGCCCTGCTCCACGGTGGCCCAATGCGACCTGGATGGGAGGATCACCCTTTGGACTTCCACCCAGACCCCTTACATCATTCAGTGCCTTCTCGCCTCGACACTTGGGATGCGGGAAAACGACATACGTGTTATCAAACCCTACGTGGGTGGTGGGTTCGGTGGCAAGATGGAATTGAGAGCCTGGGAATTCTGCGCGGCCTTCATGGCCAAGAAGACCGGAAGACCCGTCAAATTCACCCTCACCCGGGAAGAGGAACTGGCCACCGGGAGGAGAAGGCATCCCATGAGGCTTACCTCGAGGGTAGGCTTCAAAAAAGACGGCACGCTCATGGCCAAGGACCTGAAAATCCACCTGGATGGCGGAGCATACAACGCCATGGGGCCCACGGCAACATTCCTCTGCGGCAACTTCGGGGCAATGCTTTACCGGTATCCGAATTACCGTTTTCTGGGCCAGCACGTCTACACAAACAAACCGCCGTCCAGCGCCATGAGGGGTTTCGGGGCACCACAGTCCCTTTTTGCCGCTGAGACCCAGATGAATATGGCAGCCGAGGACCTGGGGTTGGACCCCATTGAACTGAGGTTAAAAAACGCCATGGTGACCGGAGACAAGATTCCCGACGTGGCCACCATATCCAGCTGCGGTTTTGTGGAATCTCTCAAGGAAGTGGCCCGTATCAGCGGGTGGAAACGGAAGCGGAAGGATATGAAACCGGGACGGGGAATGGGCGTGGGCTGTTACAGTTTTATCTCCGGCGGCGTGTTCAACTGGTTCAACACCCAGTACCCGTTTTCCTCCGCAGAGGTTCGCGCCTTTGCCGACGGCACTGTCCACCTCCTCACCATGGCCTCCGATATCGGACAGGGATCCGATACGGTCCTGAAACAGATACTGGCTGAGGAGCTGGGGCTTCAAATGGAGGATATCCGCATCACATCGGCCGACACCGCCATGACCCCCCAGGCCGACCTGGGGTCCTGGGGCAGCAGGGTGACCCTCATGGCCGGAAACGCCATCGTCCAGGCGGCCGGAGAGATCAAGGAAAAGCTTTTCGGTGCCCTCTCAGCCCGTTTCAACCTCAACGTGGTCTATGACATGGAATGCAAGAACGGGCGGGTACAGGCAAAGGGCAGGCCTGACAGATCCCTTTCCTTTGGAGAGGCGGTGGCCCTGGCCCAGAGGGCGAAGCGTGGGGAGCCCATTGTGGCCCGGGGTTCTTACACCCCACGCGGCAAGGGGCTGGTCACTCCGGCTTTCAGTTTTGGAGCCCAGGTCGCTGAAGTGGAAGTGGACAGGGAAACAGGTCTCGTGGATGTGAAAAAGATGTGGACCGCCCACGACTGCGGAACCGTCATAAACCCCACTTCCGTTGAAGGACAACTTGAAGGGTCCATACAGATGGGCCTGGGGTATGCCCTGTCCGAGCAATTCGTTATGGAGGATGGAAAGACTCTCAACCAATCCTTCCTGGACTACAAGATCCCCAGCGCCCTGGACATGCCGCAAGGGGAGTCCGTCACCGTGGAAACCTATGAACCGGAAGGACCCTTGGGCGCGAAGGAGGCCGGTGAAGGCCTTGCTTCACCCACGGCGCCCGCCATTGCCCATGCCGTATACCACGCCACGGGCTACAGGTGCAAAAACCTCCCCATAACACCGGCAAAGATACTCAAGGGGATGGGGGAGGGATAAAAAGGCCGTTTCCGGCCTGATTCGACAGCACAGGCTCAGTTGATGTTGTCCCCAAGGATATGGGAAAGGAACTGCCTGCTTCGCTGTTCCTTCGGGTGGGTAAAGATTTCCTCTGGAGGGCCTTCCTCTATCCAGTTCCCCCCGTCCATGATCAGTACCCGGTGTGCCACGTCACGGGCAAAGTGCATTTCGTGGGTGACGGCAATAATGGTCATCCCTTCGTCGGCCAACCGTTCCATCACGTCCACAACTTCACCCACCAGCTCGGGATCCAGGGCGGAAGTGGGTTCATCAAAGAGCATGATCTTCGGCTTCATGGCCAGGCTGCGGGCAATGGCCACCCTTTGCTGCTGGCCACCTGACAGGCGGGCAGGGTATTCGTCCCTTTTGTCGTTCAGGCCCACCCATTGAAGGAGTTCTTCGGCATAGGGGATGGCCTCTTTCTTATGCTGCTTCAGTACCGTCACGGGTCCTTCAATAATGTTCTCTATGGCCGTCATGTGGGGGAACAGGTTGAAGGACTGGAAGCACATACCGGCCTTCTCGCGTATCTTCAAGATGTGGGCATCTCGCTTTTTTGTCCTTTCACCGGCCTTCACCGTCACCCCATCAACCTCGATGGTGCCGGCCGTCGGCTCTTCCAGAAAATTGATGCATCGCAGCAATGTGCTCTTACCGGAACCCGATGGTCCCAGGATAACCACCACTTCGCCCGTCTTGACTTCCAGGTCTATGCCCCTCAATACATGGAGGGTGGTTCCGAAAACCTTGTGGAGATTTTGTATGTTGATAATCCCTTTGAGTCTGTCCATCAGTGGTTCCCCCTCTCACCGCGTGCCATGTGCTTCTCGATCCGTTCCTGAACGGTCTGCAAGACGATGCACATGGCCCAGTAGATCAGCGCGACCATGATGAGCATTTCCAGAGACTGAAAATAGCGCCTGCCGATCTTGATGGCCCGATAACTCAGCTCCCATACCCCCATGAGGGAGACGAGGGAGGAGTCCTTTACCATGGCAATAAATTCATTGGAAATGGGGGGAAGTATGACGCGCAGCGCCTGCGGGAAGATGATCCTGCGCATGCATTGCTGGTCATTCATACCCAGGGCTTTTGCGGCCTCGGTCTGTCCTATCTTGATCGACTCGATACCGGCCCGGACAATTTCGGTCATATAGGCCCCGTAGCAAACCCCGAGGGCCAGAACACCGGCCGGTATTGCAGGTAATGTGAAGATTTTTTGGGCTCCCGGTATTCCAAGCCTCTGAAGCGCCCCTCCAAACTGCGGGAGGGCGAGATACCACATGTACACCTGAACCAGCAAAGGCGTGCCCCGGATCAAAGATACATACATTGTGGCAAGGCTGTTGAAAATGGGATTTTTTGACAATCTCCCCAGTGCCCCTGCAACCGAAAAGACGGATGCCAGGGTTATGGCCAGAATCGACACAAGCAGGGTGATACCCATTCCACCCATGATGAACCACAGCCAATTCCCCATGAACCTGAAATTGAGGCCGAGTACCACGAATCCAAGGCACATGACCAGGCAAAGACAGATCAGTGAAAAAACGATTTTTCGTCTTAACACTCTTCTTTCGCCGGCTATGTTCGCCAGAACGGCCCTTGCCTCAGCAGGGATTTCACTCGCGACTGCTTGTGTTGTAGCCTCCATATGTTGCTCCTCCTCGGTAACCAGCTTCCTTCCAACAAAGTCGCTTTACTAAACGCTTATAAAAAAGCGAATCTGAAAAAGATTGTCAAGTTCGGTTCCCATTCGTTGCTCATAGGCTTCCGCTTGCGGCATAAACCAGCTTTACGAGGACAAACCACTACCTCGGGACCGGAGACATTCAGAGGTTCGTGATAGATGGGTCCTCTACCTCGCTTTCTTGATTTGAAGCAGCAGGTTTTCGCGAGATCGGGTTTCCCGTACCTCATTTTCCACGAAAGGCAAACGGGTATGGGAAACCCTTTTTGGCCGGTTTCTTACAGTTTTGATGACTTCGAAAAAAGTCATCATCATGCCCATGGACGGGCTTTTTGCGGTTCTATAATTTTGGAATGAGATTCGTGTGAAAATATTTCATGGACAACTTCACCAGGGTGCCATCATCATACATGGACCTAATGATTTTGCTCAGTTTTTCCACCAGGCTTTCGCTGTTGGCCCGACTTTTGTCCAGGGCAAAACAGAGGGGCTCGAAATAAGGTGGCTCACCCAGCATTTTGATCGGGCAACCGCCGCCGCAACCATTTCTCATGGCCTCTGCAACGGTCTGCTTGGATGTGAAGATGGCATCCAGGCGCACCCCATCTCCCAGGACGAGGTCCTCAATCTCATTGGCGTCGGTGGGATATACCTTGAGCTTTCCGGGTTTCCATTTCTGGTAAACCACCTTTACGCCTTCGATAGACAGATCACGATTGAGATAACGGTCATTGGTGGTTTCTCCGGCAACCCCGATGGTTTTCCCCGCCAGGTCATCGACCGTCTTGATCGTCTTGTTGTCGGCGTGTACGGCAAACTGCGCAGGTGAGCTGTAGTAAGGCATGGTGAAGAAAAGGGCTTTCTTGCGTTCGGCTGTAGGCGTCATGGAGCCGATGGACACATCCCAGCGCTTGCCCCATTTGCCGGCCGTGATGAGATCCCAGTCCGGGGTGACAAACTTGACTTTGACGCCCAGCCGTTTTCCCATTTCCTTGGCCACGCTGATGTCAAATCCATCCAGTACACCCTTGTCGTTCAAATAGCTCTGTGGTGCATAATTGGCATCGGTGGAAACCACGATCTGGCCGGCGGCCATGATCTCGTCCAAGGCACTCGTTGCCGCAAAACTGCCCAGAGCAGTGCCCATCAAAAGACCTACGATCAACATTCCAACAAACAGAATCTTCTTCATACCCTTTCATCCTCCCTATTTAAATATTGACGAAACCAGGATCCTTGCGACACACCCATCTCAATCGAGGATCGCAAAACGATCTACCGCACAAACCCTGTACCTACGAATCTTTTTCACAAAGATGACTTTAGAGAATTTGGGGAACCAGGCGTGGGGATTAAAACATGATCCCTCGATTCCGTTTTTCGCCGAGCATCACACACAGCACTATCAAATAAGCCGGTTAATTGTCAACGTTAATATCTAGCCAAGAGGTTGATAGAAATGGAAAAGGGAGGATGTCGGAATAGACCTGACTACTTCAAAATAAATAATCCACGCCCGAAGGACGTGGCATTGGTATACCCCTCGAAGGGGCCTTAGAAACATCGCGATTTATGCAGACTACAATCCAATATCAATGACATCGCCTTCAAGCTA
>CAYOIU010000282.1:0-5707 GCA_964404085.1 uncultured Desulfobacteraceae bacterium | reverse complement strand
TATCCAACTTCAAATTCACACGAGGATATTTCCGGCGGAACATCCCTGCAAACCCCCAGTGAAGGGTAGCGGATTTTCCGTCAAGTAAACCAGTTTCTGCCAATAAAAACACTCCCGTGCAGACACTGGCCAAATGGGCACCTTGATAATATTGCCGCCGAAGCCACGGAATCAACCCCGGACCGCTTTTTAGAATCTCTTCAATATAGGTGGCCGATGAGATGATAACCAAATCTGTTTGATCAATCGTCTCAATACCGCAATGGGGTTGGACAAGGACATTGTTCGTGCATCTGATGGGCTGTCCATCTGCCGATGCAATTTTGACATCAAAGAGTGGCGTTTGCTGGGTATGACAAACCCGGTTCCAGAGACGTCCAGCCTGATTCAGTATATCCATGGGACCGAAAATGGTGGTGGCCATGGCATTATAACACCCAAGAATAGTAACTCTTCTGAGGGATTGCGCCATACAGGACCTTTCGTTTGAATCGCTTCCAATTAAGCAAAATGCCGATATCACCCTTTGATATGTCGTTTATGCCACTTCCATTTTCGAAAATCAACCATTATCATGACATGTATTCCACGAACGAAGGGAGGAAGAAGGTATGGATTATGAACAGATTAAGGCGTCCTTGGGACCTTGCGGCCTGAGTTGTGAAAAGTGCTTTGCACATGTCGATGGCGATATCCGAAGGCACAGTCTGGAACTCAGAGAAGCATTGGGGAATTTCGCACCCTATGCTCAGAGGTATGAAACGCTGCTGGATGAGCCGCTGTTTAAGAAATACCCGGATTTTAAGGAGGTGCTAGAGTATTTCGCTTCAGAGAACTGCCATGGATGCCGCAACGAGCAGTGTAAACTGTTTAAAAACTGTGGAGTACGTCTCTGTCACCAGAAAAAAGGGGTTGATTTCTGCTACCAGTGTGAGGAGTTCCCCTGCTCAGGAACCGGTTTTGACGAAAATCTGTATGGGGCCTGGGTGCGGATTAACGAGATCATAAAATCCAAAGGGATAGAGAAATATTATGAAATCACCTTGAAGCGCCATCGGTATATTTGACACGGGTTATTCAAATCAATTTGTTCGTATTAATAGCAGATATCTGCATTCGATGAATGTCCAAAAGAAGAAACCGGCTCCATAACCTGTGCTTCATGCAAAGACCAATATAAAGCTTGACTAAATCCTGCTTTTGGTGCTTAAGTTCGAAATACTCCATCCAAGTAAAATCTCTCCTCTGGTGGTTATTATGGAAAGACCACTCAAAATGGGCCTACTCCCGTCCTGACGGAAAGGCAATTTTCCCGTTAGGATCGACCGCTTATCTTCCGTTTCTCGCTATTTTCACCATCACCCACCCATCCGGAGGGCTCGCTATGAAGTGTCCGGAATGCGGCTTCGAAAACGTGGACAAGGCAAAATTTTGCGTTGAATGCGGGACCCGAATGGAGGTCCAATGCGCCAACTGCAAAACCCGGAATCCCGTCGGCAACAAGTTTTGCTTCGAATGCGGTCACTCCCTCGCACCCCCTGCTCCACCCAAATCTCCAGAGCTCTCTTTTGACGAAAAGATCTCGAAAATCCAGAGATACCTGCCCGAAGGTCTGACGGAGAAGATCCTCTCCCAGCGGGACAGGATCGAGGGGGAAAAGAAACAGGTCACGGTCATGTCCTGCGACATGGAAGGGTTCACTCCTCTTTCCGAGAAACTCGGCCCGGAGGAGATGTATAGGCTCATGGACCAGGTCTACGAGATCCTGATCCACAAGGTGAACGATTACGGGGGGACGGTAAACGAGCTGACCGGAGACGGCATCATGGCCCTTTTCGGCGCACCTATCGCCATGGAAGACGCCCCCCAGCGAGCCATTCGTTCCGCATTGGCCGTTCAGAGGGAAATCACGCGCTTCAGCGAGCGCATGAAAAGAGAAAAAGAAATCCCACCCATTCACATGCGAATCGGCATCCATTCGGGGCCGGTTGTGGTTGGAAGCCTGGGTGACGACCTGCGTGTGGACTTCAAGGCCGTGGGGGACACGGTGAACCTGGCATCCAGGATGGAAGGCCTGGCAGAGCCCGGGACGATCTATGTCACAGAGGACACCTTCAAGCTCACAGAGGGACTGTTCCGGTTTGAGTCGCTGGGAGAGAAGCGGGTCAAAGGGAAAGGGACCGAAATCCGGGTCTCATCGGCCTGTAGCTGATTTGTCAACCAAGCCTTTCTCAATTGCATACGCGGTAAGTGCGGATGCCGTATGAAGATCCAGCTTTCTCATAATATTGCTTCGGTGTTTTCCAACGGTTTTCGGGCTTATGCATAGATAACCGGCAATTTCTCTGCTCTTATAACCCTCTCCAATCAGCTTAAGGATCTCTTTTTCACGCTTAGTGAGCCTATCCCATGATGAGCTGGGTTTTTGTGGTTCTCTATCTTCGAGATACCCTTCCAAGACTTTTTGGGAAATTCCAGGACTAATATAGGGATTACCCGATAATACGCTTTTTATGGCCATGACTAATTCGGAATAGCCTGCATCTTTCAAGCAATATCCGTCTGCACCTGACTGGAAGGCTTCTAGAATATACTCCTCGGATTCATGAACGGTTAATACCAGGATTTTGGTCTCCGGGATCTGCGCTTTTATGTCTTTGATAACTGATATTCCACTCATTTTCGGCATACTGATGTCTATCAAAAGGAGGTCAGGCTTGTGCTTTTTGACGTTTCGGATAGCTTCGAGGCCGTCTTCTGCGTCCCCTACTACTTCAAAGTCTTCACTGGAGCTTAGCAGGGCCTTCAGTCCTTCCCTCACTATTTTCTGATCCTCGCCTATAATGATTTTCTTTTTCTGAACCATAATAAAATCTGAACTAGTGGAATATATAATGGAAATACTAATATAGTATAGTGGGAAGTGAGAGTAAAGTACCCTCTGATTTACTCGATCCTCAAGCCATTGAATTGGAAAAGGTTGAGTTTCTGACGCAAATGACTTCTTCGGATTCTAGATCCTTCGGCCATTGGAAAAAATATGGAGCTTGGAAGGGGGAAGAACCAGAGCGGTCGTGCTTCCCGATTCGAAGGGAACCTCTTTGGATACCCGTACGGTCAGAATTGTAGATCCCAGCCGTGCATGGATGTACTTTTCTGAGCCCATGTTACTGATCATCTCCACCTTGGCGTGAAAAGCTTTTTCAGACCCATGGGCAAACTCTATGTCTTCGGGACGAATTCCTACTTCTACGCCGCCTCCATCGAGCGTCATTGGAATATCTTCCGGATACAGCGATAAATCCTCTCCCTGAAAGATCAAACGTCCCTCTGCTCGTACTATTTTTCCTTTGAAAAGATTCATTGTGGGCGAGCCGATAAAATTGGCAACAAAAGTGTCTGCAGGGAGATCATAGATTCTTTCGGGCAGGTCAATTTGATGTACCCGTCCCTCGTTCATGACAACAACCTTGTCTCCAAGGGTCATAGCCTCCACCTGATCATGAGTTACGTAGAGGACTGTGCTGCGAATCTGCTGGTGCAATCTCATCTGTTCCAGGCGAACATTGATCCGCAGTTGAGCATCCAGATTGCTGAGCGGCTCATCAAGAAGAAAGATCTTCGGTCTGCGCAGTAGATAATCCCCGCCCAAAGGGTGGGGATTATCTACTCGGATGAACCCAAAAAAGTCAGCAAAGGTATATAAGGCAAATAGTGTACTTCAGGATGGAAATACGTGTATTTTCACCTTTCTCATCCAGAAGACATGCTTCGTGGAAAGCCAATGAAGTGTCATTGGAGCTATACCGGGCCATGCAATATTTCCGTTGGCTCCAGTGCCTTCGCTTATCGGGTATGATTGCGGACATAGTCCAGTACGCCTTTGACGATTTTTTCAGCGTCGCGGTAGCGCAGTTGCTCAAAACGTATGGCCCAGGCAGCGTCGGTATAAGCAAGATTACGGACCTCCAGTACTATCTTAACACCAGCTGGATTCCGCTTTAATACTCCTAAATACTGGCCACGGGCATATGCTCCGGCTCCCAACGCAGAAAGAATGGATTGGGCAAAGTTCTTGGATGCGATGTCGACATAACGTCTTTTCTTACTCCTGTAGTAAAGGATGACTGTGGCGTCAGGAGATTCGGTCTCTATGTCTGCATGAAATGACAAGAATATACGATGACTCCTAGGAACGTTCTTGAAGGCGTTGCGGGCAATGCGTACGCGGTACGAAAGGTTCCCGTCACTCCCTCCACTGGGCCAAGTTTGTAGAGAATTACGCTTGTTAAATTTATAGCTGTTGTAGACTTCATTTTTCTCATTTACGAATGTCTGGGTTGCAGGATCTGAGTGACGGAGCAGGTGATTGGGACTGAGCAAGGTCATTGTGACCTCTGCACCGTGGAGTCGCAGTAATACATAAACACGCAGGGCGATATCATAGACATACTCATCCTCAACCACATAGACCTTGTTGCCATTCCCATCCAGGTTTTCTACAATGGCACCCGGATCTAATCCCCCGTGACCAGGGTCCAGTACAACATGCCAGCCTCTAAGCACATTGCTCAGGTAACCCAGACTATTCACTTCATCTTCGAAAGCCTTCCAGAGTCTTCGCGCCAGTCTGTAGCTTTTTAATGGAGATGTACTTGGATTCTCATAATAATCGCTGCTCTTCTGGTATGTTGCTTTGGGAGACCAGTTATAATACGGCCCGTTGCCCGCCTCGATTTTCCTGACACCGCGTAGAGAAACCGTCAAGTCATCCCAATTGATTTTGCTTATCTTAGGCCATTCCCTGCCTCTGTTCAGGAGAGGATTTACCTTCAATTTTTCTCCCGGATAAACCAGCGAAGAGCGAAGGCCGTTAATCCTTTTAAGATCTGCAATGCTCATCTGGTGCAGGCGGGCAATCCTGCCCAGGTAGTCTCCCATTTTAACAATATATGTGTCCAGGTATTCTGGTTGTTGCACGGGCAACTGCAATTTCTGCCCGGGATAGATTTCGTCACCGGTCAGCCCATTTATCCTTTTTAACTCTTTCACTGAGATGCCGTAAGCCCGGCCGATCTCCCACAGGGCGTCACCCCGCTCCACTATATACATGTGGACAGGTCTCTTCCTGAGTCGCAATTCCTGGCCGACCAGGATCCTACTGCCTTCAATGCCATTGAGTTCCACCAGATCGGAAACCCTTATCCGGTATTTTGCGGCGATTGATAATAACGTCTCTCCTCGACGAACGATATGCACTGGTTCGTCCAATGAGGATGGACGGAGCCGCAACCTCTGCCCTGGGAAAATAACGTCGTTTGTCAGACTGTTGAGTTGTCGAAGGAGACCAAGTCCTACGTGGAAACGTTCAGCGATTTCGGAGAGATTGTCCCCGTGTTTGACAACATACTCATATCGTTCATTTTCCTCGGCGCTTTGGGCTTGCCTCGTTTCCTCAGGTGTAGTGGCCGGCCTGAGCATGAGCCTTTGCCCTGCATAAATCCGGTCCTCTGATATATCATTCAATCGGCGCAACAAAGATATTGAAACCCTGAATTTGATCGCAATTTCAGAAAGTGTATCTCCCGATCTCACGACGTAGGATTTGGAGGCGGACTTACACCAAAGTTGAAGATGTTGCCCTGCCAAGATTTTATCGCCGTGGAGACCGTTCCATCGACGCAGTTGTGCGATCGAAACCCGGTAG
>CAYOIU010000281.1:0-5712 GCA_964404085.1 uncultured Desulfobacteraceae bacterium | reverse complement strand
ATGATCCCATTGAGATGTTAGCCAGAAAAGTGGATGCTGTGGAGGAGGTAGGATTCCTTGTCACCACGACCGGCACCACTGGTCTTCCCAAACTCATTGAGCATCGAATTGCTGCCCGTGACATTTGGACTGCAAAAGCCCACATCCGTAATTGGGATCTCGGCCCCGAAGATTGTGTTCTTGCCATCGCTCCCCTTTCAGGCGCGGCAGGGGGGACCCCTGCCTATGTCACTGCCCCGGTAGCCGGAGCTAAAATTGCTCTGGAATACCAGTATAGGGGTGAAGAGACCCTTGTATTTATGGAGAAAGAGAGGGTGAGCCTCATTGCCCTAGTACCGACGCAACTGGCAAGATTATTAGAACTCCCTGTGGAAAAATATGACTTATCTTCATTGCGCATCATAAAGACTGCTGGAGGCTATCTGCCGCCACCTCTGGCAAAAGAGGCTGAAGAGAAGTTCGGCTGTCCGGTCCTGGGAACTTACGGCACTCAGGATACGGGTTCTATTTCCGGTGTACCGGTAACCGCATCCAAGGAGCAGAGATACACTACGGTTGGTCGATTGCATCCGGGTATTGAAATAAAGATCTTGGACGACTCTGGAAAACAGGTAGAACCGGGTGGAGTGGGAACCCTATGGTTCAAAGGACCGGGCAATTCTATAGGATACTACAAGGACCTTGAGAAGACCATGAATGAAGCCTTTGACGAAGATGGGTTTGCAACGCCCGGTGATCTCGTAACGCTCACGGATGACGGATATTTAAAAATCATGGGGAGAAAAAAGAATATCATCATCCGCGGGGGACAGAATATTTACCCGAGAGAAATCGAAGACTATCTTCTCACTCACCCCAAGGTGACAAATGTTGCAGTGGTTCCTATGCCTGATCCGACAATGGGTGAGCGCGCCTGCGCCTTCTTGACACTCAAGGTGGGTGAGGAGTTCACTTTCGAGGAAATGATCGACTTCCTGAAGACAAAGAAGATTGCCCCCTTTAAGCTCCCAGAAAGATTAGAGGCCCTCGAAGCATTGCCCCTGGTAGGGGAAAGCGGAAAGATCGACAACAAGGCCATGGTAAAAATGATAACTGAAAAGCTTAAAGAGGAAGGTAAAATCAAATAATAGAATGGCGGAAACACATATATGGCCGTTAAGAATCACTCTAAAAAGAAGGGCATCCTGTTCGTATGTTGTGGTAATAGGGAAAGGAGTTTAATAGCTGAAAAAAGTCTTTTATTGGGCCTAGAAGGTCATTCTCCTGAGCTCTTAAACAAGGTAAAGATTGGGTCGGCAGGTATTTTCCCTAAAAGCTATATTGAGCACGCTAGGGAAATGGGAGTAACGTTTGTCGCTCCCTATTTTGGAAAAAGCCCTAACATCTATGCAATAAAGTACTTGGCAGAGAAAGGCATAGATGTTTCATCATATCGTTCCAGAGGTTTGACCAAAAGGATGATCATGAATGCAGACTTGATTTTACCCATGGACAGGGTATTAAGAGATGAAATACTGGGCCTGTATCAGAAGGAAGCAGGTCGAGTGCTCACATTGAAAGAGTTTGTGTTTGACCAGGGATGCCCTGATATGAACATTGGTAATCCTATGGCAATCCCTGAAATAGATAAAGAAACCGGAGTCTGGATCTGGCCGGAGGGCTATGCAACCAATTATATCGAGGAGATAGAGCAATGCTTCAAAAAGGGAATGGAAAAATTCTTTAAATACATCAAGTTAGCAGCACCATCTCCATGGAAGTTCAAGAGGAGATCGAATTGAAAAAATCATCGCAATAATAGCGATGTTAGACGAAAAAAGGAAAAGGCGGAGCAAGGCTTATGCCAAAAATAATTCTGATAATTTCTACCCTGGACACCAAGGGCCCGGAAACTCTTTACCTCAAAGAAAGGATAGAGGGACTGGGAGTCGGCACGCTCCTGATGGACATCTCCATGCGGGGACACGGCCCCTCCTCTGCTGACATTCCACCCGACCACGTTGCGAGCGCCGGGGGAAGCAGCCTCGGGGAAATCCACGCCTCCAGGGAACGTGCGAAGATTACCAATATTGTCATCGCGGGGGCCTCGCGCATTGCCGGGGAACTCTACCTGCAAGGGAAGATGGACGGTGTCATAGGCCTCGGTGGATCTACCGGGTCACTCATGGCCACCGAGGTGATGCGGTCACTCCCTTTCAGTCTTCCCAAGCTGATGGTATCCTCCACGGCTGCGCTTCCCGGTCTTTCCACGCGCTACATCGGGACGGGTGATATCGCCCTTTTCCATTCCGTTGTAGAAATCTCCGGGCTTTCCAACGCCCTGAAAAACGTTCTGGACCGCGCCGCCTCTGCCTTGGCCGGCATGACACAGGGTGCGGTGACTCCTGCGAGGAATGACGCTGGAAAGGCCATTGCCCTCACCATGCTGGGGCCCTGTGAAAAATGTGCCAGCACGGTGCGCAAAGGCCTTGAAGAGAAACGATACCAGGTGACCGGATTCTCTGCAGCCGGGATTGGTGACCGCGCCATGGAGGAGATGATTGCTCATGGCCTTTTCCAGGGGGTAGTTGACCTGGCTCCCGGCGGAGTCGGAGAGCACCTCTTCGGCTTCATGCGCGATGCCGGACCCCGGAGACTTGAATCGGCCGGAGAAGCAGGAATCCCTCAGGTGATCTCCCTTTGCAGCGTCAACCATATGACTCCGAGAAAGTCAACGTACAAACCTGAATACAAAGACCGCCCAAAGTATGATCTGGACAAATACCGGACATGGCTTCGCATGAGCACCGATGAACTCAGGCAGGTGGCATGCGTCTTCGCGGAAAAAATCAACCGTGCCAGGGGCTCGGTCAGGCTGGTGGTGCCCCTGAAGGGGTGGTCATCGGTTGACCGGGAGGGAAATCCCACGTATGCTCCAGACGAGGACCGCATTTTCATCCAGGAACTCAAGGCACAGCTCAATCCGGATATTGAGATACAGGAAGTAAACGCGAACATGGAAGAACCTGCTTTTGCTGAAGCCCTGCTTGAAGCGGCACTGGAGGTCTTTTGACGGCGGTTACGGTAAAGACCACCGAGGGTCTCTATGACCTGGAGGCGTCTGTGCGAAGGATCGGGGAGAACCTCCTCGTGGCTATCTGGGGCGGGGAGCTGCCGCATATCGGCGCGGTCGCGGTTGCCCAGCCGAGACCGAGCTTGCAGGATCCTGACCGGATCAGCTCCACTGCCTCGGTCTTCTGCCTCCTGGGACACAAGGAAGATGATCTCGCCAAGGCCGTGGCGGAAATCCTGGCGGCTGCTCTGAATACCACCGTAGTAGTCACCGCCGGTATTCACTGGGACAATCTGGATGCCGAGGGCATCAGCCGGGTGCTTCAAAACAGCGAGATCCTCATCGATCTCATTCTACAGAAAACAGCTTCCTTTCCCTCTAACGCAAAAGGGCAATAAAATCATGAAAAAACGGATTGTTATCGGCATTGCGGGGGCCAGCGGCGTAATTTACGGCGTCCGGATGCTCCAGCTGCTCCAGAGCAAAGACTATGAAATCCATCTCATCGTGTCAGAGGCCGGAGTAAGAAACCTCAGCATTGAAACGGGTTATGATATTGATCAGATAGGGACTTTGGCGGACCACGTGTACGACAATCGAGACATGGCCGCCTCCCTTGCGAGCGGATCATTCCTCACGGAGGGGATGGTGGTCATTCCCTGTACCATCAAGACCCTGTCCGGAATTGCAAACTCTTACTCCAACAACCTGATCGTAAGGGCCGCGGATGTGACTCTGAAGGAAAAGCGAAAGCTGGTCTTGGTGGTCCGGGAAACCCCTCTCCATAAAGGTCACCTGAGGTTGATGACCATGGCCGCCGACATGGGAGCCCATATCCTGCCCCCTGTCCCCTCGTTTTATCACAAGCCGAAGACCATCGAGGACATCCTGGATCAAACCATCGGAAAAATTTTCGATTATCTCTCAATAGAGCATAACCTGTTCAAACGGTGGCAGGGTGAAGGGGAGCAGTAAAAGCCCCCCCTTACAGTGTTCTTTGACATTCGACTTTTTGACTGATCTCTTCTGCTGCCTGCTTTGTGTTCCTCATCAGCATCTCCATTCCCTCGTCGTTCAGGCCTGTCTTGAACCCGACAACCCAGATGGCTGAGGGGACCTGCTTCCAGCCCCTTATGGGTGAAGCCACGGCCCATACCCCTGAAAGATACTCCTCGTAATCAGTGGCATATCCCTTTTCCCTTGCCTTGTGTACCTCTTCAATGTAACGCTCTGGATCCGTTATGCTGTTCTCGGTAAACCGTGGAATTTGATTTTCCATGACAATTGCTCTGTACTGTTCCTCTTTCATTGACGCCAGGATTACCTTGCCCGTCGCCCCTGCAAAGAGGGGAATACTCGTTCCCTTTGGTGAGGTAATCTTCAGGTCCTGCCTCGACTCCACCACATCCAGTATCGTAATACGCATGCCGTTCAGCACGCCAATGTACGTGGTTTCCCTGGTCTTCTCCATGAGGCCTTCCAGGATAGGTCTTGCCAGGTCCTTGAGATCAATCTGTGCATAGGCCCGCTTGCCCAGTTCAAAGAGAGTAAATCCAAGGGTGAATTTTCTCGTCCGGGGGTCACGCAAAACAGCCCCCAGATCTTCCAGTGCGGAAATCACACCGTGGACCGTGCCCTTGCTCATCTCCAGTGCACCTGCCAGATCGCTGAGCCCTAATCCGTCGTTTGACTTCGAGATGAGTTGCAATATCTGGAAAGCTTTTCCAACAGCAGGAGCCTGATATTTTCGAACCATTGTTCACCTCGCTGAACTTTAGTCTTTTTTTACGCTTTCAAAAAAGTAATGTCAACAAAGAAAAAGGTTATGGCAAAAATGATATAACACATTATAATTCAAGTGGTTGATTTCTTTTCTGCTTGACAATATTTTTTGTTCTGTTATCGTGTGAATTACCTTATGAGTTCGGTATTCTGAACAAACCAGATTATCGCTCGTTATAGAACCGAAGGAATTGCAGATGAGCAAGACAAAGACACCCAGCAGGCTTGAAAAAATCCTTGCGGCTGGCCACCTCGCGGTCACATCCGAATGTGGTCCTCCCAGGGGAAGTGATCCTGGCGTCATTATGAAAAAGGCCGATAGTATCAAGGACCATGTTGACGCCATCAATGTCACGGATAACCAGACAGCGATGACGAGATTGTGCAGTCTGGCGTCGGCAGTTCACCTCAAGTCAATGGGCCTTGAACCGGTCCTCCAGATGGTGGTACGTGACCGGAACCGGATTGCGCTCCAGAGCGATATCCTGGGGGCTGCCTCTTTCGATATTCACAATATACTCTGCCTTTCCGGGGACCACCAAAAATTCGGTGATTGTCCCGATGCTCAGAATGTCTATGACATCGATTCCATGCAGCTCATCCGCATGGCCAGGCATATGCGGGATGAGGGAAAATTTGTGGGAGGAGATGACATCAACCGCCCGCCTCGTATGTTCGTGGGCGCCGCGGCCAACCCCTTCGCCGACCCGTTTGAAATCCGCGTCTCCCGTCTTGCCAAGAAAATAGCGGCAGGGGCTGAGTTCATCCAAACCCAGTGCATCTACAATGTGGACAAGTTTGAACTATGGCTGAGACAGGCGCGGGACCGTGGCCTTTATGAAAAGGTTTTCATCCTAGCTGGAGTAACCCCCATGAAA
>CAYOIU010000280.1:0-5727 GCA_964404085.1 uncultured Desulfobacteraceae bacterium | reverse complement strand
CAGGCGGGCGGGCATCGACCCGGCCATCATTGATGACGTCCGATATGGCTGTTGTATGGAGCCCACAGACGCATTGAATGTGGCACGTGTGTCCGCCCTCATGGCCGGCATCCCCGACACGGTTACAGCCGCGACGGTCAACCGCGTTTGCATTTCCGGAATGGAGGCCGTCGTCTCCGGCATGGCCATGATCCAGGCCGGGCTTGCCGATGTCATCCTGGCGGGAGGGGTGGAACACATGTCCGGAATTCCTTACTCGGTCCCTAACGCGAGATGGGGCTGTCGTCTACAGGATCATGTCTTTGTGGACAACATGATCCACGCGCTCCACTGCGGTTCCCATCTGATTCCCCACCCCGAGGACGGGCCTGTGAAAGAAGGCATGCCTCTCGAACTCTTCAAAGGCAAGCCCTATATCATGGGGCATACGGCTGAATTTATCGCCCAGCTCCACAACATCAGCAGGGAAGAGATGGATGAAGTAGCCCTTCGCAGCCACAACAACGCGGAGAGGGCTACCCAGGAGGGCGTTTTCAGGGAAGAGATCGTGCCCGTAGAAGTCCCCCGGAGGAAACGGCCGCCCGTTGTTTTCGACAAAGACGAACATTTTCGACCTGGTCTCACCATGGAAGACCTCAAGAAACTGGTACCGGCCTTTGTCCCGAAGATCGGGAAGGTGACGGCCGGAAATTCCTCTGGAATCAACGACGGATCCAGCGGCATGGTCATCATGTCCGCAGAAAAGGCCAGGGAGCTGGGTATCCAGCCTATCGCCAGAATCCGCGCCGTGGGCCGGGGAGCTTGTCATCCATCCGTTATGGGCCTGAGCCCGGTGCCCGCGGTGAGGAGCCTCCTGGAAAGAAATCCGGACATCAAACTGGAAGATTTCGAACTCATCGAGGTGAATGAGGCATTTGCTTCTCAATATCTCGGCTGCGAAAAGGAACTGGGCCTCAACCGGGAAATAACCAACATCAACGGCTCCGGAATCGGTCTCGGGCATCCGGTTGGATCGACCGGGTGCAGGATCATGGTTACCCTGATCTACGGCATGAAGAAACACGGAAAGGGCCTCGGGCTCGCGACCCTGTGTGGCGGAGGCGGGGTCTCCATGGCGTGTGCGCTGGAGATGGTCTGATCTTTCTTCATGAAAGGTAAGCTGAGGTCTTCAACCGTTTGCCGATGCGGTAGGTAATGTGCTGCTTCAGGACGGGTTGGAGGTCCTGAAGCACACTTTCTCCCGGATCAAAGGAACTATTTTCAGGCCACCACCCCGATTGAAGCGTTTCCAGAAACTTAACACTGATGGGCCCGAGACCCGGCGAACCCGCTCTTTCCTGTGCACACTTGAGGCACGCAATTCCTCCCCTCTCACATTGAAAAACGGCCCTCCCCTCTCCCTGATATGCCCGGCCGCATCTGCAGCATTTGTTGAGCCGGATTCGAAATCCCCCGAGGACCATGGCCCTCGCCTCAAACAAGACACGAATAACGGCACCGCTGTATCCTTCATGCAATGCATTAAATACTTTTCTTAACAGCTCGAACATATTGGAATCCGGCACGTTAACCGGAAAGAGCATTTCGGTCAGCTCGACCATGTAGCCGGCGAGAGAAAGCAAGGCATAATCGGACCTGAGAGAAGCAAAATTTTCGAGGAGTTTACCGGAATGTAGAAAGTAGAGGTCATATCCCGGCTTGATGGAATACTCCAGTCGGGAAAGAGAGAAAAGATCCAGACAGTTCACAAAGCGCTTTCGGCTCCTCCGGGCGCCCTTGGCAATGCCCTTCAAGCGACCCTTGTCAGCCGTAAAAAAGGTGACAATGAGATCCGACTCACCAACTTCCCTGGTGCGGAGGACAATGGAGGGGGAAACATTTGCTTTCATCGCAAAAGGGCCGGCTGGGCAGCTTGTAACGTTATTGCGGTTTTAAAAAGTCTTCCAGTAAAACGCTTTACTGAACGTAACTCAGGAAGCGAATCTGACAATCTTTTTCACGTGCTTTCTCATAGTGCCGTTGGCGGCCAAGAGCGACATGGACGCCTATTTGGGGTTTACGCCTCCCAAACCCCTCGCGCTTCTCTATTGCATACCGCTAAACCCCAAATGGGCGTCCATCCCCTCCGGAGTGTTTAGAAAGCATCTGAAAAAGATTGTCAGATTCGGTTCCACTCCATTACTCATAGGCTGATGCTTGCGGAATAAACCAACTCTTTACGCCGTGGAACTACTGCTTACCCCCATACAGTTCCTTTATCCTGGCCTTGTCAAGGCTTCCATCCTTTTGAAGAGGAATTTCCGTAACAAACTGGACGTACTGGGGCTTCTTGTACCTGGCAATGCGTCTCCCCACAAATTCGATGAGTTCCGCAGCTTCCAGAGGCTCACCCTCCTTAAGACGGCAGACGGCCTTTATCCCCTCCTTCCATTTGGGATCGGGAACGCCGAACACCACGGTTTCTTCAACGGCCGGGTGCTCCAGGATGACCTTCTCGACCTCAGCAGGATAGACATTTTCTCCGCCCGGCTTGATCAGTTCTTTTTCCGCTTTTCGGCCGGCATACCACAGGAAACCTTTCTCATCAAAGCGCCCGAGATCCCCCGTATGGTGTCTCCCCCCCCTGAAAGCGTAAGCGGTGTCCTCCGGCAGGTTCCAGTATCCCTTGAAGACCATGGGGCCTTTGACCGTTATCTCACCCACTTTTCCGGTTGCTACCGGTCGGTCATCGTCGTCTACGAGTCTTACATCAGCCAGGGGGAACATTCTTCCTGCGGATCCCGGCCTCTCATTGTATGAGGTGAGGGTAGCAAACCCAGAGGTTTCCGTCTGGCCGTAAAGGCAGTAAAAGGTTCCACCCGTTATTTTCTGGTAGCGTTCGATGACCTCCGGTGACTCCAGGCCCAGGACCGCCCGCAGGGAACAGATATTCCCTTTTGTTTTGGCGTGTTCATCGAGGATCGAGGAAAGAATGGGAGCAAAATCAAACATGAAGGAGACCTTGCGTTCAAGGATCAACTCCAATGCCTTTTTTGCGTCGAACTTGCTCATATTGAGATTGACAGCCCCCGCGTGGAAGCTGGAGGTGGCCATGAATAGGCCGCCCACATGGAAGAGGGGCAACAGGTTGAGGTGCACATCTTCGTGCGTCAGATGGCACAGCCAGCCGAAATGCATGTCGATACACAGCCCATTCCCGTGGCTCAAGAGACCTCCTCTGGGTCTTCCTGCAACGGCCGCCGTGTGGATAAGCACAAATCCATCCTCAGAGGAGACATCAGCAGGCTCAAAGTTCTCTCCATCATCCAGCAGACTTTCGAAGGCTTCATCCCCTTTTCCTCCGGGGCCCATGGCAACAAAATGCTCCACTGAAGGGAGCGCCTTTCTCAGCGATTGAATGGTTTCCCGGAACGAGGCGTCAAAAAAAACCACCCTGGGTTCGCAATCATTCAGGTTGTATTTCACCTCCTCGGCTGAGAGCCTCCAATTGATAGGAAGCACGATGGCGCCCAAGGCCGCCGCCGCCCCGTAGACCAGAAAATATTCGAGGCTGTTCTGGGCAAGGACCCCAAGGCGGTCTCCTTTTTGAACACCCTTTTTCTGAAGGCCTGCAGCCAGCCTGTCCACCAGTTGTTTGTAGCCGGCAAAGGTGATCGTACGGCCGTCATCCGCTTCAAACCAGGCGTCATGATCCGCGAAACAAACTCCGTTTCGTCGGATGACGTCATAGAACGTATAATCGGTGAGCCCCATGTCTTTCCTCACAAGTTAAGGGGTCAGGATCTGCTAATTGCAATTCCTGACCCCCAATTAAATATTAAGAGATGTTTAGCTCTAAGTTATGTTATGGGTATCTTGCCTCGACAGGCACCACCTTTGCTATCCCTTCGGCCATAAAAGTAAATACGCCTTCTTTGAGATCAATGGGGAAGGACATATCCGGCAGCCCCGTCCACCACTGTTTGATTTTGTCCCAAGGTTTATCGCCTCGCTCCATGGCCAGTTGTTTGCTGGCCAATAGAAAGTGGTAAAGCGTGGAAACGGGTGTAAGTGTTACGTTGAGCACCTTTGTATTGGTTTTCCCTGCGGGAATCCACATGGGATTCTCATCGTTGACAACGCGCAGTTCATAATCATCAAAAAACAGAGAAAACTGAGCAGAATCTAACTTAACAGGGAAACTATTAGGATTGGTGATTTCAAAAACAAAATCAAGGCCAACCGGGGAAGCGCCCCCTCCCTTGGGGGCCTTACCCATGGCGGGTTTCGCTTTGCCGTAATACCAGAATCCTTCGTAATAAGACGTCTGGATGGAATCGAGCGTTACCACCGGTGCCTTGAAGTTTGCAGCAGTGGGCTTGACCTGCATGCCTGCACAGGATGCAAACACAAACGCCAGGGCAAACAGACTAACGGTTAAAAGAACCAGTTTTTTCTTCATTATAAAACCTCCCTTTTCAGATTCAGAACCAGGAAGTCGAAATGAAACATACCGTTCCGCCTTCCCCCTTCCGACTTGGAATTGGTTTCTGTTCAGGACAGCCACCTCTTTCTGCGTTTGTAATGTTTCACATCGCGAAAATTCTTTTTTCCACCTTTTTCACTGAGTCCCAGGTAGAAGTCCTTGATATCCTCATTCTCGCTCAGTTTTTCAGCCGTATCATCCATCACGACCCTGCCTGTTTCCATAATGTAGGCGTAGGGGGCCACGTTCAGTGCCAGCTTCACATTCTGCTCCACAAGGAGGATGGAGATGTGTTGTTCTTTGTTGAGTTTCATGATGATATTGAAGATCTCGTGAATGAGCATAGGAGCCAACCCCATGGAGGGTTCATCCAGCAACACCAGTTTGGGCTCGGTCATGAGTGCCCTGCCCACCACGGTCATCTGCTGCTCGCCGCCACTGACGAATCCGGCCGTTTCGGTCCGTTTTTCTCTCAGGCGTGGAAAATAGTGATACACCATTTCCAGGCCGTCCTTGACCTTACCGGTTTTTCGCAGATGGGCCCCCACCTTGAGGTTTTCTTCCACGGTCAGGTGCTCAAAGACCCTGCGTCCTTCAATGACCTGGACGATTCCCATCTTGGCGATATTGGCCGCCTTATCGTGATGGATCCGTCGGCCTTCGAACTCGATGGCCCCGTCGGTCACCTCGCCGTCTTCCACTTTCAAGAGCCCGGAAATAGCCTTCAGGGTCGTGCTTTTCCCTGCCCCGTTGGCCCCGAGGAGTGCAATGATGCCGCCTCTCTGAACCTCGATGGAGACCCCTTTCAGGACCAGGATGACCTCGTGGTATCGAACCTCGATGTTTTTGATTTTCAATATGGCTTCTGCAGCTTCCAAGGGCTAAAGACCTCCAAGGGAAATAGATCAGGTTAGGGTTACCATCCAAGCCATTCCTTGGCCCACTTCTCAGGCCAGCGCTGCTTGAGATCCACAACTTCGACCGCCTGGAACTTGCCGTTCTTCCATTCCTGGATCAGGCACCCTGTGGTGGGCCTGTGATCGGTCGCCGTGAAGCTGATGGGAGAGGCACCCAGACCGATATCAAAATTTTTCAATGTCTCAAAACCCTTGGTCATGATACCCGGGCCTGAAAGGTCTCCGGCCTTGTCCGCACGTTTCAGGGCCTCCCAGGTAATCAGGGCATCAGCCCAGGCCTGGACGGTCCGGATGAGCCTTTTCTCCAGGGGGATGCCGGGATTGTATTTCTTGGCTGTCTTCACA
>CAYOIU010000279.1:0-5734 GCA_964404085.1 uncultured Desulfobacteraceae bacterium | reverse complement strand
ACTCTTCAACACACATGGCATAGCCCCTGTCTCTTGTCTTTTCAATCTCCTTGAGAAATTGATTCTTGTCGACTATGGTCTTTTCAGTTTTAGGTGCGAACTCAATCCTCGCAACCATTTCCTTCAGGGAATCATCCGAGAGAGTAGAGAGGTAAGCCTTTCCTATTGAGGTATTGTGCAAGGAATTCCTGGCGACAGCAGGGAGGTGATAGGTAAGCGTCTCTTTGGCCTCTCGCTGGTAAGCCCTCATGAAATTGTCGTCCACCGTAAAAGCAACATCTATGGTGATATTGTACCGGTTATAAACCTCGTCAACCAACTTCTTTATGAGTCTCAAGTCGTCGCTTGATCGAATGATATTTGTGCTGAGTGCCAAGGATCTGATCCCCAACCTCACTTCTTTGGTTCTGGTGTCCTTTTCGAGATACTCGAGTTCCACGAGGGTGTTCACGAACCGATAGATGGAGGTCATGTTCAGCGACAAGATCCGGGAAATTTCGGTCTGAGTGAGGCTCCGGGTTTCAGTATCGAACAGGGAGAGTATTTTCAGCCCTTTTTCTAATGAGGTTGAAAAATATTGTCTATTGTTTGTCATGCCGATGAATTCACGAGAACTCGCCGTACGCACACCATAGATAAACTGCATGAAGCCATTATTGTTGAGACGCAATATTTACTATAACAGTAAATGATTTTTATATATAGTAAACTAAGGGATTCTCTCTGTCAAGAAATATTTGTGGCCTGCTCAGGCTGTCCGATTGATGCTTCAAGCTTGCAGGCGCCGCACTGTGAGCCGTTGATAGATAATATTGGCAGGTCATCTGTTGACAATGTCTGCATTTAAGTATTAGAATATTCAAAATATACTCGCAATATTGAGCATTTTTCGCGAATTTCACACCTCAAAATCTATGAAATCGGCCAGGCTCCCGTGGATTTCAACTGAAAACCAAATCACTGAAGGTGCTCAACAATGGATATCATCCTGAACTGCCCCCAGTGTTCTGCGGAAGTGAGCCTTGAAGAAGACGCCTCTGTTTTCCGCTGCCGGTATTGCGACTCCGTCCTCATGCCCACCGGAAGGAATGAGGTCCAATCCTTTTTCTTCCCCCCGAAAGGGACCAAGACTCAGGTGAGTAAGGCGCTCCTGAAGGCCCTGGCCAAAAAGGGGATGGGGCGCATGCAAATCGGGGGTGCGGATCTCGTCTATGCCCCCTACTGGCGGGTGGTGGGACTCCTGTTTCAGCACGCCTTCGGCCGCAAATATGAAAACACGCTGTACGGCGGAACATCCTATGATTTTTTCAAGAAACTTCGGGCCGTAGCCTACAATCGAACGTTTCCAGCCTTTTCCTCGGATCACTGGGAGGTCTTTTCCCTGGGGCTCCGAGCCGAAGTGATGAAGATGTGGCCCTATAACAAGGAAAAAATGGGGAAAGATGCCCTAGTTATGAAGGAGGATATTCCCCTGGAAGAGGCCGCTGAAATGGCCCTTCAGACGCCCTATCCCGGGGGGTCGGGCGACAGAGAAAAGATCGAGTTGCTGAAGACGGAACTTATTGGGGAGAGGTATTCCCTCGTCTATTTTCCGTTTTACTGTTTTTCCCTGACACAGGAGGGAAAAGAGATCCTCCTCCTTGTTGACGCCCTTTCCCATAAAGTGGTGAAAGGCCGTCTCTCCCTCAGTGAGCTGAAAAAGCAATCCACGCGGGAAGAGGTGCCCTACAGGCCGCTCCACTTTATTCCCTTTAAATGCCCCAACTGCGGTTGGGACCTCCCCTACAGGCCCAAGGCCAGGATTCACCTCTGCCGAACCTGCGGGAGAGCGTGGCAGGAAACGGGGGAGGCCTTTCAGGAAGTTTCCTACAACGTCGTGCTCCCGGGGGAAAGCGCGAGCCCCGATGCCTTCACGTATTTGCCCTTCTGGCGGCTGACGGTCACCATCTCAAGCTCTCAGAAGTCCTATGAAAACCTGTGGGACTTTTACGAACTCTTCCCGCTGCCCAGGGTTCTGAACAAGGAAATGCTGGAAAAGAGGCCTATCCATTTCTTTATCCCGGCCTTCAGGATCAGGAATGCCGCTGCCGTGGATCGCTTTGCCGTACAGATGGCGCGGAACCAACCTGAATTCCACGTGACGGAAACCGAAGAATTCAGGGATATCCTTGCGGCGGATGTGTGGCTTCCCATTGACGAGGCCGTGGAAATGGCCCATATCCTCCTCTTTTCCATGATCCCCAAACGCGCCAAAAAAACCCGCAAAGAGGTGCAGGATGCCCAACTGCACCTGGAAGAGAACCGGTTGATCTGGCTCCCTTTTCTCGAAAAAGGCATTTTTCTGAGAGAGGTTCACCATGATTTTGCCATCCAGAAGCACTGTCTTGAATTGGATTAACCCGCCAAAAGCCCTTGAAAGACGATTTTAGATGTGTTATTTTAGATGGAACGATTGTATTGATATACAGGACAAACAACCATTATTCAATTCAACTGAACCCATTTTGCATTCAAGATGATACCAAGGTGGCAATGAGTTGGCGACGGAGGCGTACAGTAAGGGCAGGTCGAGGAGCCGACGACGCAGCCAACGCGGGTAGCGCTTGAATGCGAATTGGAATGAGCCCTGCCCGCATCGGATGTCCGGGCGCCGCATCCAAGTATCCTGATTTAAATCAACAGACAACCCAAGCGATTTTCAACCGTTTTGAGCTGTAACCGTAAGTTTTTCCATTTTCGAAAATCAATAATCGGCTTTTTTGAAAGGAGGTTTTACGATGAAAAAGTATGTTTCAATGGTGTTTTTTGTTATGGCGGCATTAGCCCTGGTGGCAGGGTGTGCCGTTCAGCAGGTTCCCGTGGGACCCCCAAAGACCATTACACCGGTGGATCTGAGCGCCAGGGTGCAGGCCGGTCAACTGGTCAAGAAAGTAGACAATTTCCTGGTCATATTCGACGCTTCAAGTTCCATGGGGGAGGCTTACAAAGGAGAGAGAAAGCTGGATCGGGCCCTGCGAATCGCCAGGGGTTTGAACCAGACACTCCCTGAGGTTTCCCTGATGGGCGGGCTGCGAATGTTCGGAAGAAGGGCTTTGCTTTCTTTTGAGAGCACGGCCCTGCTCTACGGGATGACTTCCTATGAGACAGCGGGATTTGAAAAGGGACTTCAGTCGATCCAATTTGGAAGGGGCTACAGCCCCATGGAATTGGCCATTGACGCCGCGGCCCTGGACTTGGCTCCCACCCGGGGAAAAATTGCCCTGATCATTATCAGCGACGGCAAAGACATGGGCAACGGCCCTTACATTGCGGCCAAACACCTGGCGGCCGGTCTGGGGAATCGCATCTGCATTTATACCATCCAGGTGGGGGACGATCAGGGTGGAAAGGGCCTCCTCGAAAGGATTGCCAAGGCAAGCGGTTGTGGTTCCAGTATGAATGGGGATCAGATCCTTTCAAGTGAAGGTATGGCCGGGTTTGTGGAGAGCGCTTTTTTTGAAAAACGCGCGGTTCGCATGGACAGAGACGGTGATGGGGTTTATGACGATATGGATCAGTGCCCAAATACCCCCAAAGGTGTCGCTGTGGATGGAAGAGGCTGCCCGTTTGACAGTGATGGGGACGGGATTTATGACTACCTGGATAAGTGTCCCGATACTCCGAAAGGGGTAGCAGTTAATAACCTGGGCTGCCCGTTTGATACTGACAGCGACGGGGTTCAGGATTATATGGATCATTGCCCCGACACGCCGGCAGGCGCCCAGGTGGATGAAAACGGCTGCCCGTTTGATTCCGACGGTGACGGCGTTTACGATTACATGGACAAATGCCCCAATACCTCCAGGGTGGCCCAGGTGGATGAAAACGGCTGCCCGTTTGACACTGACGGTGACGGGGTCTACAACTACCTGGACCAGTGTCCCAGGACGCCCAAAGGGGCGACGGTCAATGAGAGGGGATGCTGGGTCCTGAAGGGCCTCACCTTTGACACGGCAAAATGGGATATCAAGCCCCACGATTATCCCATCCTTGACGATGCCGTCCGTATCCTCGGACACAATCCTTCAATGAAACTGGAGGTGGGTGGGCATACCGACAACCGCGGGGCGGCAGGGTACAATCTGGAACTATCCAGGAAACGCGCCGCAGCCGTCATGGAATACCTCCTGAAAAAGGGCATCAGCAAGGATCGGCTGACGTCCAACGGATATGGTTTTTCGAGACCGGCGGCCACCAACGACACCCCGGTAGGCCGGGCCAAGAACCGGAGGGTGGAGCTGAGGCCGCTTTTTTGACATGAATTTTGACCAAAGGATGGTGGGGAGGGCGGCCTTAAAAGGACTGCCCCTCCCCATTACCGAAGTTTTAAGAACGCGGAAAGATTATTGACTTTGTGAAGCACTGGAAAGAAGTGTGCTTCGCAGAACATCAAGGAGGTAATCATGACAGCGGCAATGAATCAAATAGTACTGTTCCTCACCGCATACGGTCTGAAGATTATCGGCGCAATTATCATCCTGATCCTGGGGCGCATTGCCGCCGGGATCGGGCGCTCCATTTGCCGGAAAGTCCTCAGTAAGACAAAAACGGATCCTTCCATCATCTCCTTTGTCGGGAGCCTGGCCTACGTCATTATCCTGGTTTTCGCGGTGCTTGCCGCCCTGGCCAAGTTCGGCATCCAGACCGCGTCCTTTGTGGCGGTTCTGGCTGCGGCCGGTTTTGCCGTCGGCTTTGCCCTGCAGGGGTCCCTGGGCAATTTCGCAGCCGGTGTACTCATACTCATCCTTCGTCCCTTCAAGATTGGAGACTATATTGAAGGCGCAGGCATGGCAGGTACGGTCAAGAGGATCGAACTGTTTACCACGGAACTCGCCACGCCGGACAATACCAAGATCATGGTCCCAAACGGCAAGCTTTTCGGAGATGTCATCAAGAACGTGTCGGGCTATGACACCAGGCGGGTGGATCTGGTGATCGGCATCGGCTACAGCTCTTCCATTCAGAAGGCCTATGAAGTGGTTAAAAAGATACTGGATGAAGAAGAAAGGGTGTTGTCAGACCCGGCCCCCCAGATTGCCGTCTCGGAACTGGCCGATTCCAGCGTCAACCTGGTGGTGCGGCCCTGGGTCAAGAGCGGGGACTATTGGGGTACGAAGTTTGACCTGATCCGGAAGATCAAGGAATCCTTTGACGAGCAAGGTATAGAAATTCCCTTCCCACAACGGGTGATCCATTCGATTGTGAAACAGGCCGATCGCTGAAAAGCACAGAGGTGAAAACGTATTTGCATTTA
Source organism: uncultured Desulfobacteraceae bacterium (assembly GCA_964404085.1). Taxonomy (GTDB): domain Bacteria; phylum Desulfobacterota; class DSM-4660; order Desulfatiglandales; family Desulfatiglandaceae; genus CAYUCJ01. Next base: position 441 of record CAYOIU010000279.1, on the reverse strand, counting down.
CAGTATATTTGGCTCGGAGGGGGAACCCCCCCGGCCAGGCAGTCAAAACAGTCAAAAACTGTATGAATTGTTTGAAGAAGCTTAACCCGGATTTCTCACCAATCCCGCGACGCGCGGGACTGTGACGCCGGATAGCCCCATGCTTATTGCGTTGCACTTGAAAAATGACCTCGACGTACTGCAAGGTACGCCTGTGGCCATTTTTTTCGCGCGCCTTATATTCATGGGTTTCTCCACCGTCTCACGACGAAGATCGGTGAAAAACCCGGGTTGATAAAATGGCCTGCCAGGTCTTAAGAGGAGTCATCTAAATGGCGAAACAAAAGACAAGAACAAATATCGGGAAGCGAAAGGTGGCATTCTCATTAAATGCTCCTGAGGCGAAGCGCGTTGCAGTTTCGGGAGATTTCAATAAGTGGAGTCCTGACACACATGCAATGA
>CAYOIU010000278.1:0-5764 GCA_964404085.1 uncultured Desulfobacteraceae bacterium | reverse complement strand
CTCATACTGCTCACTTATTTTTTCTATCCCAGGCTCGAAAACTTTTTCATTTTCTATCCTGAAAAGACCATCGAAACCACACCCCGGGACCAACACCTGAAATACGAAGAAATCTACTTTGAAACGACGGATAAAGTGCGCCTCCATGGCTGGTATTTTCCCGTTGAAGGCGCACGGCCCACCATCCTCTTCTGCCATGGCAATGCCGGAAATATCTCCCACCGGTTGGACAACATCCGCCATCTGGTGGCGAACGGCTTTCCTGTTCTTATCTTCGACTACAGGGGATACGGCCTGAGCGATGGCAGGCCGTCTGAAAAAGGTCTCTATAAAGACGGCTTGGCGGCCTACGATTTTCTGGCGAACCGGAAAGGCCTTTCACCCGAGGAAATTGTGCTGTTCGGGCGCTCTCTGGGCGTTGCCGTGGCCGTGGAAATTGGACTCCGGAGACCGGTCAGGTCCGTGATTCTTGAAAGCGGCTTCACCTCCACCAGAGAAATGGCCCGCGCCATCCCACTTTTCCGGCCCTTTTCCGTTTTCATCCCCCGTCATTTCGACAATCTCAAGAAGCTGCCCATGATCCGTGTGCCGAAACTGATCATACACGGCACCGAAGATGAATTGGTCCCTTTTCCCATGGGACAGAAATTGTTTGAGGCGGCACTTCCCCCCCGCTATTTCTATCCAATCCAGGGGGCCGGGCACAATGACACCTATATCACCGGCGGTCCCCGCTATTTTCAAACCATTTCCGCCTTTATCCGCGATGGCATCATCGCCAAAGATCCTGAGACCGGAGGGACTCAGCACAAGGAATAAAAACCTCGTGAAATTATGAACTTATCACCATACATGGACGGCTCAAGAGATAAGCGGAAAAACCTTTCCAAATGCACAGAAATCTAGGCCGATAAAACTTGACGCCTTATCATTTTTATGGTACGCAGAGCACTATTTTCATGGAATTACCGCGTTCCCTCTCCTGCTTTTCAGTGGGGCGAGAACGCACGCGGCAGGCAATTACAAGGTTGATGAATTCGCAGGAAGTCATCAATCTACACCATTAAATCCAAGGAGGTTAGAAGAATGGCGTACAATGCAGTGGAAATGCAAGACTGGCAAATCTCAGAGGCTGCTGAAAAAAACATGCCCACACCGGAAGAGTGGGGTGAAAAACTCGGACTTCAGAAGGATGAAGTTCTGCCCATGGGCAGACTGGCGAAGCTCGATTTTCTGAAGATTATCAACAGGCTCAAGGACAAACCCGATGGAAAATACATCGAGGTGACGGCCATCACACCTACCCCCCTGGGCGAAGGGAAAAGCACCACCTCCTGCGGCCTGATGGAAGGTATGGGCAAGATCGGTCTGAACGTGGGCGGGTGCTTGCGCCAGCCCTCGGGCGGCCCCACCATGAACATTAAGGGTACCGCGGCAGGCGGCGGCAATTCCATCCTCATTCCCATGACGGAGTTTTCGCTCGGCCTTACAGGCGACATTAACGACATTATGAATGCCCACAACCTGGCCATGGTGGCCCTGACGGCCCGCATGCAGCACGAGCGCAACTACAACGACGAGCAGCTCAAGCGGCTGACCGGAATGCCACGACTGGACATCGATCCCACCCGCGTTGAAATGGGATGGATCATGGACCTCTGTGCCCAGTCCCTTCGGAACATTGTCATAGGCATGGGCGGCAGGTACGACGGCTTCACCATGCAGTCCAAGTTCGGCATCGCCGTTTCATCCGAACTGATGGCCATCCTCTCCGTGGTTCGGGATCTTGCGGACCTGAGAAAGCGCCTTGACGAAATCACCGTGGCCTTTGACAAAAGCGGCAAGGCCTTGACCACAGGCGACCTGGAGGCAGGTGGCGCCATGACGGCCTGGATGCGGAACACCATCAATCCTCCCCTCATGTGTACTGCAGAGTCCCAGCCCTGCATGGTCCACGCCGGCCCCTTCGCCAACATCGCCGTGGGCCAGAGTTCCATTATCGCCGACCGGATCGGCCTCAAGATGTTTGACTACCACGTTACCGAGTCCGGTTTCGGCGCCGATATCGGCTTCGAGAAATTCTGGAACGTGAAGTGCCGCAACAGTGGTCTCAAGCCCCATGTTTCCGTGCTCACCAGCACGATCCGCGCCCTCAAGATGCACGGCGGCGGTCCCAAGGTGGTGGCCGGACTCGCACTGGACGAGGCCTACACCAAGGAAAATCTTGGACTCCTGGAGCAGGGCGTGGCCAACATGGTCCATCACATCCATACCATCCGGAAAGCGGGGATCAACCCTGTTGTCTGCATCAACTGCTTCCATACGGATACTAAGGACGAGATCGCCATGGTCCGGAAATACGCAGAAGAAGCAGGCGCCCGCTGTGCCGTGTCCACCCACTGGGCGGACGGCGGCGACGGTGCCGTTGAATTTGCCGAGACAGTCAAGGAAGCCTGTGACGAGGAGAACGAATTCAAGTTCCTGTATCCCCTCGAGACGAAACTGCGCGATCGGGTAGATCTGATCGCCAAGGAAGTCTACGGCGCAGACGGCGTGGCATGGAGCCCCGAGGCCGAGGCAAAGGCCAAGATGCTCGAATCGGATTCCAAGTATGACGAGTACTCCACCATGATGGTGAAGACCCATTTGAGCCTGACCCACGACCCGGCCGTCAAGGGTGTTCCCAAGGGCTGGACCCTTCCCATCCGCGACGTGCTGATCTACTCCGGCGCCAAGTTTCTCTGCCCCTGTGCCGGGACCATCAGTCTCATGCCCGGAACGAGCTCCAACCCGGCCTTCCGCCGTGTTGACGTGGATGTGAACACCGGAAAAGTAAGCGGTTTGTTTTAGGTTGAATTTGCTGTAACCCAGTAAAAAAAGAGGGCTGATTTTTCAGCCCTCTTTTTTTTACACCAGTAACAGCCGAAAAAGTGTCCTACCCCTTTGATTCAGATCCCTCCGCGGTGGTGAGAAAGAATGACCCGTCCGTCTGTTGAATCACCTGGAGTCCGAACTGGGAAATCGTATCCACCAGGGGCCGCCCGAAGATCAAATCCGTCTCGTCCGGATCAACACCTGTTTTTTGGACAACGAAAGGCCTCAGGTGATAATCGAATTTGAGGAGGCTTAAGATCCCCTCGACGGCCCTTTCGCCCATGGATTCGATCTGCCCAGCCAGGTGCTCCAGCCGTCCGTATCCGCACTTCCTCTCGTGTTCCTGGATAAGTCCCAGCAGGACCCCGTCCAGGATGATGTCCTCCCTGCAGGCCTTCGGTCCGCTGTAGACCTCCATAAACTTCTTTGAATCCCAGCACTCAAGAGCGGCACATTGAGCAGGCCTGTGCGCGTATATGCGACAACCCTTTCCCCTCTCATCATAAAAGATGCAGGCCCCGTCCCTTTCCCTGACCTTGATGATCTCCCGGGCGACCGGCCGCAATTCCTCGTAGATATTGTCCCTTACGATTTCACCCCGCCTGACAGTAAAAAGGTCCTTTTTTTCCAAAAACCCTTCCGTGATGAGCGGGATGTCCCCTGCCTGGAGACTGGGACTGGAACCCCGACAGCAGTCACCACATCGAATACAGGAATCGCGCTTTTCAGTCATGGAGATCACTTGGCAATCATCGCCCGCATCCTATCCGAGGCATTTTGGGCGTGGTCGGCGATATTTCCCACGATCTCCACGAGACGGACGAGATGAAAGACCATGAGCGGCTCATCCTTCAAAGTGGCAAATATCTTCAGTTTCAAATCCCTTTCAAGGATGTCCGATTCCTTCTCATGCTGACGGATATCATTGATGAGGCTTTTCATCTTTGTGCGCTGTTCCTTGGAACCTCCCCGGAAAAAGACAGTAGCCATGGCCACCAGGTCGGACAGTTTCTCGATGGGTGGGATGGCCGTCTCCACCAGCTCCTCAAAATCCTGCGAGACCTCTTCGGGAATACCGCTGGGTCTGAAGGACAACCAGAACAGGGCCTCCTCCACCTCGTCAAGCACCTTGTCCTGCTCTCGAACATACTGCAGGAATTGGAACTTATCCACCTGCATCAGAATTCCCTTCGGCAAGTGGTTTCGTATGTTTCGCTTGATGGCATCCGCCTCGCTCTCCAGCCGGGCCACATGGTCCGTAGTTTCCTCAAATTTTCTAGATTCACCTCGGAGGTGAAAAACGGCCGCTTGTTTGAAAAGCCGCGCACACTCCCTTACCTTGTCCGCATGCTTTTGGAGATTCTCAAAAGGAGACTTGTAAAACAATGAACTCAGTAAAAGACGCATGTTGTTTACCTCCTTGGAAATTTATAACAAAAAAAGCACAAGAAGTTCATACAAAACCATGGACAACAGAATCGTGAACGGTAGCGTCACGAGCCATGAAAGGCCGATATTTTTCAGAATACGCAGATCGAGCGTTCCCATGCCGCGCATGACGCCTATGCCAACCACCGAACCCACGAGCACATGCGTCGTGGAAATAGGAAGACCTAGCCGGGAACAGATCAGGATCGTAGTAGCGGCACCAAACTGGGCGCAGAACCCGCGCATGGGCGTAAGCTCCGTAATGTTCTTTCCGATGGTCTCCATGACACGCGTCCCGAATGCCAGGAGGCCTCCACCCACTGCAATACCACCCCCCAGAAGCATCCAGATGGGCACCTCCACCTTGAGGGCCACGGCCTTTGTCGTCACCACTGAAAAAATGGCCGCCAGCGGTCCAACGGCATTGGCCACGTCGTTGGCTCCATGTGCGAAGGCCACGTAACAGGCTGTCAGGACCTGGAGCTGGGCAAACAAGCGGTCCAGGGGTGAAAATGCCTCCTGCCCCGGCCGCACCCTGCATTCGGGCCGTGCCTGCCTGCGCACCCACCAGGAACCAACACCACCTGCCCCCATCGAGAAGGGGATGGCCAGCAGTAACGTCTGCAGAAACCCCACATTCAGATGAAAATTCTTGAGCCCCTTGAAAACAAAGGAGAGTATGAGGACGAGGAAAACCACAAATATCATAAAGGGTGCATAACGTCTGGACGCAGCCAGGGGGTCTTTTGCAGACATCATCCGCTTTTCTATCAGGTGGTACAATGCCCCAGCTATCAGACCGCCCACGGCTGGAGAAATAATCCAACTCAAAACGATGATAATGATTTTGGACCATGTCACGGCCCCCGCCCCTACGCTCAGGACTCCAAAACCCACGACGGCCCCGACAATGGCTTGGGAGGTTGATACAGGCAGGGCAAAATAGGTCGCCAGGTTCACCCACAGGCCTGCTGCGAGAAGGGAAGCAAACATCCCGATCATCAACCTGTTCGGGTCCCCGGCCAGCAGGGACGGATCGATGATCCCCTTGCTGATGGTGCCCGTCACATAACCGCCGGCAAGTGTGGCGCCGAGGGCATTGGCGACGATAGAAATAACAACGGCCTCTTTGAGGGTGATGGCACAGGAGCCCACGGACGTTCCCATGGCATTGGCCAGGTCGTTGGCTCCGATATTTGCGGCCATGTAAAATCCTACCAGGGTCGCAAACGATAAGATCAGTGCATCCATCTATTCTTCTCTTTCCGGTCCGTTCTCGAATCGGCGTCTTCCCGTCACGCGGGAAGTGAAACGTGCGACCTTCAACTTATAGGAAATAGCCTCTCAGATTTCCACAAAAAAGGGCCATTCCCCTGGGAAGAGAATGGCCCCATTTTTTGTTGAATCGTAAAAAGCTAACTTATGCCGCAAACGTCATCCTATGAGCAACGAAGTGGAGGAG
>CAYOIU010000277.1:0-5768 GCA_964404085.1 uncultured Desulfobacteraceae bacterium | reverse complement strand
CCGGGTCATCTGCGGGCTATCGGGAGGTGTGGACTCATCGGTCACTGCGGTTTTGCTTCACAAGGCCATAGGCGACAGGCTTTCCTGTATATTTGTGGACAATGGTCTCCTGAGGCGTGGAGAAAGCAATGAGGTCAGCGACCTCTTCCAAGGGGCCTATGGCATGGATTTCCATCTGGTGGAAGCTTCGAAACTTTTTCTGGAGAAGTTGAAGGGTGTTACCGATCCCGAAGAAAAGCGCAAGATCATCGGCAGAGAATTCATCACGGTTTTTGAGAAATCGGCAGAAGAGGTGGGAGAGGCTGAGTATCTCGCACAGGGGACACTCTACCCAGACGTTATCGAAAGTGTTTCCTTCAAAGGACCTTCAGCCACCATAAAGAGCCACCACAACGTGGGGGGGCTCCCAGAGGTGATGAAGCTCAAACTCATAGAGCCTCTGAGGGAGCTGTTCAAGGATGAGGTGCGGCAGGTGGGTGCCGAGCTGGGTCTCCCCAGGGAACTGGTCAAACGCCAGCCGTTTCCGGGACCTGGGCTTGCGGTGAGGATCCTTGGAGAAATCACATGGGAAAGACTGGAAATACTGCGCTCCGCCGATTTTATTGTCCTTGAAGAGATACGGAAAGCGGGCCTCTATGAAAAGGTGTGGCAGTCGTTTGCGGTGCTCTTGCCCGTCAGGACGGTCGGCGTCATGGGTGATGAGCGAACTTATGAAAATGTGGTGGCCCTAAGGGTCGTGGACAGCCTCGATGCCATGACGGCCGACTGGTCAAGGATACCCTATGAAGTGATGGCGCGGATCTCGAACCGGATCATCAACAGCGTCAAGGGTGTCAACCGGGTGGTCTATGACATCTCCTCGAAACCTCCCAGCACGATCGAGTGGGAATAGCCTTCGTCAGCCGAGTATTTTGAAAGACAAAGAACATCCCAGCAAGAAGCGTCCTGACAAAAAGGATTACCGTGAACGCACCTACAGAAGCCTGGTGCATTCCAGCGGTCTTTCTTCCTTTCGGGTTGTGGTAAAAGAGACCGATTTGTGGGTGAGTGCCGATAGCTGTCTCGAGAAGGAGACCCTCGACCTTTTACTCGTGTGCCGGCACCAGCTGGAAGCGTACATCCACAGCCACTCCTCTTTCAAGACATCACTCGCGCCCGGGCCCATGGATCCTCTGGCCCCGCCTGTTGTGAGAATGATGATGGATGCGGCCTCCACCGCCAAAGTCGGGCCCATGGCCACCGTGGCCGGGGCTCTTGCGCAGGAAGTGGGCACGGGTTTGCTGCAGTTTTCTCATGAGGTCATCGTAGAGAACGGGGGAGATGTTTTCTTGAAGGCCGAGAGATCCTTGACCGTTTCCATTTTCGCCGGAGATTCTCCGCTGAGTGGAAAGGTGGGGCTTCGTATCGAGAGGACACAAATGCCGCTCGGGGTGTGCACGTCTTCCGGAAAGATCGGACACTCCCTGAGTCTTGGAAAAGCAAATGCCGCTACGCTTCTCGCCCAATCGGCGGCCCTTGCCGACGGCGCGGCCACCTTCCTGGCAAACCGGGTCCGGGAGAAAGAGGACCTTGCAAAGACCGCCGCATTGGCCGGGGAAATCCCCGGTCTTCTGGGAGGAGTGATGATCCTCGATGATCGGTTGGCCACGTGGGGGGATGTGCAACTGGTCACCTTTTAGCCCGGAATTTTATCCTAGACAAAAACATATTTTTTTCAATCTATTGAGGACTGGGGTTTCAATGGGAAAAAGGCCCACGTACGAAGAGTTGGCTCGCAGGGTGGGGGAGTTGGAAAAGCAGCTGGCCGAGCGAAGCGGTATGAAAGGTGCACTTTTCAAGTCGCGACGGCGCTTGAGAGCTGTCTTCGATTTTGTCCCTTACCCACTGGCGGTGTTGAACCTGGAAGGAAATGTCCGTTATCTCAATCCGGGCTTTATCAAGCTTTTCGGCTGGCACTTCAAGGAATTGGAGGGGAGGAAGATTCCTTTTGTTCCAGGCGAACTGAAACATGAAGCCGCCCAAAACATGGATTGGGTGATCAGGGAGAAATCAGTACTGCGCAATGAGACCAGGCGGCTCGCCAGTGACGGGCGTATCATCGATGTGGTCACGAGGATGGCCTACTACGCCGAGTCTGAATACGAGCAGGCCGGTCTGCTGGTGATTTTCAGGGATATCACCGAGCAAAAGAGACTGGCCCGGATCAACGAGACCCTGCTTCGCATCACAACGGCCCTGCCTGAACACCCTGATCTGGAGGAACTCCTGGACTTCGTGGACAGCGAGGTGAAGCGCAACCTCAACACCGAGGGATCTGTGACCATTTTACTGGACGAAGAAAAACAGGAACTCTTTGTCCTCGGTGCGGCCTATGATGACAGCGCCACACAGAGGCGGGTGAAAGAAATCAGATTCAAGATGGATGAACTGGTGGCGTCCAAGGTGATCCGGGACGGAGAGCCGATCATTGTAGGGGATATCTCCCAGGATGTTGCCCTCCACAGGGAAAGGGACCGCAAGCTCGGCTACCGGACGAGGAACCTGGCCCTTGTGCCACTCAGGAGCGGCGATCGAATCATCGGAGTATTGTGTGCACTCAACAAGAAAGAAGGCGCTTTTGACCAAACGGATATCGAGTTGCTTAACACCATTGCGGGCGCTGTTGCCCTGTCCGTGGAAAATGCCCGGGTAAACAGTGAACTCAAGAAGGCCTACAGGGAAGTCAGGAGCCTGAACCGGGCAAAGGACCGGGTGATTCACCACCTTTCCCACGAACTGAAAACGCCGGTCTCCATTCTCGGCGGTTCCCTGAAGATAATGGAAAGGACATTGTCGGCCCTCCCTGAGGAGGCCTGGGTCCAAAACGTCCAAAGAATGCAGAGAAATCTGGACCGGGTCATAGACATCCAGTACCAGGTCAGCGACATCATACAGGACAGGCATTATCGGGCATACGATGTCCTGACCCTGCTGCTGGCCCAGTGCAAGGATGAACTGGCCGTGCTGGTTGAGGAGGAATCACGTGACCTTTCCTTGGCCGAAAGGGTCGGGAAAAAGGTTGAGGATCTCTTCGGGGTGGAACGGTCGGAACCTGAGGAACTTTTTCTTCACGATCATGTCAGAAAACGGCTATCCGCCCTGAGGCGCTTTTTCTCTCATAGAGAGGTGACCATTGAGGAGCGTTTGAAGGACACGCCCGCCATAATGATCCCGTCGGAAACCCTGGAAAAAGTGATAGACGGTCTGCTGAGGAATGCCATTGAAAACACGCCGGACGAGGGTAAAATAGAGGTAACGGTTCAAAAAAAGGGGAAGGGTGTAGGCCTGATGGTGCGTGATTACGGCGTCGGCATCGTGGAGGAGGCCCGGAGACGCATATTTGAGGGATTTTTCGCAACCCAGAACACATTGAATTACCGCACCGGCATGCCCTTTGATTTCAATGCGGGCGGGAAAGGGGCGGATCTGTTGCGGATGAGAATCTTCTCCGAACGTTTCCATTTCAAGATAGACATGGAATCGGCAAGGTGCAGGTTTATACCGGGAGAAGAAGATGTTTGCCCGGGGCGGATCAGCCGATGTCCATCCTGCACAGAGAAAAAGGACTGCCATGAATCCGGAGGCACGACCTTTTCGCTTTACTTTCCTGCTGCCAGAAGATCGGCATAGTGAAAACTTCCAACGAAGTCGATTTATTAAACGCGTATGAAGAAGCGAATCTGAAAAAGATTGTCAGGTTCGGTTCCCATTCGTTGTTCGTAGGCCGCCGTTTGCGGCATAGATTAGCTTTTTACTGAAAAAAAAGCCCCTAACCGATCCACAAAATTCTTCACCCTCTGGAAAAAAATATTTCTCACACGTACCTTTAAGAAGAGGTCTCCCGGCTCACCTCCGCCTCTTCCCGGGCTTCCCATCCCTCTCAGGCGAATTTTCTGGCCGGGTCTGATGGCCGGGGGGACGGAGACAATCAATTTCTTTGCTTCGCTCCTGTCGGAATAAGCGATCTTTCCGCCCCTTTGAGCAAGATCCGGTGAAACGGTAATCAGGTCAAAGAGGTCCTTTCCCTTTTCGGGAAACTCTATTCCCCACTTCTTTTTCAGACCGTATTTGACGAGCCTTCCCAAGAAGCCCTGCAGGGGCGTGGATTTCCCCCTGAAATCGAAAGACCGGTAGACCGGGCCATAGGCCTCCCGGAAGATGTCGTCGAACCCTCTGAATCCAAAGGCCCTGCTGATTTCTTCAAAGATCTGCCTGACGTCCGATCCCTGGAATATATCCTGCTCCGTATAGGAGTTCCTGAAATGATCATAGGCTGAGGAGCCGTAAGCCTGACGCAGGCTGTCATAGCGGCTCTTCTTTTCAGCATCGGAGAGGACGGCGTAGGCTTCGTTGATTTCTTTCATCTTTGAAGCCGCCTCGGGGTTGTTGCTGTTTCTGTCCGGGTGGAATCGCAGGGCCAGTTTCCGGTAGGCCTCTTTGATCTCTTTTGGTGGCGCTTCCTTATGAATATTGAGAATTTCGTAGTAGTCTGTTGACTGCATGCTGTTTCCCCATTTCCGATGAAATCAGAGGAGGTTCCTCCCGGAGGGAGTGGTTTTCGCCGACAGAATAATATAAGTCGCTCCTTTGTAAATCCAAGGGGTTTTGGGGAAAAAGGTCAATTTTTACTGAAAAGCGGTGGCTTCCCCTTCTAAAAACCAAGATAGGAAAGCCCTGAAGTTTTTCCCCGGCTGCGGATGCCGGGGAAGGAAAAAACGGTTTATTGGTTTTTCCAGGCCGGTTTTCGTTTTTCAAGAAAGGCATGCAACCCTTCCTGCGCGTCCGAAGTCTTCATGAGTTCGTCGAGGTAGATTTCTTCTATGCGCTTGAGGGCGGGTTCCAGGTCATCCCTGAGTCCGGCTGTGATGGCCTTTTTCGTTTTTCTGAGCACCTCGGCGCTGAGTCTCAGGTAGGGTTTCAGAAAGCTCTCTGTCTCCGCTTCCAGTTTCTCGGTGGAAGCGACCCGGTTGAGCAGACCCATCCGGCCGGCTTCTTCTGCTGATATGATCCTCCCGGAGCAGATGAGATCTACGGCGGCTTTTCGGCCCATGATGCGGGGCATGATATAGGCGGCGATGGGTGGAAAGACGCCCACCTGGATCTCCGGCTGTCCGATCTTGGTGTTTTCGGCCGCGATGGCCAGGTCACAAAAGATGGCCAGCTCGCATCCGCCGCCAAGGCAGGAACCATATACGGATGCCACGGTCAGGACCCCGAGTTTGTCCATGAGGCGGAACATCCTGTGAAAGGCCTCTATCATCTTGGGTGCCAGGTCTCCCATATGCTCACCCACATCCACACCCGCTGAAAAGCATTTTCCCTTGGCGTTGAACAGAACCACCTTAAGATCCTTTTGGCCCTGCCAGGCCTCCAGGACATCATTGATCTCTTCCATCATGGCAATGTTCATTATATTCACAGGGGGCCTGTTCAGGGTGATGGTCCCCAAGCCCTCTTCAAAACGCGTTTCAATATTCTCATAATCCATTGAAGATCCTCCTTTAGTCAGAATTGATGGAATCGTAAAAAGCCGGTCTATGCCGCAAACGGCAGCCTATGAGTAACGAAGAGGAACCGAACCTGACAATCTTTTTCAAATGCTTTCTTAAACACTTCGGAGGAGATGGACGCCGATTTGGGGTTCAGCACTCCGTCATAGAAGCGCGTAGGGTCAGGGAGGCGTGAACCCCAAATAGTCGTCCATGTAGAAGTGAGTTGCCAAGTGCACT
>CAYOIU010000276.1:0-5770 GCA_964404085.1 uncultured Desulfobacteraceae bacterium | reverse complement strand
GTCCATCTCCACCGGAGTGTTTAGAAAGCGTCTGAAAAAGATTGTCAGGTTCGGTTCCCTTCGTTGCTCATAGGATGCCGTTTGCGGCATAAGTTAGCTTTTTAGTGTAACATACCTTTTTGTTTGAATGTGTACTTCGATGCATACCTTGGGTTGCAAGAGAGAGAAGACAGACCCGTCCGATCGCCGATGACCCCGCATGGGATATGCGATCCCTGGAATCAAAAACACGAAGGAGAGGGAATCATGAAAAAAGTATGGCTGAGCGCATTGACCACCTCTGAAGATGTTGTGAAGAAACTCATCGGTCAACTCAAGACCTACGGCCTTGAGGCCAACGGACACTTTTGGAAAGATGACCTGGATAAGATGGCCTGGATCGGACCCAGGAAAGAACTTCTGGATGCGGATACCTCTCTGTGGGCCGTCCTCGGATCGGCTGATGACTTCCAGGGACCCTCCGTACGTTATGGCCTGTCACTACTTGCTACGACCCTGCAGGCCCAGAAAGGCCATGCGTTCCCCATCTTCGTCCTGTTGACGGAAGGCAGCCTCCCATCGGACGCCTTGCCGACATCCCTCAGGGATTCCCAAGTCATGTCCTTGTCTGATCCGGGATTCGGGGCCAAGGTAGTAGCAAAGGTCCATAGCCCGCTCAAAACCACACAGCCGGAGTATCGGCTCGACGTCTACGGGAATGCCCAGATAGGGCAGTGGTTCGAGGTTGGTCCTTTAGAGGGTGCCTGGCCGGGAGCCATGTTCGGCGTTTCAGAAGGAAACATTCTCTTCCACGCGGTCGGACCGAAGGGCAGCCTTCCCAGTCAGTCTACCCTCAACTACCCCATGGAGGGTCTCAAGATGACGCTTGGGGACAGGGAATTCACGGCGTGGGCGGTAAAAAACGACCTGGGACCTGAATCCTCCTATTTTGTGAAGGTTGAGGCCCACCCGGCAACTATTCTCTTCGGGGCTTTCACTGATGAGGAACAGACGGACGTTTTTGTGGTGGATTTAAAGTAATTGACAACCTATTCACTATATGCTAGCAACTAGATGAAAAATGGGCTAATTTGAGGATGAGTAATGGACCCGAAAGAAATTGAAAGAAAGAGCCTTGACAATCAGGAGTTTCTGAAACTTCGTGGTGCCACCGAGAAGATCTCGGCGGAACTTTCAAAACGGGTCAAACGGCACCTGAACATCCTCCGCCCGTTGTTTGTCCCGCGGAAACTGCTGGGGACTTACGTGCGCAGCGGCACAATGGAAGAAGTGCCCGGCTCGGACAAGGCCTTCGCCGAGTTGCAGGAACGCTATGCATCAGTGGCGCAAAAGCCTTTTGGTTTGCCTTCCAAGCTGAACACACCCCTAGCCCCCATACCGAACCAACTGGAGGCCACCCCTTTTCAATATTCCCTTCATTCCGAAGGTTCGCCCGACAAGGCCATCACGATCACCGCATCGACAAAATGGGTCATCTCCTTCCACAGCGATTGCTCCCTGAACAGGCTGAAAGCAATGCTTGCCGGTGAAGAACCGAAACAGCCCGAAGACATGAAACAGGCGGTGATTCATCATCTCTTCCCGATGATCTTTTTGCATCGTTTTTCTGATATTGCTGGACTGCTGGAGGATCTCCGTTACTTTGTACAAACCGAGGAAATAGCTGAATTGGGAGGGCTCCCGGTGGTTACTCTGGAGGCACCGCTGAAGACCTTTTTGCCCCCTGAAGATTTCATCCAACAGATTACCCAGCTATCCGGCATTCCCGCCTTCCAGGAAATCATCGATCTGGATGCCATTGAAATCCTGTCGGATCCCTTGAAGGAGTCCGTCAAAGGGCTGCTTTAGGCCTTTCCATAGACATCTACCAGTGAAACTGCAATTCAATTTTTTCTCCCGATGGCAGGATCTCCGGCGAAGGCTTTAAGGCAAAATCCACAACCGGGCGCTTTCCCGAATCGGGTTTTGTGACAGACAGCTGCATGTCCGCGGGTGGTGTGTGTCCGGTCTTCTCCCAAAACGTGACGATAGCGTTCCTCAGCTTCTCCTGAAGCTCTGAAGGATTCAGGCCTTTGTCGAAGCTTTCCTTGCACGAGATCAGGAACTGGACAATCCTGCTCACCACCAGCTGATAGGCCAGGGAACTCCCGGCTATGGTTGTTTCATCCACAAAAAAGGCGGTATCTCGATTCGGTTGGGAAATCAGAGGCATAATGCCGCTCTTTATGAATTGTGCCATTCGGTCCTCACTGAACGGAACCTCGGTGGGGTATTGTTTCCTGTCCCCCAGATCGCATAAAGCGAGATCTTCCAGGTGAAAGCGCTGCCAATCCCCAAACCGGGCAGGCCATCCGGTTTCGAACTGACTCCGTGAAGCCAGGGTTGCCATTCCCCAAACTGGGTTTCTCCAGGGAATGACTTTCTCCTCAAAATAAATAGGACCTTTCTGATATTCATGCCCGTAAGGGAATCTGTCGAGGAAGCGGCTGCATGTGAGCCCCAGCCATCTTCCGGAACTCCCCTTTTTCAGTGTCTGCCACTTGGCGAATTCAGCGTTTTCGAGATAATGGGGAAGATAGGGGAGCTTGTCCAGGTCCTGCCAGGAATCCATGTTGAAAAACCGTGGAGTTATCCATCCAACCGTAGGAACCAGCAATGCCTCCGCTATCTCGCCCAATCTCCTCATCAGGTCCATGCTGTGCGGAGAAGAGTCAAATGGGATATCCACTATAATGAGAGATGGAATTTTCCTTGCGAATTCAAGTAGGAAATCATCGAGCGTCTCTTCAAGCGTTTCCGCAGATACGGGCAACAGTCGTACTGAGACCCGTGTTTCCGAGACACGCCGGGATCGGGACAACAAAAAGCCAAGCCCCCCCCAAACTTCTTCCAGTTGCCTGAATTCCTCATGGGAAAAAGTTCGTGCCAAAATGCCGCCAAGCAAACGCTCCATCTGCCTCACCAGTTCTTCTTCCTCACCTCCATGGGTGCCATCCCTCTCCGGAATCGACACCATCTTCAAGATGTCATCAATGGTATCTGCCTTCTCGCTTTTCTTAATACCAGGCGATTTCGGCAGCTCCAGAGGAGGCAGTCCAGGCCAATCCCTGATACGCTCAATGATTTCCGTTTGCTTCAAACCCTTGGCAGGTGCGCCGAGGACAAACTCCCTGGCCTCCAGAATATTTTTCAGAAATGCGTTGCACGACAGCAGCCCATCCGGACGAAAATCCTTGCGTCTCTCGATTTCAAAGGTTAGATATTCAGGAGGGTAGATATTTCCGGGAACCGGGAGATCGAATGAAGGCCTGAGTTCCGAGAGCACCTGGTCCAGGGTTTCAAGGGTGACCTCAATGGGGCCGTCTTTCCACTTTTCTCTTTCACGGCCCCTGAATGGGGCCAAGATCAGGACTGTAAAGGGAAAGTTTTGGGAATCTGGCATCGTTCAGACCTCCTCAACATCCCGTCCATCTATCCAACCGATTGGGATGGACGAAGTGACGTTTTATTCACTCTTCAGCCCTTTTGGACCAAACAGGGCAGGTTCCTCTTCCTTCTGTTCCCCTTCAGAAGCCTCGGCCGGTTTTTCTTTTTTCAGGTTCTGCACGAGTTCGTCTACGAACGCCTCGGGCATGGGATCCCGGGTCTTGAGCATGTCCACCGGGATGCGGACCCGGTCACCTTTGTGAATGATGGTCGGTTTCATCTCCGGATTCGCTGCGGCCAGAAGCTTCCAGTTCATCAGGCTGCCCGTATACCACTTGGCAATAATGGAGAGGGATTCGTTGGGCCATTTTACCTGGTGAATAAAGTATTGACCGGCCTCCTCTTTGGCAGGCGCCTGCGTTGTTACGCCCTGGGTACCCGGTGCGGCCTGCTGCTTTTCTGCTTTCGGCGCTGCCTGTGAAGCAGCAGGCGCAGTTCCCTGTTCTCCTTTCGTCCATCCTATCCCTTGATCCACCTTTTTTCCCATTTTTTCAAAGGAAACACAGGATACGAGAAAAGAGGAGAACATCATAGCCCCCAAAAACAATAACACAAGCCGTTTTGTTTCCTTTTTCATAGTTTCCTCCTGTTATTTCCTCAATTTTTCCAAATAGTTTTTCACGCGCGCATTCTTGGGATTTATCTCAAGGGCCTTTTCCAGATTCGCGATGCATTCGTCTTTCTTTCCCAACCGCTTTTGGACCATGGCCAGATTGAAGAGGGCCTCGTCCAGGTAGTCAGGCTTCAATTCCACCACGCGCTGGTATGCCTTCTCCGCCTTTTCATAGTCCTTGGTCACGGCGTAGAGGTATCCCAGGTTGAAGAATGCGTCCGTGTACTCGGGATCAAGTTCGCTGACCTTCGTGTACTGCCTGACGGCCTCCGGGAAATCCTTCTTCTGCACATAAAGCAGTCCAAGTTTGGCGTGCGCCTTCACACTGGCTGGATTCAGATCCGTCGCTTTCAACAGCAACCGTTCCATCATTTCGGGGTCCGTCTTGCTTACGGAATCCGCCTGTGCGAGGAGGGCCTCCTCATAGCCGGCTGCGGCCCGCTCCTTCAGGTCGGAATTCTCAACCAGGGCATCCTCAAAGAGGGCAACGGCATCACCATACCGTTTTTCGTCCAGCGCTCCTTGGGCTTCCACAAGCTTGGCGACGCCCTTCTCTTCCTCCGGTGCCTTTTCCGAGGTTGATGCCTCCTTCGCGGCGCTTTCCTCTGTTGCAGGAATCACCGCCTCTTCCGGCTTGCTTTCGGATGGAACCGCTTCCGTCCCGGAGGTCTCGGCCACCTCTTTCTCTTCAGGGGCCTGCTTTTCCGCCACCACCTTCTCTTCAGGGGCCTGCTTTTCCGCCACCACCACCTTTGGGGGTTCTGCAGTTTGCTTTACGGGTTTTTCTCCGGGCCAGAAAATGATGATCAAGACGACAACCAGAACAATCCCCCCCACGGCCCCCAGGATCAAGCCTTTTTTCCCGGGCTTCTCCTCCCTCTCCTCCCCCGGGGACGGGGGTTCTTCGACCCTCTTTTCGGGAACCTTCTTGGGAGGAGCGGGCGATTTCTCCTTTTTCGCACCTTCTGAATGATCCCCGGCAAGATCGCGCATGGCCTTTTCCTCATCCGCAATTTCGCTCTCGAAAAGGCCCTTCATGTACTCGGAAAGGCCCCGCGTCGTCGGTCTCTTGGGAAGGGCATACATGCATTCTTCCAGGTCGGCCAGCATGTCGTTGCACGACTGGTAACGATTTTCCGGATCCTTGGCCAATGCCTTGCCCAGGATATGATAGAGATTGGCCGGGAGATCCTGGACAAGCTGATCGGGAGGGACAAATTCCGCCACCCTGACTTTTGACAGGATCTGCATGGTGTCCCCCTTGAACATCCTCTTTCCAGTAACCAGTTCATAGAGGATGATGCCGAGGGAAAAGATATCGGAACGGTAATCAATGGCCTTTCCATCGGCCTGTTCGGGGGACATGTAGGCTACCTTTCCCTTGATCATGCCAACCTGGGTCATGGAGCTTTGGGTGGCCGCCTTAGCGATGCCGAAATCAACGATCTTCACATCCCCTTCGTAGGTAATAAAGACGTTCTGAGGACTGATATCCCGGTGAATGATGTTGAGGGGTTTTCCCTGAAAATCCTTAAGATTGTGCGCATAGTGGAGCCCGGATGCGACCCTGGAGACGATGTGGAGGGCATTCTCCAGATCCAGCTGACCGGCTTTCTGTTCGGCCTTCTCCGTAACATGTTTAAGGTCCTTGCCGAACAGATACTCCATGGC
>CAYOIU010000275.1:0-5834 GCA_964404085.1 uncultured Desulfobacteraceae bacterium | reverse complement strand
AATACGAGCTTTCGGTCATAAAGCAAACCGGCTTCGCTCCCTATTTCCTCATCGTCCAGGACTTCGTCAACTGGGCCAAAGAGAACCGGATCGTGGTCGGACCGGGCCGGGGCTCGGCCGCCGGCTCTCTGGTGGCCTACGCCCTCACCATTACCAATATCGACCCCATCAAATACGGTCTGTTGTTTGAGAGATTCCTCAACCCGCAGCGAATCAGCATGCCTGATATCGATATCGATTTCTGCATCAACGGGCGGGACGAGGTCATCCACTATGTTGCCGAAAAGTACGGCCTTGAAAACGTGTCCCAGATCATCACCTTCGGCACCATGAAGGCACGCGGCGCCATCCGGGACGTGGGCCGCAGCCTGAACATTCCCCTGGGGGAGGTGGACCGGATTGCCAAGATGGTTCCGGAGGGGCCGAAAGTCTCCCTGGAACAGGCGATCCTGGAAGAGCCTGAATTGAAACGTCTCGCAGAAGAGGAGGGGCCGGCAAAAAAACTCCTCAGGATATCACGCGCCCTGGAGGGACTCTCACGGCATGCCTCCACCCACGCTTCGGGTGTGGTCATTTCCGACAGGCCTCTGGTGGAGTACCTCCCCCTTTTTAAAGGGTCCAGAAACGAAATCATGACCCAATACACCATGGATCGCATAGAACAACTGGGGCTCATCAAATTCGACTTTCTGGGACTCAAAACCCTCACGGTCATCAAACATACCCTCGACCTTATTGAAACGTCGCTCGGGATCCGAATTGACATTGACAAAATCCCCCTGGATGACCCCGCCACCTATCAGCTCTGCGCGGACGGAAAGACCACCGGTGTATTTCAGCTCGAAAGCGAGGGGATGAAGGAACTGATGAGGAGACTCAGGCCTGAGGTCTTTGAAGACCTGATCGCCCTCGTGGCCCTTTACAGGCCCGGACCTTTGGGCAGCAACATGGTTGCAGACTTCGTCAACGGGAAACATGGAAAGGGACGGATCAAGTATTTTCTCCCACAGCTTGAACCCATTTTGAAAGAGACCTACGGGGTGATTCTATACCAGGAACAGGTCATGAAAATCGCCCAGGTACTGGCGGATTATACCCTGGCCGAGGCGGATGAACTCAGAAAGGCCATCGGCAAGAAGAAGGCGGAGGTCATGGCCAGGCACAAACAGAGATTTATCGACGGTGCCTCCCGGAACGGCGTTCAGGCTCTAAAAGCTGAAAACCTCTTCAATTTAATTGAAAAATTCGGTGGATACGGCTTCAACAAGTCCCACTCGGCCGCCTACGCTCTCATTGCCTATCAGACCGCCTACCTAAAGGCCCATTTTCCCGTGGAATTCATGGCAGCCCTTCTGACACAGGATATGGGCAACCAGGACAAGACCATCAAGAACATTGCCGAATGCCGGGACATGGGCATTGAGATCCTTCCCCCCGACATGAACGAAAGCCAGGCGGATTTTTCCGTTGTGGACGGAAAGATACGTTTCGGCCTTGCCGCGGTCAAGAACGTGGGATTGAAGGCCGTGGAGCTGTGCATCCAGGAGAGAGAGGAATCCGGGCCATACCAGGATCTACTGGATTTCTGCACACGCGTGGGAAGCGGCAAGGTCAACCGCAGGGTGCTGGAAGGACTCATCCAGTGTGGGGCCTTCGACTTCACGGGGATCTATCGGTCACGCCTCTTTGGTGCCCTGGATGACGTTCTCAGGGCCTGTGGCGCCAATCGTGATCCCAATCAACTCAACATGTTCGGGACACTCGGCTTCAGCGGTGGGCCGGGCAACGGTCTGCTGGACCTGCCTGAGGTGGACGAGTGGGATGAGAAAGAACGGTTGAAAAAGGAAAAAGAGGCCCTCGGCTTTTACATTACCGGCCACCCCCTCTCCAAATTCGACCGCGAAATCCGCCTGCTTACCACTTCTGCGATTCAAGATATCCCTGCCCTTGAGGACAAGTCACGTGCCTCTGTTGCCGGCATGGTGGAAGAATTGAACATCAAGAGAACGCGGCGAGGCGACAAAATGGCCGTCATCAAGATCGAGGACCTCTCCGGATCCATTGAGGTGATCCTGTTTCCGGACCTGTTCGCGCGTTCATCCGCATTGCTTAAGAGCGACGATCCCCTGCTCATCACAGGAACCGTTGAAAAGGGTGACCGTACCACGAAAATCATCGGGCAGGAATTGACGACCCTTTCCAGCGTCAGGCAGCGATTCATCAAGGCCATTGTGCTCAACCTTGACGAAAGAACAGTCTCCAGGGATCTGCTGGAGGATTTGAGGGACCTGGCATTCAGATATCCCGGTGAGTGCCGGCTGAGGTTCAGAGTGGCCCCGGCCTCGGGAAAGGCTCTCACCGTCATTGCCAATGATCGCTTCAAGGTGGAGCCCTGCCACGAACTCATACGTGAAATGGAAAACCTCACCGGAAACACGGTGAGGGAAATCCTGTCCCTGCCTTCCACTCCCAGCCCTTGATGGAACCGTAAGAAGTGCGATCCTCAAGGCTTTTTACTGAAGCCCCTCGATGGGCACGATGATGACTTCTTAGATAGTCATCATTTCCGACACCACTCCATTCATTTTTGCCAACTGCCGCATTGCAAAAGGGAGGGGCGGTGGAATCGTTTCCGAAAGGGAATATCCGGGATGCCGAAATCGCTTAATAGCGATTGCCTGGTTACGAATGCTCCGGACAGGCGCATCGGACCATGGTCGATTGGACTGATAGAGATAGTAGCTGGGCTGGGGACCCCGCGCAGAATATTTGCGCCGTGATTTAGAGCTGAGGAAAAATATATTCCCGCCGGAAAGGACTGCACTGGCCCTCCCGTTGTGGTTCAATGCTCTAAAGTGAGCGGAAGACATAAGAATCTTGGTCAGGGCTACCGTTGAGAAGTCACCTTCCTTGACCTCCGCCCTTTCAGCGCAACGTCCTCCCTTGATCCCCTTGAAAAACCCTGTAATCTTCAGGCGTATCAATATCCCGGTCATCGTAGGCAGGCGGGGCATTCACCAGGCACACCTCTGCCCCGTGTTCATTGAGAAGCGCCCTGGCACCCCTGTCCCCCCGCAGTTTGCGCAGAGCCCCGTACCACTCCCGGCCGAAAATAACCGGATGAGAACGCCTGCGACCCACGGTGACGGCCCCCATGGTTTTTGGTGATGCAAGGTATCCATGGAGAAGATGGTTAATGATATTGGAATCAATCCCCGGCATATCGCCCAGGATAACCATGATGTGGTCACACTCGTGTGCGATGGCTTGCAGACCCGCAATAATTGAAGAACTCATACCTTCCCTGGACTGTCTGTTTTCAACCACACGAAATTTCCGGTCTTGTTCGTAGGGGGCGAGGACCGTCTCCATTTCCCCTGCGAGCCTGGCCACCACCAGGATAACGCGATCCAGGTCCGATTTCAGGGCCTCATCCAGTATATGCTCGACCATGGGCTTTTCTCCTATCTTCAGGAGCGGTTTGGGCATTCCCATCCGACTGGAGGCCCCCGCCATGAGGATCAGGCCTGCAATTTTTTCTTTTCGTTCGGTCATCATGGTTACCAATAAAGATGGAATCGTAAAAAGTCCGTCCTTGGACTTTTTACTAACGGAAACCGAAAAATGCGATTTTCGGTTTCCTTACAAATCAACGGGTTACAAAACAATCCATTTTTTTGCGTGCCCGTCCATGGGCACGATGATGACTTCCAACGAAGTCATCAATAAAGATCCGGAGGGAGCACACACCAGCGTGCAGGCGATGGAATCAGTTTCTTCCGTTCACCTCACCTCGGAAAACAGCCCGGTGACCATAGATCACCGGGCTGTATGAGAGATTAGCATTTCTTTGGGTCAATTGAAAAGAATTATCCTGTGTATTGTCTAGGTTTTGGAAGGGGAGCAATATCGGCCAGGGCCCGTTCAATTTCATCCTCCGGAAGGGCATGGTCGCCTAGTTTCCCGGCCAGATAGGCCTCGTAGGCAGCCATATCCACCAGTCCGTGTCCGCTCCAGTTGAAAAGAATGACCTTTTCCCTGCCCTCTTCTTTTGCCTTGAGGGCCTCGCGAATGACCACTGCCACGGCATGATCGGTCTCCGGCGCACTAATGAAACCTTCTGTCCTCGCAAAGGTTATCCCCGCCTGGAAGGTCTCGAGTTGCTGCAACGCCACCGGCCGGATGAGGTTGTCCAGGATAAGCTGGCTGATGATGGGAGCCATGCCGTGGTACCTCAAACCGCCGGCATGTATGGGCTCGGGCACGAAGTTGTGCCCAAGGGTATACATGGGCAACAGGGGCGTCATCTGGACGGTGTCCCCGAAGTCATAGGCAAAAGGGCCGCGTGTCATCGTTGGGCAGGAAGCCGGCTCTACGGCAATGATATCAATGTCCTTGCCGTTGATCTTGTCCCGGACGAAGGGCAGACAATTACCGGCAAAGTTGCTCCCGCCGCCGGCGCATCCGATAATCACATCCGGATAGTCCCCTGCCAAGGCCATCTGTTTCTGGCATTCCAGGCCGTTGACCGTTTGATGCAACATGACGTGGTTCAGGACACTACCCAGGGAATACTTGCTATTCTCATCCATGACCGCCGCTTCCACGGCCTCGCTGATGGCTATTCCGAGGCTTCCGGGGGAATCAGGATGCTCTGCCAGGATGGTCTGGCCGGCCTTGGTTTCGGTACTGGGACTGGCAACACAGTTCGCTCCCCAAGTCTGCATCATGATACGGCGATAGGGCTTCTGGTTGTAACTCACCTTGACCATGAAGACCTTGCACTCCAGGCCAAACAGGGCACAGCAAAAGGCCAGGGCACTTCCCCACTGGCCGGCACCGGTCTCGGTGGTGATCCGTTTGGTTCCCGAGATCTTGTTATAGTACGCCTGTGGGAGGGCTGTATTGGGTTTGTGGCTTCCGGGAGGGCTTACTCCCTCATTTTTGAAGTAGATCCTCGCGGGGGTCTGTAGGTACTTCTCCAGGTTCTGCGCCCGGTAAAGGGGAGTTGGACGCCATATGAGGTATTTTTCCAGGATCTCTTCAGGGATATCTATGAATCTTTCCTGGCTGACCTCCTGTTCAATCAAGGGCATGGGAAAAATGGGCGCAAGGTCCTCCGGCCCGACAGGTTGCCCGGTCCCGGGATGGAGCGGAGGTTCCATGGGTGTGGGCATATCCGCCATGATGTTGTACCATTGACGCGGCAACTCAGACTCCGGCAACACGAATTTCTTGGTCTCCATAACACCTCCCTTTCATTTAGTAGATTAGCAATTCGGCCGTCCATGACACCCTTCCCTGATCAAAAGCCCTTGCTCTTTGTCACCTCCTTTCCGCATAAGGCTGCTTTTCACGGGTGCATGATCACATAAAAAATGGTTTATGCCGTAAGCGGCGTCGAATGAACCACGATGTAGAACCGAACCTGACAATCTTTTTCAGGCGCTTTCTAAACACTTCGGTGGAGATGAACGCCTATTTGGGGTTTAGCAGTGCGCAATAGAGAGGGCGAGAGCTTGGGAGGCGTAAACCCCAAATAGCCGTCCATGTGGGAGTTGGCTGCCAAGTCCACTATGAGAAAGAATCTGAAAAAGAATCTCAGGTTTTTGCCTACGAATAAACCGACTTCGTTGGAAGATCGAATTCGGCTGATTCCGCTGAATGGTGAAAATCGCCATCTGCCGGGAAAGAAAAGAGGACATGTAGTTGAAACGCAAAAGAATTTTCAGGATGGGTGAGTCGTAAGCACAACGGAACAGAGGCAGATGCCGATTCCCGTGGCGATCCGAAGAAAAGGCTAGTGTTTTTTTGGTCGGTTGTCAAACGATATT
>CAYOIU010000274.1:0-5846 GCA_964404085.1 uncultured Desulfobacteraceae bacterium | reverse complement strand
AAAAGGGGGCGTTTTGAAATTGGCTCCTTATTTTAACCTTAAGCAATAAGGAGGGTCGCCATGGAAAGAAACTCAGGAAACGGATTAAGACTTTTGGGGTTCGGTGTCGTGGTTGCAGTCGCATGGTGTCTTTGGATCGGTTCAACCACTGCAGCCGCCTTGGAAAACAAGGTGGTCGTTGTGACCTCATATCCCAAAGACCTGACCGGCCCCTTCAAGAAGGCCTTTGAGAAGAAATATCCGGGCACTACGGTGGAAGTCCTGCAGAAAAAGACCTCCGCCGCGGTGAAATACATCCAGGAGACCGCACGGGGAAATACCTCCGACTTGGTCTGGGCCTCAGCTCCGGATGCTTTCGAGGTGTTGAAAGGCGACGGTCTGCTCGCCAAATACACACCCAAGGCAAAGGGTATTCCTGACAAGATCGGCTCCTATCCGATCAACGATCCCGACGGGTACTACATCGGTTTCGCCGGATCCGGTTATGGAATCATGTGGAACACCCGCTACCTCAAGGCCAAAAAGATTCCGGTTCCCAGGGAATGGCAGGACCTCAAGAAGGCGGTCTATCACAACCATGTGGGTATGTCGGCCCCGTCACGTTCAGGCACCACACACCTGACGGTTGAAACCGTTCTCCAGGGCGAAGGTTGGGCAAGGGGCTGGGCCACATGGAAAGAGATCGCCGGCAATTTCAAGATGGTCACCGAGCGAAGCTTCGGGGTCCCCGAGGGTGTCAACAGCGGCGACTTCGGTGTGGGAATCGTCATCGACTTTTTCGGTTTTTCTTCCAAAGCGACAGGATTCCCCGTCGATTTCGTCTATCCAACGGTAACCACCTTGGTTCCGGCTAACATCGCCATCGTCAGGAAAGCCCCACATCCCAAAGCGGCCGCCGCCTTCATCGAGTACCTCCTGTCAGATGAGGGGCAGGCACTGCTGTTGGATCCTGCGATTCGCCGTCTCCCCGTCAATCCGGCCACCTATGCCAAGGCTCCCAAGGATTTCCCAAATCCCTTTAAGGACAAATCAATCGGCGCTGCGGTCAAGTTCGACGTGGGGCTTTCCAAGGGACGGTACAATATTGTCAATTCATTGTATGACGTGATGATTACCTACCGTTTGGACGATCTCAGAGCGGCCATCGGGGCCATTCAAAAAGCCGAGGCAGCCCTTGCCGGCAAAACCAATGCCACGGCAGAAGCATTGATCAAAGAAGCGCGTGCCAGTCTGGTGGCAATGCCCATTTCCGAGTCTGACGCCGTTGATGACAAATTTCCCGGTGTTTTCACTTCGGACGTCTACAAGAAGCGCAAGAAGGCGACCGCCAAGATCCCTCCGCGACAAGCCGAGATAGAGGAAAAGTGGGATGCCTTTACCAAGCAGCATTATGCAGAAGCCAAAGCAAAAGCTGAAGAGGCACTGAAGATGCTCAGGTAAAGATGCTTTTTCCCCGTCCTGCCGGTTCCTCCATCCAATAGAGCCGGCAGGACATTTCCCAATTCCTCGTGGAAATTGGGTACGGAAAGTCGGTAGGAAGGAACGCTCCATGTCAAATTCCGAATTCCGCAAACATCCGGCCCTGACAGCGGCTATGATGTTCATCGCCCTGTTTCTCCTTCTTTTTCTTGTCATCCCCGTTGTTCAAGTGGTGTTTGTGGCTTTCAGGGATGCCACTACAGGCCGGTTCACCCTCCTCAATTTTATTGACTTTTTCAATACCGCCCTGTTTCGCGAATCTTTCTGGAACTCCCTCTATGTGGGCGTTATGGCGGTACTTATCGCGTCGGCGTTTTCCATGCCGCTGGCCTACTTCACATCACGTTTTGAGTTCAGGGGCGCAGTCATTGTTCAAAGCCTCGGGGTCATTCCACTTATCATGCCGCCCTTTGTGGGCGCTGTTGCCATGATGATGCTTTTCGGCCGAAATGGGAGCGTCAACCTGCTGCTCGATCAATGGTTCGGAATCAACATCCCCTTCATGGAAGGGCTCAACGGCGTTATCTTTGTTGAGAGTCTGCATTATTTTCCGTTCATCCTGATCAACCTCTCCGCGGCCCTTCAGAACATCGACAAGTCCATGGAGGAATCCGCCCAAAACCTGGGCTCCTCCGGCTTCCGCCTGTTTCGGCGAATCGTGCTTCCCCTTTCCATGCCGGGGTATGTGGCCGGCGTGTCCCTTGTCTTCCTCAAGGTCTTTGACGATCTCGGAACGCCGCTCCTGCTGAATGTCAACAATATGCTGGCACCCCAGGCCTATTTGCGGATCGCCTCCATCGGCATAAAGGACCCCATGGGCTATGTGATATCCGTTTTCCTGGTGGTGATCGCCCTGGGCTCCATGTGGTTGGCCATGCTGTCACTGAAGGGGAAAGACTACGCCACTGTTCAGAAGGGCGGCGGAGGACTTGACAAACGCCGAATGCGGTCGTGGGAGAAAATCCTCGCCTGGGCCATCATCCTTTTGATCATGGTCCTGGTGCTGGCGCCCCACTTCGGCCTCACGCTGCTGTCCCTGGGGAACATCTGGTCGTTCAGCGTCCTTCCCGATGCCTTCACCCTTGATCATTTCCGAGCTATTTTTACCGAAACTCCCGAATACATGACCAATACGTTCCTGTATTCGTTTCTCGCCGCGGCCATCGATGTCGTTCTCGGCACGGCTATTGCCTATATCGTGCTGCGCACCGCTTTGGTCGGGCGGAAGGTACTGGATTACGTGGCCATGTCCGCGGTTGCCATCCCCGGTCTGGTGATCGGTATCGGGTACCTCCGCACCTTCTTTGCCTTTCGAGTGCCGTGGCTGGAGAACCAGCCCGTTGCCACATGGTGGGTTGCCATCGTGGTGGCTCTATCCGTTCGTCGCCTGCCCTATGCCCTCCGAGCCTGCACGGCGGCCCTGCAGCAGGTGAGCGTCTCCCTTGAAGAGGCCGCGGAAAATCTGGGGGCCGGGAAATTTTCGACCATACGGAAGGTCGTGGTGCCGCTCATGGCCGGTGGAATTCTCGCCGGATTCGTAACGAGCTTCGCCACTGCCGCAGTTGAACTGGGCATGACTTTGATGCTGGTGTCCAGGAACGCCGATGGACCGCTTTCCTACGGCATTTACGTGTACATGCAGAGTGCCGCGGGACGTGGCCCGGGGGCTGCCCTGGGCGTTGCCGCCGTAATCGTGGTGGGACTGTGCACCCTGATTTCCCACGTGTTCATCGATCGCCGTCAGAAAAAATACGGGATGAGGCAGGCAGGCTGAACCAGCCATCGCAGGAGTCTAACATGACGAACAATGCAGTGAAGGACGAAAAAGGTTCCGACTCGAGCGTCACCTTGAAAAAAATAGATCTCTCCTTCGGCAAGACGCATGTACTGAAAGGAATCGACATCAGCATCAACTCAGGGGAATTCTTCGCCTTTTTGGGACCGTCCGGGTGCGGTAAGACGACCCTCATTCGCCTGATTGCAGGCTTCGAAACGGCCCAGAACGGGCAAGTATTCATCGGGGACCGGGAGGTCTCCCATCTGCCCCCATGGCGACGAAACGTGGGCATGGTTTTTCAAAGCTATGCCCTCTGGCCCCACATGACCGTCAGAAAGAACGTGGCGTTCGGACTGGAAGAGAGGCACGTACCGCGCAGCCAAGTCAGAGAACGCGTCAACAAGGCTCTCGATCTCGTGGGCTTGCTTGATTTCTCCGATCGACGCCCGTCTCAGCTTTCCG
The DNA here is from genome assembly GCA_964404085.1 of uncultured Desulfobacteraceae bacterium. GTDB lineage: Bacteria > Desulfobacterota > DSM-4660 > Desulfatiglandales > Desulfatiglandaceae > CAYUCJ01. The sequence goes on along the minus strand of CAYOIU010000274.1, from coordinate 2,128 downwards.
GCGGCCAGCAGCAGCGTGTGGCCCTGGCCCGGACCATTGTGATTGAACCTCAAGTCCTCTTACTGGACGAACCCCTCTCCAATCTGGATGCCGGACTTCGGGTCCAGATGCGACGGGAACTGCGCCAGCTGCAGCGAAAGTTGTCGCTCACCACCATTTTCGTCACCCATGACCAGGAAGAGGCCAACACGACCGCCGATCGCATCGCCGTTATCAGCGACGGCATCGTCCAACAGGTAGGATCGCCCATGGAACTCTACGACAGGCCTGCCAATCTGTTTGTAGCCAAATTCCTGGGCGTGGCCAACGTCCTTGAAGGAACCGTGGTCCTAAAGGAAGGAAAGCCCGTTTTTCATTCGTTGGACGGCGCGGTGGTTATTCCCATAGGTGAATCATCACGGGAGGGGGTTCACATCGTCTTCCGACCTCAAAACCTGACCATCCATGCATCGGAAGCGGCTCCGGCCCCGGGAACGACGGATCTGCACGGCAGGGTTGAACAGCGGGAGTTTCTGGGAAGCGTGGTTCGCTACCGTGTGGCTCTCGGTCAGCATTCTCTATTCGTGGATAAGTCCTACCAACTCGGCGAACCGCCCATTGAGGAGGGAACGCCGGTGACGCTTTCCCTGGACAGGGAGAAGGTCATATCACTGCCACATTGATGGAATTGAAAAATTTTCGGCTCAGAACTTCCAACGAAGTCACTTTACTAGCGGTATCAGAAAAGATAGCCTACAGATCCGTCACCCGCCGGAAACGGGTATGTGAATATCCAGAACATCCCCGGGCTTGAGTTCATAGTCAAATCCTTTCTGTTTCCCGTTGACAAACACGTGAATCATGAGGTCGTCAAAGGATTCCGCCGGGCCCAGGGAACCGATCTTTTCCAGAAGTTCCTGGATCTTCGTGGCCGGTTCAACCTCCATGACCAGATCCTTCCCCGAGGCAAAAAGAGAACGCAGTTTTTCGGTCAGACCGACGGCAAATATGGATTTTATCCTGATCTTCATGCATGTCTCCCCAAAGCTATGGGCCTTGCTTGACGCCATCATACCTGTTCCTGCAGCTGGAAACAAGCCTTCTCCCCTGATCCACCACCAAGGCGTCATTCCCGCCGTCGGCGGGATTGCCTTCGGTTGCTCCTCCTTGCGACGTATTGCTCATACGACTCAGTCGTCGCTCCTTGGTGCCCCTGCTCAAAGTCCGGGATCTTCGACTTACATCTGACACCTTGCTGGTAATCAGCGATCTCCTCAAATTGCTTGACTCAGAACATCAATGGTAATTTAGACGCTGGATTTGGGTTCTCACATGAGGTCACCCTGGCCTATGCCCAAAAGAAAAAAGACCCATTTTTTCTTTTGCAGGACGGCAAGGCTTAGGCTACTATGGGTGCCACCAGGAAAAGGAGGGATCGGAATGGAAAAGCCCAATTTCATCCGCAACATCATTGCAGAGGATTATGAAACGAACAAGTTCGGTGGTCGTGTTCACACCAGGTTTCCTCCAGAACCGAACGGTTACCTGCACATCGGACATGCCAAGTCCATCTGCCTCAATTTCGGACTGGCCGCTGAAAACAACGGGCTCTGCAACCTGAGATTCGATGACACCAACCCCACCAAGGAAGAACAGGAATACGTGGAATCCATCATCGAAGACGTGCGCTGGCTGGGCTTCGACTGGGGTGAGAGGAAATACTACGCATCCGATTACTTTGATAAACTCTACGATTATGCCCTTCAACTGATCCGGAAGGGCAAGGCCTATGTCTGCGACCTGAGTTCCGACGAAATCAGGGAATACCGTGGGACTCTCAAAAAACCGGGCAAAGAGAGCCCCTTCAGAAACCGATCCGTGGATGAAAATCTCGACCTTTTCCAACGCATGCGGGCCGGTGAGTTTGAGGACGGGTCGCGGGTTCTCAGGGCCAAGATCGACATGGCATCTCCCAATTTGAACATGAGAGACCCCGTGATCTACCGCATCCTGCATGCCGAACACCACCGGACGGGCGACAAGTGGTGCATCTATCCCATGTATGATTTCACCCACGGCCAGTCGGATTCCATTGAAGGGGTCACCCACTCCATCTGCACCCTGGAATTCGAGGATCACCGCCCGCTTT
>CAYOIU010000273.1:0-5859 GCA_964404085.1 uncultured Desulfobacteraceae bacterium | reverse complement strand
TGTTTACCCTTTCCCTTGGTGCAACCGATGCTTCTTTGGCCATAATTCCCTCCTTTGTTCGAAGTTAGATCCTATCTGTATCATGGTTCTATGCAATGAGCAACTCTTCCCGGAGCTTGGCTATTTTTTCATCAGGCCAAGGGCCTCAACCGGATCGAGCCTGGCGATACGGGAGAGTATCCTCGACTCTGCCTGTCTGGACTCTTCTTGTGCGTCATTCTTAAAACCGGTGTATGCGATTTTCAAGGCGCTAACGGCAAGATCCCTATCCCATTCCTCAAGCCGGTACGTCTCCAGGATGTGGAGCATGTCATCCAGATGGGGAACGGCAAGCCCGGGTTTTTTCGCGAGCGTCAGGACTTGTGCAAGGGCCATCCTGAAATGGAGTCTACCCCTGGGCGCAGAACTCTTCTGCAGGCCCTGCTGAAGGATTCGTGTTGCCTCAAGGGTCTTTCGCTTTTTGGAGAGGGCCAGGGCCTTTCGAATCATTTCTTCAAGATGTTCCGTTTCCGGAGAATTTTTTGCGGAAGCAGCCATTTCCGGGGATTGCGCCGTGCCGCTGCCACCAATACTTATGCCCCTGAGCCACTGCCGTGTTTCCTCGTCAGCGAGGGGTGTCCCGTCGGAAAAGGAAAAAGTGACCAGATCCTGAAAACGATACAGCAGGAGGGCTGTTTCCTGGCTGATGACTTCCTGCGCTTGCTGATACTGCTCGCCCATATTTTCGAGACCTTCCCAACTGAAACGATTCAGGTCCAGCCAGAAAATGGACTGGAGCAAGCTTGTTTCCGCCAGTTTCACCAGCGCATCCCAATTTCCCGCATCCCGAAAGGACTTGATGTCTGCAATGGCCTGGGGGGAAGGCGGTGGAATCGTGGTTTTGTCGTCTGTGGCCGGAGGTGGAGAGGTCACGGCCGCCCAGGCAACAAAACGTGTCCATCGGTAGGGCGCCGGATCCCCGATATTGGATTCCCTGAGGTGTAAGGCGGCCTGTCGAATGTTCTGCAATCCGAGGCGGAAGACCTTTTGGGCATCCTCATCGGACGCAATGCTCACGGGTTCTTGAGGGGCCGCTTCTTTTTGTGACCGGGTTTGGGGGGAGCCTTTGGAATCCTCGGGCCTGGCTTTTTTCGGTGTCTCAGGTTCGGGCTCTTCCTCGGCCGTACCGGGGATCATGTCCAGATACCGCTCAATGCCACGCACCGAAGGCGGTTCATCCAGATAGTCCTTAAGGAGACGGTCAACCCTTCCAAGCGCGTCTTTGAGTTCTTCAATCTTCTCCGGGGGAAGTGGATCGGGTTTCAACTGCTCCAGAACGGATGCGCTTTTTTCAAGCCACCACTCGATCGCCCCGATGCGGCCTCTCAACCGCTTTTTGGGCGGAAAAAGATCTTCCCAGAAAACCTCCAGGAGGTCCCCATAGATTTGAAGCCCAACAGACAGTCCATCGGTTTTTTGTGTGTGAATGAGTGCAACAGCCAGGTAGCTGGCAACAAGGAGGTCTTTGGATTTGCCGGCGAGTATTTCTGAAGAGATCTTTATGACCTTTCCCCAGTCAAAAGAACCGGAGGAGGTGGGTGAAGAGAGCTTGTCAATTTCTGTCTGAAGTTCATCAAATTCCGTTTCATAGCGGATATTGACGCCCGTGGGATTTTTCGCATCGATTCCTTCCTTGCCCAGCAACAGCAGATCCATCCGGCATCTCCTCAGTTTTCCGTAGGGTTTTCTCTCCAGAGTCTTTCGAAATCATCAACTGCCAAGGCACGCCGTGCCATGAAAAGATGGGGCGCTTCAACCCCTCTGTTTCCCATAAAAACGATGACCGGCAGTTCCTTTACGTGGTTTTTGCATACACGGTGCCATGCCAGGATCTGCATCTTCTGTTCATGGGCGGGGAGGGTCTCCAGTTGAACTGAAAAGACATCTCCCGGCCTGAAGTCCTCGATCAGCTCCCGGGAAGGCGATGACGTGTAGGTGGAAAAATCCGTGCCCTTGAAGTCATCCCACCGGGGGGACGGGGCCCGCATCCCGAACAGGTCCTTTTCAAGGTCTTGAAATTTGTTGAACGTGCGTGTGGAAAAAGCCTCCATGTGGGCCCAGGTGGTCTCGCATGCCAGGGGAAGAAGATCCCAGTGTTCCTCCCACCCCTCCAGTTCCCCCGTCCCCATAATGAGCAGTGGATAGGGCCTGCCTACCTGGTCACAACTGTCCTTCACCAGCCCACAGGCGACGGCATTTTTCCTGCCGCCCCTGGCCCAGAATCTCCATGAACGGAGGGAATTCACATCTTTTTCCAATGATCCTTCCCTATACCCCTTTTCCATCCACTGGGAAAGGGCGTCGAAGAGGGGAAAAGCCTCTCCCGCTTCCATGAAGTCCCGGACCGCCGGGTGTTTGCCGGCCGCGGCCCAGTGCCAGCCGCCTATGGTTTTGCCTGTGTCACGCATGATGCGATTTCCTGTGGGACCCGGCCAGGGGCGGATCCCAGGAGTCCGATCACCGGTTTGTTTCCCCGGAACCGGAAATTGGCCTTGATGAATTTTACACCCACCCTTTTCAGATCCGCTTCGTGTTCCGGAAATTCCTGCCTGCGAAAGATTCTTTGCCCTGACTTGAAATCCCGGAGAAACTTTGGAAAGGCATAGGCGCCCGTGTATCTCTTAATGAGTTCAAGGTTTCCCACCTCAATTCTAAAGAGTACATCGGCGCAGGAGTCCGGTGACCATTTGAATGTCTTCCGAACCGGGTACTGATAGTTATCGAGTTTCTGGGTAGTGTCCCCGCATTGGAGTTCAAGATGGGTCGCCTGGGGCCGCAGACTGGCCCCCTGGTTGGCGTCCGTGGGAAGGCCCGTGATGGTGACCTTGTACTCTGCCTGGACAGCTCTTCGTTGGGCCACGCCCTTGGTGAGAAACTTGAGGAACGGTTCTGAAAAGATGATATGGCCGCCAAGTGCCCGTTTCCCATAGTATCCTTTGCTGAGGCTCCGGCTCAGGAAGGGGGCGGCAGGACCTTTCACAAATCGTGTCGTCAGGCCGCTATCTCCCAGGAGAATTTTCTGCAGGCTTCTCTGGTCACGGATCCCCTGGACCTCCACAAGGACGTCCTTTTCCCACTTTGCCTGGAGATAACATGACGTCTCGGAAATCACAAAATCGCGAATCAAGGTAAGCGGACCTGCAAAAAGGGTCCAGTATAATTTCCCACCCTCTTTGCCCGTACCGATCAGGGTCTTCAGCTGGGAGATGGACTGGCTGGCGGTGAAAAAAGCAGACTTGCCCGTAACGGGATCTTCGTCGAAAAGCTGAACCGCTTCCTGGTAGGCCACCTTTCTGGACTCTGAGACCGGACCAAGCTTCTTGATGGCCTCCTGGTAGGCAAGAAAGGCCTTTCCGCCCTTCAGCTGGGCTTCCATTGTCTTGCTCTTCCCTGTCGCACGCAAGGTCCGCTTGATGGTGGAGATCAATCGTTTCCCCTTGGGGAGTGCCTTCCCAAGGGCGCTTTTGTCCTCCATACTCTTGATCTGGGCTGCCTGTGCCTTGAGATCCTGGAAGTCAAATACGTGTTCCACCCACGGAGGAAGCTCCTTCAGTGTGCTGTAATCTTCCAGTTCTGATGCCATCCTGTCCAGGAGCGCAAAATAGGGACCGCCGTTTTCAGATGTCCTGGCCACTATCTGTTGCCGTTCCTCCAGCTGTTTGAGTCGGTCGCTCCCAGCTGAGAAAACGGCCCCGAATTGCTCCCACGATTCCAGGTATGCGGTCTTGTACCACTTCTCAAAATCGATTTTCTGCCGCGCGATCATGGGCGGCCCGGGATCAGGCAAGGCCGATTCCAACTCCTTTACGAAATCGGCTATGGCCTTTCGTCCCGTCCGGGTAAAAGCGGGCTGAACCGTTGCCCCATGTTCCTCGGAATTGGTCCCGCCCCAGAAATCCTCCAGGATGACCGGCGAGAGATTCTGCTGACTGTTAGCCCATGCAACGAGCCATCTCAGGTCGCTGTCTTTCAGCTGGACAATATGGGCGAGCCATTTCTGGAGATCGGTCATCTTCTTGTTGACGGCGGTGGAATCCTGATTCCAGGTCAGGTCATAGAGATAGAGCTGCGCCAGTTTTCCCTTTATTTCCGGGACGAGTTCCTGGTCTCCCCGGAATATCGCCGCCTCATAGGGAGGGACCGGCATCTTTCCAAGTCCCTTGATATCGGTCCCCTCTAATCGAGAACGGAGCAGATTGATCCTTCGCACCAGGTAGCTTATATTTGTGCTCAATATTTCATCATCGGTATGGGCGGAAAATCCTGCCATCTCTTTTGTCAGGAGGGCGTCAAGGGGTGCCATGAAGCCTTTTCGAAACTGCATATCGTATTTCTTTTTGAGCCTGAATTCCACCGACTCGCTCTCATCCAGCCCGAATCTGGGCATCCACCACCCCTCATTTCGCTTTTCTACCTTGGCAATGGCCCTTTGAAACCGCTCCAGGACACCAAGGTCGGCGAGGATTTCTCCTTTGAGGACAGGAGGGGTTTTGAATTCCCCGGAAACGCCTCTGAGGGTGCTCAGGTTTTTCACGAACGAAAAACTCAGTAGTCCGCAGACCGCTATAGCCAGGGCCACCCATGAGGTGAGACCGAGATTTCTGGTCAGCCGGCTCCAGTCAAGGGCCTTTTGAGTGGGGGCAAAGATACCGCGGTCAGATGGAAGGATCTTGGCAAAGAAGTCATGGAGGAAAAGCCCCTTGTTCGTCCCGGGAAGCACCTCCTTTTCTTCTATGAGGCCGAGGGACTTGAGAAAATGGGAATAGGGGGTGCCCTCCTGGCGGCCGCTGCTGAAAAAGAGCCCCCGCATGAGGGGGGTCTCCTGGTAGGGATTTTCCTGGGACAATCCCTTTAAAAACGCGGTAAGACCCGGCCTCACCCGTTCAAATTCCTCCGGGAAGAGGAGAAGCCCCGGGCCCGGGGTCTCCTTTTTTTCGTGGAGCAGGAGAAGCCGGAGTTGCCTCAGACGTTCACCCAGGGAATCCATGACCTTGTTCTGAAAAGCGCCGACATCTGCTGAGAATGCCTCGTTAATGGAGCCCATGGGCTGAGAAAGGGCGTTGTCCGGAAGCTGTTCACAAAACTGGGTCATCCCCTGGATGAGGTCGCATTTGGTGACCAGGACATAGATGGGAAACTTTGCACCCAGGGCCAGCATGAGCTCATCAATCCTGCGCCTGATGTGTACACCGTCCTGCTCGAGCACCTGGGAGGTGCCTTCCAGCAGTTTGTCCGCAGCGACGGAGACGATGAGACCGTTCAGCGGCTCTTTTTTCCTGTATCTGGCCAGAAGATTGAGAAACTTGTTCCACTCATCCTTGTCCCGGCCCTCATCCACGGGAATGGCATATCTGCCGGCCGTGTCTATGAGAACCGCCTCATCAAAAAACCACCAGTCACAGTTCTTGGTGCCCGATATTCCCGAAGCCTGGATTTCTCCTGCAAAAGGAGAAGAGAGCCTGGCGCTCTTGATGGCCGTTGTCTTGCCTGAGCCGCTTTCCCCGATCACCATGTACCAGGGGAGCACATAGAGAGGGTTTCCCAATTTTCGCAGGTGGGATCGTCGCAGGGTCTCAACGGCTTCTTTCCAGCGGTCCTGGAGGGCCTTGGACTGTTGTTTTTCCTTGTCGCTGAGGCTCTTTAAACGCCGATTGTCCTGTTCCACGATCTGATTGACGAACTGCTGTTCGTGCCGCCTGGTCAGCATCTTTTTCAGGAAGAGAAACCCTATGAATATCCCCACTATGCCCAGGAGAATAAAAAAACCTGTCCACCACGGCCAGTCAAGACCGAGAACCACGCCGAAACTGATAAGGAGAA
>CAYOIU010000272.1:2311-5878 GCA_964404085.1 uncultured Desulfobacteraceae bacterium | reverse complement strand
GAAAGTTGAATGTAAAGAGGAGCCGGGTCAGGAATTGAAAAACGACCCCGGAAATAAAGGCCACGACCACGGAGACAAGGATGCCCATGATGATCGCCAGGGCCTTGCCCGTGTTGATATACTGCACGAGCGTGGCATAACTCTCCCCGGCCTGGTGGATCTTGAAAATGGAGACCGCCACTGCAGCCCCCAGGAGTTCGAAAACGATGGAGACCGTGGTCGATGTGGGCAGGCCGAAGGTGTTGAAGAGGTCCAGAAGGAGTATATCGGCAAACATGACTGCCAGGAAGATGGTAATCAATTCGGGCATGAGGAAGAATTGGGGATGAAAGATCCCTTTTCTTGCCACTTCCATCATGCCGCTGGAAAAGGTCACCCCGGCGAGTATGCCCAGGCTGGCGATGATCAGGATGACGTAACGGGGAGCCACCTTGGAACCGATGGCGGAATTGAGGAAATTAACGGCATCATTGCTCACGCCGACCATCAAATCCACGGCGGCAAACCCGTCCAGCAGAATAACCGCAAAAAAATACAGATCCATCAATCAAAACCCTTCAAATCATACTGTGCGATTCAATAAAGCCCTCGTGACAACCACTCCCGGCTTCACCAAAAGTCGTGAAGCCCGGGCCGGTCACCCGGAAAAAAAGGAGCTTAACCGCCGTGAAATATTTTAAGCATTCCCATAGGGTTTTCAAGGGTGTCTGGACCGGGTTTCTGATGGATCTTTGTGGCGAGATGGTGAATCAGGTCTAAGGTAGCTCAGCCTTTTGCCCGTCCGTTTTCCCGCCATCCTTCCAAACTACGGGCCAGAGAGCAGAGGACCGGGACGACGATGAGGGTGAGCAGGGTGGCCACGGCAAGGCCGAAAATGACGGCCACCGCCATGGGACCCCACCACTGAGAGGATTCACCGCCGATGTCCCAGGCCATATTGCGAAAATCAAAACTGATGCCCGTCGCCATGGGGATAAGCCCCAGTATGGTGGTGATGGCCGTCAGCATGACCGGACGAAACCGCACAAGACCCGCCTGTTTGAGGGCCTCCATGGAAGAGAGGCCTCCTGCCATGAGCTTTTGGTAATAATCGATCAGGACGATAGCATTGTTTACCACCACGCCGGCGAGGCTGATGACCCCGATGCCGGTCATGATGATGCCGAAGGCGGTTCCGGTGACAAGGAGGCCGAAGAAAACGCCGATCAGGGAAAGCAGGACCGAAGTGAGGATAATAAAAGGCGTCACAAAGGAATTGAACTGGGTAATGAGTATGATGAAAATGATGAAAAGAGTTGCCACAAACGCCTTGCTCAGAAAGGCCTGGGCTTTGTCCTGTTCCTCCTGCTCGCCTGTGAAACTGTAGGAATACCCTCTGGGCCACTCGAAATCGTTTTTCAGACGTGAACCTATGTCGCGAATTACATCATTGGCAAGCCGTCCGGAGACGTTTCCCGAGACCGTAACGACTCTCTTCTGATCCAATCGCATGATGGCACCCACCCCGCTGGCCAGGGAGACCTCTGCCAGGCTGGTCAAAGGAATCGGCACCCCGTTTGGACCGGAGACCGTAATGCGTCTGAGACTTTCCACGGAATGCCTGTCCCGGTCGGGCAGGCGGGCGATGATATCGTATTCGTCCTTGCCTTCCCTGAAAACGCCCACCTTGACCCCGTTGATTGCCGCTTTGACCGTGTAGGCGATGGTGTAAGTGTCCAGTCCCATCAAGGCGGCCTTTTCCTTGTCCACCTGAACCCTGATCTCCGGTTTGCCTTTGACGAAATTGTCCTTCAGATCCACCAGCCCCGGGATGTCCTCGATCTTTTCCCGCGCCTTTGCGGCCAGTGCCCCCAGGGCCAGGATATCCTTGCCCGAGATTTCTATGTTCACCGGTGGGCCAGTGGGTGGCCCTTCCTCTTCCTTTTCTACCTGTACCTCAGCTCCCTTGATCGTGCCGAGTATCTTCCGCCGTATTTCCTTGACGATTTCGGAAGAAGGGCGGGAGCGGTCGTGGAAATCTTTGAAATCCAGGGCCACTCGGCTGATGTGGGTTCCTGTCCCCCCTTGTGAAAAGGGGTCTCCGCCCACGGCACCGATGTTGGAAATGACGAAGCGGATGTCTCTGTACTTCGATACGATCTTCTCAATGCCGGAGACCAGCCTGTCGGATGCATCCAGGTTGGTCCCCTCGGGAGCCTTAATATAAACGTAGGCACGCTTGGGTTCCGTTTCAGGGAAAAATTCGGTGCCCTTTCCATAGCGTGCGAAAACCGTGATGGAACCGACCAGGAGCACAAAGGCAATGAACACGATCAACAGACGGTGTTTCAAGGACCACACCAGCAGGTAGAGGTAGACCCTCTTGAGGAGGGATTCCGTCGCTTTTTTCCTGCCCCGGGTCGCGTGCCGGATCTTGGCCGTCTGGTACCTGGCTGAAAGCACGGGGTTGATGACGAGGGCCACGAACAGGGAGGAAGAGAGTGCCATGATCAGGGTCTTGGGAAGATAGCCCATGAATTGCCCCATGATACCCGGCCAGAAGAGCATGGGGAAAAAGGCGCCCAGGGTCGTCAGCGTAGAGGTGATCACCGGCCAGGCGACTTCGTTGGTGCCGTTGCTTGCGGCCTCGTGGCGGGATTCGCCTTCCTGCATGTGCCTGTAGATATTCTCCACGATAACGATACCGTTGTCCACAAGCATGCCCAGGGAGAGGATGAGCGAAAACAGGACGACCATGTTGAGGGTGATGTCGAAGCCCGTCAGGATGGAAAAAGTCAAGAACATGGAGTAGGGAATGGCAAGGGCCACGAACAGGGCCGAGCGGCCGCCGATAAAGGCGAAAATAACGGCCAGGACCAGAATCAGCCCTGAAAGGATGTTATTTTCAAGGTCTGAAACCATCAACCGAACGTCATTGGACATGTCTGATGTCAGATCGATCTTGAGCGTCGGCGGGAGCAGCGGCCGCATTTCCTCCAGCACGCGTTTTACCTCGTCCGTCACCCGGACGATATTCTCTCCGCTCCTTTTCTGGACGGCGAGGGTAACGCTCTTGCGGCCGTTGATCCTGCTGCGTGTGAGGGGATCTTTGTTGCTGTCCCTGATGAAGGCCAGGTCCCGCAGATAGACCTGTTTGCCGTTCCTAACGAAGGCGACGATGGAAAAGATCTCGGAAGGGTGTTTGAAATCATCGGGGACCCGGACCAGGTATTTGGCCTCCCCGATATCCATGCTGCCTCCCGGCATATTGACGTTGCTCTGGGTGACGGCACTGATCAGACGGGAGAAGGGGACGTTGTAGGCGCCCACCCGGTCCAGATCAAATTCCACATGGATTTCACGCTCCAGGCCGCCCGAAAGCTGGACATCCAGGACCCCTCTGACCGATTCAATCCGGTCTTCGAGATCCTCGGCGAACTTCTGGAGGCGGCGCAGGCTGAAGGGGCCCGAAAGGACGACACGTATGACCGGCAGGTCTGAAAAGTTGACTTCCTGGATGGCCGGGTCATCGGTGAGATCCGTCGGCAGGTCCTTCTTTGCCTGATCCACCTTGTCCCTGACTTTTTG
>CAYOIU010000272.1:0-2301 GCA_964404085.1 uncultured Desulfobacteraceae bacterium | reverse complement strand
TTTGGACCGCACTATCAATATCCACGGTGGGAAGGAACTTGACGGCGACCGTGGAAATCCCTTCAGCCGAGGTGGAGCGGATTTCTTCCACATCCGACAACCCCTTCAGCTTTCGCTCAATGGGAATGGTGATCAGTTTTTCCATGTCCGCCGGACTGACGCCCTCATAGGTCGTGGTGACGAAGACATAAGGGATGGTAATATCCGGAAAGGATTCTCGCGGCAGGGTCTCATAGCAATAGACGCCCGCAACAACGATCAGGACGAGCAGCGCCAGGACCGTTATCTGACGTTTGAGAGCCAGCTGATTGACGATCATTGGGTCTTAACCCTCATCCCTTCCTCGACCTCGGTCTGCCCGGTCACAATGACATGATCCCCGGTTTTGAGGCCATCCGTGATCTGGACACGGTCTCCTTCTATAATCCCGATGGTCACTTCCCGGGCATGGACTATGCCGTCCTTTTCCACGAACAGGAGGCGCTCCCCTCCCTTGTCCACCAGCGCAAACAAGGGTGCGGTCAAGGCATCTTTGATGATTCTTCGGAGAAAGCGTACACGGGCAATCATTCCGGGTCTGATCCGGTGCCCGGGATTCTCAATGACCACCCGTACCGGAAAGGTCTTGGTCGCCGGATCTGCTTTGTAAGCCACAAAGTCGACGGTCCCAAACAGGCGGTTTTCCGGAAAGGCATCGACACGGACCTCCGCTTTCTGCCCGACTTTGAGATATCTCACATCCAGTTCGGGGACATTGACCTTGATCTTTATTCTATCCACATTCACGAGGTCTACGACAGGTTTTCCCCGGTCCACGAATTCACCTTCTTCCAAGTGGAGGTTGTTGACCAGACCGTCGATGGGTGATCGGATATAGCCGCGCTCATGTTCAACCCTGGCCTGGCGGAGAGATCCAAAGGCCAGGGTTCGTTCCGTCAGGCTGTGGTCCAGTTCTTCCTGGTTGATGATCTTTCGATCAAAAAGCTTCTTTCGGCGCTGATATAGGTCATCGGCAAGCTTGTAAGCGGCCTCCGCCCGATCCAGGGCCGCCTTCAGAGCGGAGACATCAATCATGGCCAGGAGGCCTTCTTTCTTCACGGGTTTCCCTTCCCTCGGCCCGATCCATTCCACACGGCCCGCGGTGTCCGCGGAGACCTGAACATCTTTCCAGGCTTCCGTCTCTCCGGGGAGCAGGAGGATATCCCTGATTGGAGAGGGGAGAACGCGCAGGACCGAGACGTTGGGGATTCTGGAAGGGGTTTGGTTTGTCTCAGGCTGAGCGTTGCTCTCGGAATTTTCGCAACCGTTTGCTGAAAGCAAAATCAGAGCGAGGGCCGACAGGATCCACAGCAGCTTGGAATGGGTTCTTATCATTTTCTTTCTCTCTTTTCTAAGCTTCGAAAAGCCAGGCGCAGCAGTTCCTCGGCACGACCGGGATCCCTCGTACCGGGAAAGACGTGTTCCAGATGAAAGGAAAAATCCATGAGGCCCAGAACGAGTATGGCAACGTCTTCCGGATCCGCTTCAGTGACTTCGTTCCGATCCAACCCCTCCCGGTAGATGGTCTTGATGGCCGCGACCATGTCCTGGTGATACCGGTTCAGATCGTATTCAGGAGTTCCCTGCGGCGGTCCGAAGATCAGGTTATGGATCATCTTGAAAAGGGCATGATTTTCCATCACCCCAAGGCTGATCCCCCGGTGGAGTTCGATAAGCCGATCCAGAACCGTCCCGGTCATTTGAACAAGGTGGGAAAGAAAGGCCCCCTGCTTCTCTGCAGCCCCGTCAAGGATGGCACGAAATAGACCCTCTTTGCTCTTGAAATAATAATAGAGCACAGGCTTGGTGACACCGGCGTGATCGACGATTTCCCGGACGCTTGTACTCGCGTACCCTTTTTCGGAAAAAAGGATCGTTCCCGCATCCAGCAATCTCTCCCTGGCGTTGTGTTCCTCAATTTCTCTCCGGTTCTTGTCCTTTTTCACTGGTTGTCCTCTAATATTGATGTAATCGCAAAAAGTCCGTCCGTGGACTTTTTGCTGACGGAATCCGAAAAGTGTGATTATCGGCTTCCTTACAAATCAACGGGTTGCAAAACACCCCATTGATTTGCGTCCCCGTCCTTGGGCACGTTGATGACATCCAACGAAGACGTTTTATTAAACGCGTATAAAGAAGCGAATCTGAGAATCTTTTTCATGTGCTTTCTCAAAGTGCACTTGGCAACTCATTTCACCATGGACGGGTATTTGGGGTTTAGACCTCCTAAACCCATGCGCTCACTACTGCGTACCGCTAAAC
>CAYOIU010000271.1:0-5899 GCA_964404085.1 uncultured Desulfobacteraceae bacterium | reverse complement strand
CATAACGTGAGGATGGTACAATGACGGAACTGCAAACGAAAATGAAGGAAGCCGAGGTCTATTGCTCCATGGGATTGTTTTCAGAGGCCCTGGAGGTCTATGACAAGATCCTTTCCCAATCAAAGGTTTTGGAAGCCCAGGACAAAAAAACGTTGCAGGAAAGGGTTTCTGTGGTCAAGGAGCAGATAGAAAAACTTGAAGAGGCAAATGGTCAGGATATCTCCGGCGCCGAGATCAGCAGGATCAAGAAGACCCTCTCAAGTTCGGGAAATGTGCAGGCCGTCCTGGACGGGGCATTTGCCCTGAAAGAGCTTGGCCATTACAAGGAAGCGATTACCGAATACGGGAGGCTACTCCAGCTGGACTATCCTCCTGCGAAGATCGTGCCTGAGATCGCCGGGTGCCTGGCCAGATTCGAGTCTGCAGAAGAAGCCATGGTCGAAGTGGAGAAACTCCTCCAGGGTCCTAAGTTGGGAAAAAAAGAAAAGGGAAGGATACAGTTCAGAATCGGCTTTGAGATAGAAAAGAGGGGAGACAAGGACCTGGCCCGCAGTCTGTATAAAAATGCCCGGAAAATAGATCCTGAAGACAAGGAAATTGAGGCCAGGCTTGAAGCGCTCGATCAGGGCCTTTCGGCAGGAATTACGGAGTCCGCCCATGATTCCGGAGGGGATTTGATGGAAAATCCTGACGAAATCTCGGAAAAGCTTGAAAAACGGCGGGAAAGCAGGATAATGACACGGGTCCCTGAATTTGTATATGTGGAATTCTCCCATGGCATCTCCCAAAAGGACGAAAAGGCTTTTCGTCTAAATGTGATTGATTACTCCGCGCACGGCATTGGCCTGCTGGTATCTGAAAAGGACAAAGTACTCACCAAATGGCTCAAAAGCGGAGATCAAATCAGAGACATCACCTTCTATGCCAGCTGGGCCCTCATCAAAGTTGATGCCAGGGTGCGACACGTTTCAAAAATTGATGAAGGCCTCTACCGAGGCATGCATGTGATAGGTGTAGAGGCGGAAGAACTCATCACGAATGCCCAGCCATAATAGGGAATCTTAAATGACCCTGCACCACATGGAGATCAGCGAACAGGACGTCAAGAGAGAGAAAGAAAAGGCGCGAAAACTGAGAAGGAGTGAATGGTGGCTGAGAAGGATCAACGCCGGCATCTGCCATTATTGCAGACGTCAGGTGGGTCGCGATCAACTGACCATGGATCACGTGGTGCCGTTGAGCCGTGGTGGAAAGAGCAAAAAGGGCAACATCGTGGCGGCCTGCAAGGAATGCAATAACAAGAAAAAATACCTGTTGCCCATCGAGTGGGACGCCTACCTCAACAACTTTCGAAATCAATCCGCCGATTAATATCGCCTTTGTTCTACAGGCCGCTGTTGGATCACCGGTCAGCTTCCAACGAAGTGCTTTATCCTGCGTGTCTAAGGAAGCGAACCTGACAATCTTTTTCAGATGCTTTCTAAACACATCGGAGGGGATGGACGCCCATTTGGGGTTTAGCGGTAGGCAATAAGGAAACGAGAGGGCTTTGGGAGGCGTAAACCCCAAATAGTCGTCCATGTCGCAGTTGGTTGCCAAGTGCACTATGAGAAAGCGTCTGAAAAAGATTGTCAGGTTCACTTCTACTTCGTTCCCCATAGGTTGCCGCTTGCTGCATAAAGCAACTTTTTACGATTTTGCCCAATGGTACAATCCCCAAAAAAGGGACAAAAAAGCCAGCCCGTTTGCCAGGAGTGAGACGGCTATGGTCAGGGGGATGCCGCCTGCCGTCCAGACTGCCCCGCCGATCATGGCTCCCGTAACCCTCCCTGCGCCGGCCGCGGCCAGGAAGGTCGCCATCATGGTTCCCCGGGAATGGGGCAGCAACTCCGTGCAGAGGGAAAAAGCGGTGACGATGGTGAATTCAAAGGAAATAAATACGATGAACAACCCGAATAGGGAGAGTGTGAGATCCTTTCCGAGAAATGGAAAGACACCGTAGCAGGCTGTTGAAACGACCAGGCCGTAAAGTACCGAACGCTTCAACCCTACCTTGTCTGATAGCAGAGCCGTCAGACCTTCGCCCGCAAGTTCCGCTGCTCCAATAACGGTGGTGCCCAATCCCAGGGCGGTAACGCTGAGATTGAAGGCCTTTTCAAGCCAGGCCCCGTAGACCACGAAGAGGCTGTCGTTTGCCAGGCTTATGAAGAAACCAAAAAGGAGCGCACCCAGTCCGGCCCGATCCTTGAATACCATCCACCAATGGCTGGATGCTTTTTTTGCATGGCGCTCAACTGCTATCGGCCGGTCCGAAGGGAACAAGACGGCCAGGGTCAGAAGACCAACGATGCCGAGGCAACCCAGGACAAAAAACGGCGCACGCCAGCCGATCCGGGCGATGAGAAGACCCACGACGGGTATCCCCAAAAGCGTGCTGCCGGCCCAGCTGAATTCAAGCAGGCCTATGACAAGTCCCCTGCGGCTGTAGGGGACCTTTTTGCTTGCGTAGGCCTGAACCGCAGGGTCAAAAAGGCTTTTACCGAATCCCGCCAGCAGGAAGGCCATCCAGACAACCCAGTAGATGGGGAAAACACCGGCAGCCAGCATCCCCACAAGGAGCAGGACCAGGCCGGTGAACATGATCTTCCTTGAACCCACCCGGTCAATAACCGGGCCGAAAAAGATCCCGAAGACGCTTGGGACTTCGTTAGTGGCGATAAGCCTGGTGACGGCAGTGATGGGGACACCCAGTCCCCTGCTCAGGACAGGCGCAAAGGGGTAGGCGAATCTGCGGGCGGTATTGAGAAGGATGCGGCAAAAGACGGCCGCTGTGACCTGGGTTGCAAGGCCCGGGTCCCTTTGCATGGTCGCCACCATTTTCAGCCGCCCGCAACCATCGGGATCAGGATCACCTCGGAATCGTCCGGAACAGGGGTGGTGCTGAAATGGGGTCTTGAAACGGTCCTGCCGTTGAGTCTCACCACCGCACAAAAATCCGTGTCTTTCAAGTCCGCAAGCAGCGTGGAAACGGTCATTCCCTCGTGCCACGGCATCTGCTTGTCACCGACCCGAATCACGAGCTGACGCCATTGGTTTTCAATACCTCCAGAACTTCCGGATAATCGATACCCAGCCGTTTGACCGTCTTCAGAGTTGGAATTCCGTCCTTGTTCCATCCTCGCCGTTCATAAACGGCATCCTTGAGTTCCTCGTATTGTTCTTCCCTGATCCTGCGGAGGATCGCCACCTTTTCCTCGGTTTCTTTCCCGGCAATGACAACACCGTGTTTTTCAGTAAGCTGCTCGTCATACCTTTCCCGGCGTGATTCGTACTCTAGAGCGGTGACCGGCCCCATGGCCCTGTAGGGAAGGGTGTCATGTTCCCGTTTCCCGTAACCCATTTTAAGGTTGAAAATCCGCTGGAAATTGTAGACGGCCTCGCTCATCTTGATCAGGTCGTCGGGCGCGGTCTCTTTCCCGGTAATGGCACTAAAATAATCCGCATACCACTGGACATGTTTCATGACCTTGGCCGGCTCAGGGGTGTCCTTGTTGTCCTCGGGAACGATGTCATTCCACGGCAGCTTGCAGAGACCGCAAAGCCCGAACCAGGTTCGGAACATGGGAAACCAGTGCAGTGCCTCGGCCTTCTGTTCGAAAGTAGGCATGTAATTGTGGACCATATCCACAAAAATGAGCCAGGCCTCGTCGTGTTGCGGGCCTTTCAATGCAATGCCGTAGCCGCCCTGCTGTGCCAGGGACTCCTTGGTCATGTATTCAGAGAACTCCAACCCCTTTGATTCCATACCGATATCCTTCAAGACACCGGCGTCGGCACCGAATTTCTCTTCAAAGACCCGCTTCATCCTGCGAATCCCCTGGCCCACCAGGGCGCCGAAGCCCTCTCCCAAAGCCATTTGATGGAGCAGTTCAAGAGCACTGAGACGGTTTCCGAAGTGCAGGTCCATGCCACCTGTGTGGGAGGTGTCAAGCAGCCCCATCTCAAAACATTCCATGACAAAGGCGATACCCGTGCCCACGGAAATGGTGTCCAGGCCGTAGGCATCGCAGTAGAAATTCATTTCAACGATAGTGAAAGGATCGAATACGCCGATGTTCGACCCGCAACCCGCAATGGTTTCATACTCCGGCCCGTCCACAAAGACCCTTTGCCCCTTGTAAGGGCCTGTCATGGGAACAAAGTCCTTGACCCCATGGGAACACGCAACGGTGCATCCTTTCCAGCAGCCGTCAAACCCGGGATCGAACAGGTGCTGGAATACGTCACGACCGATATTATTGGCGCCGGGGTGTTGGCCGTAGCGAAAGTTGTGGGTTGGCAGCAGATCAAAGTCATTCATGATGGGCACAAGGTGTGTGGTCCCCAACCTGGCCATTTCATTCTGTTTTGGGTCCAGTTCCCTGATTTCTTTGGAATAGGTCTTGGCAACAGTGGTGAGGGCGCCTTTGTTGGCCGGGTTGTTTGTGTCCATGGTGACCGAATTCCAGCGGGCTACGATTGCCCGGAGTCCCTTGTGGGAAAAAACGGTACCGATGCCGCCACGACCTGCCTGTTTGTATCGCGCACGTTTGCGTTTGACATCATACCACGTGAAATTGAGACAACCGATCAGGGTATGCTTTGCCCCCGGACCGGTGGAGACCACTGAAATGTCCTGTTTTTTCCCTGCGGCGAAAAAATCGGTTAGCGCATCCGATAAAGCGTAAGAATCTTCAGGAAGGCCCGGTATTTCCAGGAGCTTTATCTTTTGATCAATGCCGTCAATCACGATGACTGTGTCTCCACCACTCTCACCCACTACCTCCAGTGCATCAAATCCCGAGAACTTCAGGTAGGGTCCGAAATAACCACCCACGTTGGAATCCATGACCGATCCAGTGGTGGGGGAAATGGTCGTAACGATGCTTTTCCCGGATCCCGGATAACTGGGGGTCCCGCCCATGGGGCCCGAAGCAATGCAGATGGCATTTTCAGGGTTATCCCACCGGGTTCGACCCTTTACAGCGTTCCAGAGGAGCCAGAGATCAAAGCCCTTGCCACCCACAAACAGATTTTTCATCTTCTCGGAAACCGGTTTGATGGTTACGGATTCTTTTGTAAGGTCAATGCGCAGGGTCTGGTTGGCATACCCTTTGTCAATGGCCGGCCTTTCATATTTGAGCGTCGTGATTTCTTTTGTTTGCAGGGTAGTCATGACTTTACTCCTTTCTTAGAATCAGGTTCTTGGGGTCCTGGTCCACACCTTTTTGCATCAGAGCCTCGGGAATCACTTCAGGGCCTCCTCCGCACCTCCAAATTTTCGTGTAAGGGAAAATTCATCCAGAATGATATGATCATCTGCGGTGCACGTGTCGGTGATCATTCCGGCCACCACCTCTCCGAGGCCCGGGCCCAGCATGAAGCCTTGCCCACACATCCCCGTGGCGTGGATAAGCCCCTTTATTCCTTGGTCCCACCCCACCAGGGGGGATCCGTCAGGGGTCATGGGATAGAGCCCTCTCCATACCCTCCGGACGCGAATATTTTTCAACCTGGGAAGCAGGCCCACCATCCTTGCGCTCACCTGGGGGAGAAAAACGGAGGTCTCACGTTTATCCGTCCCGGGAATCGCCGGATCCGGGGTGATGCAGAAGACCACCTGGCCTCGCCTGTTCTGGTAGAAATAGTAATTTTTCGAAGAAGGTCCGGGGCGCAGATCCACCACCATACACTCGAAAAAAGGTACCACCGGTTCCGTGATGGCGGCCTCGTGGGAATCCGGAAACACAGGGACGTTTATACCGGTTTTGGCGCAGAGGGCCCTCGAATAGGGCCCCGCAGCGTCCACTACAACCGGCGCAAGATAATCCTCGTTTCCGGTGTTGACGCCTGTCACCTT
>CAYOIU010000270.1:0-5946 GCA_964404085.1 uncultured Desulfobacteraceae bacterium | reverse complement strand
TTATCAACAAATCCTTGAACCTGAGCAGTGTCGAAAAGTAAAGTGTATATTATCTATTCGTTGTTTCGACGCTCATAAGGAAACGAATACATACCAGATGTATTCTTGAATATTATCAGGTTTTGGCTGCTACTATTGCCGCAATTCTAAGGTGGGGGCAGGCCGCGGTATTGCTCTTTTAAGCCGATCTCAATAGGCGCTCAAGTGCGAATCTTTTGGGGTAAGGAGGACGGTAATGAGAATGTAGGTTCTAGGGCAACTTGCCCGGTCGAGGGAGAGAACGGTTGCATGGTGGTGCCAAATATTTCATTTAGAACAGGCCGGAGCAGGCAACCAGCTGAATTTCATTTTTCGCCGGAGGGCGTTTTCTAGCCCGCGGAGCCTGCCTGATCGGGTTTTAACCCGGAATAACCTTAACGCTGCCGTTTTCAATCAGATCCTGAAGCTGGGCAAGGAGTCTTCTCTCCTGGGCGTCTATCACCCCGTCTTCATCCGCAAGCATCATGATTGTTGCCCGTTCAGTTTGGCTCAATTGGTGGTCGTCTATCGCCTTTGTTATCATTGCTTGCAGCTTCTCTGCGGATTTGCTCGGTTTATGCATAAAAGGCTCCTTTAATATGCAATTCATGGTATGTTAAGTTTATATTATCACATTTATCAAAATTGTATTTTCGCTCAAAAAAGATGTCAAGGACATTATTTGAATTTTTCATTGCAACTGGCCTTACCCGGTAAATAGGATCTGTGAGATGGGGGGGCAAGATGTGAATACTACCAGGCGTAGAACTTGAATTTTCTCAGGGTGTTGACTGCTGCTATCATCGTTGCAGTTAGAGAGGGTCAGATCGCAATATTCTTAGATGACCTCAACAGGTGTTCGAGGGCGAATTTCTTGTGGGTGAGGAGGGGTTCCGGTCCCTTTTGGATCTTCATGTGAATGAGTGCACCGTGCCAGCTGGAAACGATGAAACGGGCCGCTTCCTGCACATCGAGGTCTTTGGAAACCTCTCCGGCAATTTGCGCCTCGGTAAGTGTCTTTGCATAGCCTTCCACCATTTGGTCAATTGCACCATTCAGGGCTTCGCGAAAGGCGGGGCTCAGGTCGGCCATTTCCTGGGAGAGGTTTCCAATGGGACATCCCCTTGAATACCCCTCGGCCTTGAAATAATCCATAAAGGCATCCAGGAGCTTCTCTATCCGTTTGAGGGGAGAAAGGGAATCATCACCCAGGATTCTCTTGGATAGGGATGAAAAATACTCCACAAAACCGGCAATCACCTGAAGTCCGAAGTCTTCCTTGTTCTTGAAATAGTTATAAAAGGACCCCTTTGGCACGTGGGCCGCGGACAGAATCTCCTGGATCCCCGTGTGGTTGAAGCCCTTTTGATGGATGATATCCGCCCCGACCTCAAGGATTCTTTCTCTCGTGTTCTTGTTCATCTAAATTTCCATCGCAAAACATAAAGTTTATAGAATAAGAGCCCAATATACTGAAATCATTTTTTTATACCCGAAGTTGAAATATTCAAGCTTGAAAAATATTAGACCGGTCGTCTGGGGAAGTCAAGCTGCTTTCTTTTGGTGCCATGGCCGGCAAATTTGTGTAGAATCGTGGAAAGCCTGGTGGGTTTGCAAGGAGATTAAGACCCTTGACAGAAAAGATTTGCAGACGTATAGTGCCGAAGCTACAATGTGATTATGCTGTAGTTATTTTGTAACTGCTTATACCCCTGCTTTTAATGAATTGGCGCTAGAAAGCCTTTCGCGATCTTTCACACTAAAAGGAGAAAATCTTGCCCGAATTCCAAATCGGAGATACTGCGTCCGGTTTTGCCTCGCAGGTACAAAAGGAGCCTGGAGCCGAGGTCATTCGTTCATGCTATGCCTGCGGCACATGCACTGCCGGGTGTCCCGTGAGGCGGGTCAATGCGAAATACAACCCCAGAAAGCTCATACGGATGGTCCTGCTGGGAATGAGAGATGAAGTCCTGAAAGGGGAGGAAATCTGGCTTTGTTCAAGCTGCTACACCTGCCAGGAGCGATGCCCCCAGGGGATCAGGATCACGGATACGATCGTTGCCATCAGGAACCTTGCCGCGAAGGAAGGCCACGCCCCATCGGGTATCTTCATGCAGGCCAAATTGATCAAGGGCGAGGGAAGGCTCTATGCCCTTGATGAATTCGATGAGAAAAAACGAAAAAAAGCAGGGCTCCCGAGTCTGCCTTCCCGGGTGGAAGGGGCCATCAAGCTTGTGGAAGAATAAGAATGAAATACGCCCTTTTCCTTGGTTGCACCATACCTGCCAGATCACGAAATTACGAGATGTCCGCGAGGGCAGTGGCCCGCAAACTGGGTCTTGACCTGGTTGACATTCCGGATTTCTCCTGTTGCGGATTCCCCCTCAAGTCTTCGGACGGAAAAAAGGCCGGCCTGCTGGCGGCTCGAAACCTGGCCCTTGCCGAGGCAGAGGGCCTTTCCATCTGCACCCTGTGCAGTGCCTGTGCATCCATGCTGGCCGAAGAGGCCCACCGTCTTGCACGGGACCGGGCCCTGATGGAGGAGACAAACCAGGAGCTCGAGAAGGTCGGCCTTTCCTACGGCGGAAGTGTGAAGGTCAAGCACTTTGCCAGGGTCCTGCTGGATGAGGTGGGCCTGGATCGCATCAGGGAGGCGGTGAGCGTGGATTTGAAGGACCTGGCCGTGGCCACCCACTACGGCTGCCACTACCTGAAACCCTCAGAGATCTACGAAGAAGCGGAAGACCCTGAAAATCCATCTTCACTGGAGGAAATCATCGAGGCCGTGGGTGCCAGGTCCGTACCGTACGATCGAAAGAAGGACTGTTGCGGCGGCGCGATCCTGGTGGCCGATGAACAGACGGCCCTCGGCATGGCCAAACAGAAACTGGACCGTGTGAAGGCGGCAGGCGCCGGTGTCATGAACGTGGTTTGTCCCTTTTGCAGTGTCATGTACGATGACAACCAGAAGAGCATAGAAGGCCAGTTCGATGTGAGCTACGGAATCCCTGTCTTGTTCCTTCCGCAGATTATGGGGCTGGCCATGGGTTTCGACCGGAAGGAACTGGGACTCAACATGAATGTGGTCAAGACAAAGAAACTCACGGAAGAGATTATTGGTGGAAAATAGAGAAAAAATCCTGATTGTGGGGGGTGGAATCGCGGGCCTTACCGCAGCACTGGAACTTGCCGGGCAAGGTTTCCCATCCCTGCTCGTGGAACAGCGGGAAGAGCTGGGAGGATGGGCCGGAACCTACACCTGCAAGGCGGTGGACGGTCGTTGTCAGAAATGCGGGGCCTGCCTGGTCACGGATGCCATCAAAGAGGTACGGGAAACCGCGGGGATTGAAATATCCCTTCAGACCTCCGTGTTGGGACTCCGGAGAGACGAGGAAGGGTTCCAGGGCCGCTTCAAAAACGAAGAAGGGGAGATGTCCGGTCGGTTTTCAGCCGTCATGCTCTGCCACGGGTTCGAGCCCTTTGATCCGGCGAAAAAATCCAATCTGGGTTACGGCCGGATCTCGAACCTGATAACCGGCCTTGAACTCGAAGAAATGCTGAAGGAAACGGGTGATGCCGTCAGGCCGTCCGATGGGAAATCTCCCCGTGATCTGGCGTTCGTACAATGTGTGGGCAGTCGAAACCCTTCCCTGGGGCGCGGGTACTGTTCCCAGGTGTGCTGCGGGTATGCCTTGCGCATGGCAAGGCAGATCAAGGCCAATCACCCGGCCACACGCATCACCTTTTTCTACATGGACGTCCAGACCTTCGGACGGGATTTCCCAAGGCTTTTTTCCGAACTCAGAGACGATATCTACTGGATCAGGGAAATACCGGGGGATTTCTACCAGGCACAGGGAGATCGTGTGGGTGTCACTGTGGAGGATGACGGGGAAATAGAAGATTTAGCATTTGACCTCATGGTCCTGTCCATAGGAATGGGACCGTCAGATACTGACAGATCATTTGAGAAATGGCTGGATCTCCGAAGGGGCCCGGAGGGTTTTCTGGCCTCCCCCGTTGAGGGCGGTGTCTTCCTGGCCGGGAGTGCCGGCGGCCCGATGACCATCCCCGATACCATTGCCCATACGAAGGCCACCGTGAATCATCTGACAGTTTATCTGGAGGACAGGGTATGAAGGGCGTGCCTCCTCAAAAATGCGTAGTGGTCCTGGGCGACGGGGAAACTGCCTGTCATTTGAGCGAGCGACTGGTGAAAAGAGGCTTTCCCGTCCTTTTGCTTCTTCCCGACAAAAGGGAAAACAGCAGAATTCCTGAAGGAGCTGAATGTCTGACCGGGGCAAGGGTCGTTTCCCTGACAGGCCAGGTCGGTGATTTCACCCTTACCCTTGAACTGGAAGATCAAAGGATTGAACGGGCTGTCGGTTACTTGGTGATCGCCTATGAATCCGTCCGTGAACCCGTTTATGATATACTGGGTGACCCGGGACACGACCAGGTGTGGACCCTTTCCAGGGCGGAAGAAGCCATGGAAAAGGCAGGTCCTCCCCCCAGTGTGAAGCGGGTCATCGTCCTGGACAACCTGGACGGCTTGAACACCACGGCAGGAAGTGAGCGCCTCCTCACTCTGATTGCACGGCTCCAGGAGGAATACGAGATTGCCTGCTGTCTCATCACCTGCCAGGTCAAGGTGGCATCCAGGGGGCTTGAGATGCTTTATGGCCGTATTAGAGACGGTGGATGTTTCGTTGCCAGGACCGACCTGCTGTCCGTGGGACTGGAATCGGGAGAGGTAAAAGTTCAATTTGATGATGTGGTCCTGGATGAGGAACTGAGCACGTCAGCGGATTTTCTGGTGGTCGGAGAATCTGAGCGACCTGCCCAGGCGTTGCAGCGGATCAGTAGCGTGTTCGCGCTGGAAACAGGCCCTGGAGGGTATCTCCAGTCGGATAACCTCCTGAGATCAACCTGCCTCACCAACCGGCGGGGGGTTTTTGTGGTCAACGGCAGCGCCGAAGAAATGAATTTTTGGGAAAGCTCCCAAAGCGTCTCGGCCGTGGTGGAGGAGATTTCAGGTCTTTCCAGATGGATCGTCGATCAGGGTGCGGTCGAGCAGATCCTTTATGACAGGGATCTCTGCGCCACGTGCCTGACCTGCTTCCGGGTCTGCCCGCACGGTGCCATCCATTTTACCGACAAACCCAACTTCCTTTCTCTTGCCTGCCAGAGATGCGGGATCTGCACGAGCCTTTGCCCGGGGGAGGCCATCGAACTTTCCGCTGTGGAAAAATCCCATTATCAGGAAAAGATTATTCCGGAAGAGAGCAGGAAAGGAGAATCTCCCCGTATCACCGGATTTGTGTGTCAGAGATCCGCCGATCTGGTGCGCCAAAATGGTTTTGAAAATGACAGTGTCCTGGGCAGTGTGAACTGGGTGGAAGTCCCCTGCGCCGGGACCTTGAGGACCCAGTACCTCCTTGAGCCTCTTGGAAGGAAAAACGGAGCGGACGGCGTGGTGGTGGTTTCATGTCACAGGGACAATTGCCGTTCGGGTGACGGGACCCTTAGGGCCGTCGATATGGTGAACCGGGTCAGGGACCTTCTGAAGACCTTGGAGATGGATGATAAGGTGGTAGCACACATCCCCCTTGCCCCGAATGAGGGAGATCGGTTGAGGCGGGAAATCACCCTTTTTCGCGATGAATTGAGCCGGAAAAACTGAATGCTCGCCCCAAGTCGGCATGGAATTTGCTCTCAACATTTTTGCAGGGAGCGGACCCGGGATTTGGATGAACTCCGATAACAAATCCACCGTATAGTTTCACTCATGTTTATTAAAACAAGTCGTTTGAAGAGTTCCCTGATCATCAGCAAGACATTAGATGTAAGGCGCCGAGGAGCGACGAGTGAGGCGTATGGAGTGATACGCCGCAGGGAGGAGCGAACGAAGGCAACGCAGCAGATGAT
>CAYOIU010000269.1:0-5987 GCA_964404085.1 uncultured Desulfobacteraceae bacterium | reverse complement strand
CTTCTGCTCGCTCAATAACAACCGGGGCACCCATTTCCTGATCTGTCAGACCTATCACAGATTTTCTGGCTATCTGATATCCTGGGAGTCCTACAAGCTATCTCAGGGCGACCTGGTGAAAATTCTATCTCCTGGAAAGGCCTTTTTCGGGATAATTCTCTCCATTTCGCTGGTTAAAATTTCCAATGTCAAGGGCAAACCCCCATTCCCCCTTTTTAAATTTACTTTTTTACCAGCGTCCCCTTGGTTTTGAGTTCACCACCTCTAATTTACCCGTTTATTGACTGCGTTTTCCCCGCCCTTAATTCAATCCAGCCTAAACAGATTTTCTATCCTGTAAGTACCGGTAGCTGTAAATCCTCACAAATTGAGGCATTTCTTCAAATCATACCAGCAATAACCCTTCCATCAAACAATACGGTACTTCTCCGGTTTGGGTGATTCCCCGATCCCTGTATGTTCCACATTCTTGAGGCAGGAGCGGCATAGAGGATAATACCTTACGGTGTCTTCTCCTGCGTCGATCAGGTCTTCAAGGCGGTTCTTCATTTTAAGGAATTTTTCCTCGCTCAGGTGGGGGCACTCGAAGACGGATTTCTGTACGCGCTCACCATAGGACTTGAGAGACTTGACAACCCGCTGCCTGGCCCGGTCATCGACAATGTCAAAACAGACCAGATAGAACACCTTAAACCTCCCAGGAAAAGGGCTGGTATGCTTCAGAGGTGTTTTGAAGATAGTCTGCAAAGGTCCGGACCTGATGAAGGATCAACAGCCTGTAGCTTGTCTTTTTTCTTGGCGTCCCGTAAGCAATCTGTCGGTTCATCATCTCCTCGTAACTTGATATGAAGGCCCGGTTGATGGAAGGCTTCATCTCCACCGGCCGTTTGGCCTTCATCTCCTCCTCGTCCCGATAATTGGCAAGAGGCTTTCTCCTGTACACAAAATCTTCAGGCGAAACAACCTTCCGGTTCACCAGCCCAAGAACCAGCCGATCACCTAGGAACGAACGGTATTCCTCAACCAGGTCACACGCGAGAGAAGGCCTGCCGTAAGCAATATCATGGAGGCTTCCCATATACGGGTCGAGGCCGCAGGCCTTTATAGCCGAAAGGACCTCATTGGTAAGCATGGTGTACACGAAGGAGAGTAAGGCGTTTAACGGATCGAGCGGGGGTCGCCGGTTCCTGCCCTGGAACTCAAAAGCAGGATTCCGGATGAGTGCATGAAAAAGCTGAAAATAGATGCGGGCCGCACCGCCTTCAAGGCCCCGCAGCCTGTCAAGATTCTCTACATCCTGAGTAGCCCCGGACATGGATTTTAATTTGATCGCCCCGATACGCAATGCCTCGTTTTTATACTGCCTGGCTCTCAAGAGCAGGAAGCTTGTCATGTTCCGGATCTTGCCTTGCACAATAATCCGGGCGGTCTTTAGAGCAAAATCGGGTTCGCTGAGTAGGATATACTGGGCCTTCCTCAGGGACACATGACGATGTTCATCCAAGGCCAGCCTGGCCCTGAACCGACCGGTCGGGGTGATGAACACGGTCTCTACCCTGTTCTGGATGAGGAAATCCAGTACCCCACCGCTCAGGGAGACGTAGCCCACCAAGGTGAGCTTCTTGAGACCTTCCACAGGGATTTCTTCGATAACCCTATCGCCTTTCGCCACCTTGAGGGAATGGCCTTCCCTGCGAAGGTAGCTGCCGGGCTCCAATACATAGATGCTTTCCATTACTCCAGAAAGGCCTCCGCCTGGGATATGGCCGCCTTGAGATTTTCAAGGGCTGAAGAGAGATCCCGTGCCTTTTCGGACCGGACACAGCCCCCTTCCTTCCATTGCTCCACGTGCAGGAGCGGATGGGCATATGCTCCCGTTCGCTTAAACGGGCAAATATCACCGGTAAAATTCAACAGGGAATGAATGCGCTTGCATCCCATGGGCGTCCCCCGCAATCTGCTCAGTTTATGATCCACCAGATGTGGATTGTAGTCAGCTGCCGAAGAGAGCAAGTGATGCATAAGGCTTTTCGCCCTGGGAAGAAAGCCCACTGTCTGGAAAACGATCTTCTCCTCCCTTAAGGAGAGCTGATGTCCATTGCGGCATGAAGCAATGACCTGACCCACAGGCGGGCACAGGGACTCCAGGGTCATAAGTTCCGGATACTGATCAGCCCACTCCTTCATCCTCGGGTGGACGAAAACCTCCGCTCGTTCGGCCTCACCGGGCAAGAGATTCATCTGATCAGGCTTGGTTTTTATTGCCTTTTGAAGGAATTCGAGCTGCGCTTCGACACCGCGGTCGTGACACTCGACAAAATAGGAGCGTTTTCCGGTCAACCGATGGACCCCCAGGGGGAGCTTTACCAGATTGCCGAACCCTTTTCCGGAGAGGTTGTCCTGCTTCGGGAACACCTCGATCTGAAAAGCGCTCAGGTCCTTGCCTAAAAGACGGCTGATTTGTTCAAGTGGTCTTCTTGTCTTGCCGGCTGCAACCGGAGTTTCGAAAAAAAACCAGAAGTGAAACCCCTTCCCTCCGCTAAACTCCACCACGGGAGCAAGCCCTGCATCCTTGGCCAGGTCGCCAATCCTCGTGAACATGTACGTTCGTTCTCTCCCGATGAGGCTTTTGTCCTCCTGACTCAGCCTTTGGTTGCGGAATCTTGCATCAAGATCCACATCGATAACCGCCGTCTTCACGGTCGCATCGGACCGCAGGAGATATAGGCCGTATGTTTTCTTCCCGGAGAGATGTTCCTCCACATCCTGTTCTCCCATTGGGCGGCGTACCGGGACGTAGCCCTGCTTTGCCTCTGTTTTACTCGCCCACTGGCGTGCGAAACAGTCCTCCCTGCCGGAAAAGAGGTCGAGAAAACACTCGATGGCTTTCCGCCGTTGTCTCAGCCGCTCAAAGGGTTCGAGGGCCCTGCCCACATCCCGGTCTTCTCCGGGGCCTCCGTCCTTGGAGAGCCTAAACCACTCATGATGACGCTCTTCCCCGATATGGCCTCTTGATGCGGCCAGGACCCGGGCAAGATCTGCCTTTTTATCAAGGAGAGATAAAAGCTCCAGATGTTCGATCCACGCGTCGGCCCTGTCAGGAACCGTACGATTTATGTGGGCGAATATCCCGAGGGCAACCTCCACTTCTCCCGCCATCTGTGCCAGTCTTGCCCACTTCAGTTTCATTTCCGCATCCAGCTTTTTCCATACATCCCCCCGGCCGAGAATGGTGCGGCACCTGGCAGGATCTTTTCCACCGATGATTTCCTTTTCCAGCCTCGCCAGAACCAGCCGGAAATCCAGCGGTCCCTTGCTCTCTTTTCTTGCCTCATTTTTCTGCTCGTTCATGATAACTCCAGGGTAGCCCCATGATCTTGCCGGGAAAGCCTGGTCAGGAGCACTGCCAATTTGGGGTAATGCGGATTGCGGTCCTTCAGGTCCGTGGCCAGTTCCATGGCCTCTTCATAATCGTGGAGACGGTATGCGTTCAAGGCCTGCCAGAACACGGCATCGTCCAGAAAACCTCCCCATGCTTCACGGAAAAACTCTCCCGCAGCCTTTGCATACTTCATGCTCTTGCGGAAATCCTCTCCCAGGTATTCGATCCTGGCAAGGCGAATCAGCGCCTTGTGCCCGGATCGTTTATCCCGCTCAAGTGACAGGAGGAGAACACGGCGCGCGCCCTGAAAATCCTTGAGCGCGCAAAGCACGTCGGCCTCGGTCCACCGGTAATAGGGCCGCCTCTTCTTTTCAGGCACCCGGTTTATGGTATCCGCGGCGCCCGGCGCATCGTCCAGGGCGAGAAAGGTCCTGGCCAGCAGTTCATAGACGAAATCTATGGGCCGGTCGGCCTTGAAGGTTGCCGCAAAATCAAGGGCATCTTTTGCCTTTGCAAATTCATTGAGTTGAAAATGCACCTTGCCCAGTGCAAAGTATTTGTAGACAAGAGAAATATGTTCTGTCTTTTCATCCTCAGCCAAACACTTTGTGAGCATCTGAAGCGCCTTCTCTGGCAGGCCCCTTTCAAGGAGCGCGCTCGCAAACTGATAAAGGGCCTTGCAATAGTTCTTGCGCTCCTGTGTCCTTTTCTTCTTCTGCTCATTATCCATCCCGTCCCAGTTGCGAACTGCCGCCTCAAAAAGGGGGATAGACTTTTCTGTCTTTTTTTCGATCTGTTTGAAGAGCATCCCTTCTCTGTAGAAATTGGTGATACCGTCCGGACGCAGTTCCTGTGCCCTTTTGAAGTGTCTGTGCGCCAATGCGATACGTTCAAGGCGCGGCCGCCCCCGCAGGAAGATCTCCTTATTTGAAGCCGCATACAGAGAATTGTAGGCGTTGTAGGCTAAAGAGCTGTGGAAAAGGAAGCTGTCGGGTTCTCGTTTCACGCACAGGGAAAGCTCCTGGATGGCATCATCAAAACGCATGAGCTGTCCGAGTGCAAAAGCGGCCTTGGCCCTGACTTCGCTGTCAAGCCCGGATTCCACGATCTCAGGCAGTTTTTCCTCCAGGGGGTATGCGATAGCCAGGACATCTTCCCATCTGTTTTCACGAATGAGTTCCTCCAGTTCAGAGAGTGTTCTCCGCAGGGTTCTCTGAAGCGCATCCCTCTTCACAGGCACCATGTCTTCAAAGGAGAGGAATTCGTCTTCGGTGATCTGCTCCTCCCGCACAGGAACGACCTTTACCTTTTGAAGTGCGTTTTTCCAATCAGAAGAAGTCATTTTATCCCTCCCGGCATAAGAATTGGTTGCTGCCTTCTATTTATTCTTATGGCTTTAGAGGGAGAAATCTTCAAAAAAATCAAGAAAAACTGGGATGGAGCCCGGGCCTAAAGGACAAAGGGAGTTTTGCTGGCACGATTGACAGGATGAAGTTATGGCGGATTTCAATTTTTTCGATCCGTTCTTCAAACCTCACATCAGGTAGGAGCAACCTCTGGTCGCGAATGATCGTCTCAATCCCCTCTAATCGGGGCATTCCTTCAGACCCTTTTTGGCGGAGCTGCAAGAGGCACTGAGAGATAAGTCTCAATCCCCTCTAATCGGGGCATTCCTTCAGACTCTAACCCAAAATTTTGTCGGGTTTTTGGGGGGTTGCAAGGCGTTTTCCACGCACACCCTCCGAAAATGCCCTCCGGGAGGTTTTTCGAGGTTTCCGAAAGAGCGAAAAAAAGGCCAACATACTGTGTTCACTCCTAATCTCCATTCCGGTGCACCTCCTCTCCAGCTTTTGGCGGCTATGTTGGTGAAACCAACTGCTATCTCTCATATTCTCCTGTGCATCCGACCAAGTGATGATTATTGTACCTGACATGCGCCGGAATTTCTGAAGTTTTCCCGGGAAGATGTCGCAATTTCAATACAATATGCCGTTTTTTTCCAGAAGCCGGACGACCTCTTTCAGCTTTCCATGAATCGAGTCCCCCACCTCTTTTACATCCGGAGCTGCCTCACTCTTCAAGGTCCAGGCATGGTCAAAGCCATTCCTGTAGTCGGACAGCTTCTTATAAAACCCTCTCATTATCGGTTCTATGCCAGCCGCAACCAGTTTATTATAATAGGGGAGCAGTTTGTTCTTATATGTTTCAGCTTTTTCCGGGAAATCCCAGTCATCCTTCTGATGTTGAAACATATTCACAAAAACTTCGGCAAACATCTTTCTCTTTCCACGACCGCTGGCATTATTCACTTTTGCCTTTTCCACTCCCAACATGCCGACGGATCCCACGAACTCACGCATGACGGTGAATGCCTGCATGTAGAGTTTGTGCTCCAGGAGCAGCCTGATGATTTCGAGCTGCAAGGCGAAATAGGTTTTGTCGTATTTGCCGCTCAATGGCTCCGCCAGTGCGAGGGAGGCAAATTTGTCCCGTACCAGTTTAAGCAAGATTTTCCCGGTCACGGACGCCTTTTCGTCCTTTTCCTCAATGAGACGAAGAGCGTTGCCCGCCCTTTTGGCCACGTTGTTGACATCAACATTCCGGA
>CAYOIU010000268.1:0-6003 GCA_964404085.1 uncultured Desulfobacteraceae bacterium | reverse complement strand
GGAGGCAACCGACTTCCCCTTTACATGCAATAACTTAACCGGAAATTACTGATTCTTAATAGCCTTTAGGTAATCCAACCCCGAGATTGAAGCAGCATCCCTTGCACTGTTTTTGGGATCTTCCCAGATTACCGTTCTCTTACGTTCAATGTGTTCCATTTGATTTTCCCCTGCCCTCAATTTCTTCCATTTGATACTGAAAATCGCTGATCAGGCGCGAGTCTAAGCGCGGCTCACTCCACTTCCGCCTTCACCGTCCTCACCACACAATGCGTAGCGTTGATTCGCCCCGCGATCTCCCCTGATGCTCCTGTGAAATACATCCGCTCCAGGTCCTCCGCGTCCTTGTGCTCAATTACGCTCAAGCCATGCTTCTTCAGAAATCCCTCCAGCTCACCTTCCTCAATCCCGAAATGCCACTGCTCACCCGCTTTCGTCACTGACTTCAGAATCTCTCTTTCCCCATAATACGACCCTGTCTGCCGAAGAACCGACGCCCGAACATAGTCAAAAACAACTTCACTGCCCTCTCCTGCAAATCTCTCGATCACCTTGAAGGTCTCGTCCACCGATTCCGGCTGCAAATACATCAACAAACCTTCCAACACGAAAAGGCTTCGCCCGTCCCTATTGAATCCCGAGTCCTCAAGCTTCTCTGAAAGAGATTCCTTATCAAAATCGATCGAGATGAACTCGACGTTTGCCGGGATGTGAAGCCCACGCTTCGCATACTGGTCAAGCTTCGCCTTCTGAGTGATCGACGCATCTAACTCGAATATCTTCGTACCCCCGGCCTCTCTCTGGAAACGCAGTGCCCTGGTATCGAATCCGGCGCCAAAGATCAGTATCTGATCAAATCCCTCGGACAGAATCTCCTTGAAAACCGCGTCGATGTATTTCGTCCGAGCGATTGTGTACTCATAGATGCCCTTCGGCGTCATGACCCGGCTGAAGAATTTTCTAACCAATGGGATGTGCAAGAAAATCTTAAAGAGCTTCGGAACAAGTAAAAGAGCGATGTGATCATCGCCTTGATAGTGGCTGTTGGACTCAAGTGATGAGGCGGCTCGAGATACACAGATCCACTCTGCCGTCCTGGATGTTGCGGTCTCTATCCTTCTCCCGGGCACTTTTTTCTCCTCAACAGTGATGATTTAGTAAAAAGCTGGTTTATGCCGCCAGCGGCAGCCTATGATCAACGAAGTGGAAGCGAATCTGAGAATCTTTTTCATGTGCTTTCTCAAAGTGCACTTGGCAACTCACTTCTACATGGACGGCTATTTGGGGTTTAAACCTCCTAAACCCATGCGCTCACTACTGCGTACCACTAAACCCCGAATAACCGTCCATCCCCTCCGGAGTGTTTAGAAAGCATCTGAAAAAGATTCTCAGATTCGCTTCTTTATACGCGTCAATAAAGCGACTTCGTTGGAAGTCATCATCCTGCCCAATTGATCATTCGCCACCCCAACGCCAACGGGGCTTTTCGCCGGCGATCTATGGCCTGGATTTCGAACTCTGGTTATACAGCGGTTTCCTCTTTTCCAGGAATGCGGCCACCCCTTCCCTTCCATTGGGATGAACCGCACATTGGGAAAGCGCATCGCGCTCCTTTTCCAGTGTTCGCTCCAAGGGGGTATCAAAGGAGTCAGTCAGGAGTTTTTTCGAGGCCGCAAAGGAACTCAAAGGCATCTTATTCAGTTCTTCCAGTAATTCGAGGGCGCGATCCAGGCTTTTCCCGTCTTCAACCACTTCGGTCACCAGCCCCCAGGAAAGGGCCTGTTCTGCTGAGATGTTCCTGTCGAAGGCCGCAATTTCCAGGGCCCTTGCCAGGCCCACCAGCCTCGGCAGGGAATAGGTGCCGCCTCCATCGATGCTCAACCCGTTGCTGGTGTAGCCCTGCTTTAAAACGGCCGATTCTTCCATGACCCTGAAATCGCAGGCCAGGGCCAGTGAAAATCCACCGCCTGCTGCGAGTCCGTTTATCGCGGCTACCACGGGCTTGGGCATTCTCTTTATTTCCAGGATGGCCTGGTGATAGCGTGCTGCCAGCTCGTGAAAAGCCGCGTCCGACTCTCCTTTGTATCCGGACAGCCACCTCAAATCGCCACCGGCGCAAAAGGCCTTTCCCTGCCCTGCAAAGGCTATCCCTGTCACCTCCGGATCCGGGGCCATCCTGATCAGGATCTCCGCCAGGCGCCCTATCATCTCCAGGTCAAAGGCGTTAAAAGCCTTTGGCCGGGAAAGGGTTATCATGGCGAAACCCGAACGCATTTCCACCCTTATTTCATCTGACATTCATTATCCCCCTTTCAAAAACCGAATCCCATTGACCATTTCTCCCGGTTTATATATAATTTATTTTTCCGTTTCCAGTTCAAAATGGATTCTCTGATATATATTGCTATTGGAGTGAAATGAAAACATCACGGCCCCATCTTGTTGACACCTACAATCGGCATCTCAACTACCTCCGCATTTCCATCACGGACCGGTGCAATCTGTCCTGTATCTACTGCAAACCGGACCGGTGCGTGCCAAAGCTGCAGCATAAAGATATCCTCTCCTATGAAGAAATCCTGCGCCTGATGGGAATCGTCATTCCTCTCGGCATTACCAAGGTTCGTCTGACCGGGGGTGAACCCCTGGTGAGAAAAGGCATCTGCGATTTCCTCTCCAGGCTGACGGCCCTTGAAGGGCTCAAGGACGTTTCTCTCACCACCAACGGGATTTTTCTGGAGAAAAAACTGGAAAGGATCAAGGCGGCAGGTATCAGGAGGCTGAATGTAAGCCTGGACACCCTTGACCGGGACAAATATCGTGAAATCACAGGATTTCATGGGTTTCAGGACGTGTGGGAAGGGCTTGACATGGCCCGAAAAATGGGATTCGATCCCATCAAGGTCAACGCGGTGGTTATGCGTGGCATCAATGATGACGAAATCCTGGACTTCGCACGGCTTACCTTCAAGTACCCCTACCATGTGCGATTCATTGAATACATGCCCATCGGCGTGACCGAATCGGACCATTTTTTCAGGTTTGTGCCGACCTCATCGATCCAGTCCCAGCTCAATACCTTCCAGGAGCTGGTCCCAGTGCCGAAAGATCAGCATGACGGGCCTTCCCAGCGGTTCAGGTTCCGGGATGCTTTGGGAGAAATCGGCTTCATCAGCCCCATGAGCCACCATTTCTGCCGCACCTGCAACCGGCTGCGCCTCACCGCCAGCGGGAAGCTGAGGCCCTGCCTCCTCTCGAACAGGGAAATAGATATCAGGGGACCGTTGCGAAAGGGTGCCTCTGATCGCGAACTGGCTGGTATCTTTTTTGAAGCCGCTTCCTCCAAGGAAGCAGAACACCAACTCACAGCCGATCACCCCCTTGGAAGCGTTGCCCAGATGTCATCTATCGGCGGCTAGCCCGGGTGGTACTTGTCGCTCAGGCCTTTTTTGAAGATCTTGCCTGAACCCGTGCGCGGCAATGCCTCCAGAAATTCCACCGATTTCGGTGCCTTGTATCGGGCGAGATCCTTTTTACAAAAATCGATAAGATCCTTTTCCGCGACCTCCATACCCCCCTTCAGGACAACACAGGCATGGACCGTCTCGCCCCACTTCTCATCGGGAATCCCGATGACCGCCGCCTCAAGCACGGCCGGATGACAATAGAGGACGTTTTCCACCTCGGTGGAGTAGACGTTCTCTCCCCCCGTGACGATCATGTCCTTCTTCCGGTCCACGATGTTTACATACCCTTCGCTGTCTACGACCCCCAGGTCACCGGTGTGAAGCCATCCATTCCTGATGCTCTTTTCCGTTTCTTCCGGGAGTTGCCAGTAGCCGGGCGTCACGCTCTCACCCCTGACAACAATTTCTCCCACCTCTTTTCCATTCCATACCACTTCCCGACCGTCTTCAAGGACCACCTTGAGATCTACGAAAAGGACAGGTCTGCCCGTCGCGGCCTTGAACCGAAACCGTTCCTCCTCTGAGCGCAATTTCAGGGAGTCTTTAAGCAGGGACATGGTCAAATAGGGGCTGGTCTCGGTCATCCCGTAGGTCTGGACATAGTCGCACCCGAAGGCGTCCATAATTTTTCGCACCACTTCCGGGGCGATGGGGGCCCCGCCGCTGAGCATGAGCCGGAGCGATGGAAACACCGCTTCCCGGATGGCAGGGTCGTTGACCATCAGGTTGAGCATGGTGGGGATCATGTTGGTGAGGGTGACCTTCTCCCGCTGCATAGTCTCGATCACGTCCCCGGAATTGAACTCGGGAACCATCACATGGGTACCGCCGACCCAAGTGACGGCCCAGGTGGCCCAGGCATCTGCCAAATGAAACATGGGCGCAGCGTGAAGCCAGACATCTTCGTCCGTCATCTTGAGTTCCGCGACGGTTCCGAGGGAATGATATTCCACATTCCGATGGGTCAGGATGACACCTTTCTGGCGACCTGTTGTCCCGCTCGTGTAATAGAGCTGGGCCGCGTCATCCGCTCCCGTCTCCACCTCCTCCACGGTATCTCCTTCCCATTCAAGAAGGTCTTCAAGGTTCGTTTCCCCCGCCGGGATGCTCTCTTTTTCGGTCCAATAGGTGCTGACAGGATTATCCAGCCTCCCGATCGCTTCCTTGATCGCCGGGTAAAACCTGGGCTGTCCAATCAGCGTCACAGCCCCTGTATCTTCCAGGATGAAGGCAATCTCCCGTGCCGAAAGCCGGTAGTTCAACGGGCACAGGATCGTACCGGTGACTGCCGCTGCGAAATAGGCCTCCAGAAAATAGTGGCAATTCTGGTGGCATATGGCCACCCGGTCACCCTTTCGTATTCCTTCACGCTTAAGGCCCGCGGCAAGCCGGTAAACCCTTTGCACAAATTCCCTGTAGGTGAACCGGTGTTCACCGCACACCACGCCCGTTTTCTTCGGGTACAATCGATTGACCCGTTCAAGCAATGATCCCAGCTTCATATGTCCTTCCTCATGCTGCCACCCCATTAAAAGAACGAGGCTTCACCTAATCCGGGTTAAACTGCCTGAAAGCGATAAAAGGGCAGGAGGACTCTTCTCCTGAGACGAGCCTCCTGCCCTTCCTTTCCAAATTCCCTCAACTGCTTCGTCACTGAGTCAATTTGCTCAGGCCCTCGTCAAGGATGGCAAGTCCCTTCTCCAGCTGCCCTTTTTCGATGGAAAGGGGCATCAAGGTCCTGATGACATTGCTGAAATTGCCGCAGGAAAGGAGAATCAATCCTCTCTCAAATGCGAATTGGACGAGCCTTTTTGCCTCATCCGCGGCCGGTTCCTTTGTTTCCCGGTCTTTCACCAGTTCCAGGGCCAGCATGGAACCCAGTCCCCGCACATCTCCTACAATGTCATATTTTTCTTTCAGTTTGTCAAATGCTAGCCGCACTTCCCTTCCCAACTTCTTTCCCTTTTCAATGAGGTTTTCCTCTTCCATGGTCTCGAAAACCCCCAGGGCTGCCACGCACGACAAAGGATTGCCTCCATAGGTTCCGCCTAGACCACCCACGTGGGGGGCATCCATGATTTCGGCCTTTCCGGTCACCGCACTCAGGGGCATGCCCGCGGCCAGGGATTTCGCCGAAAGGATGATATCCGGTTCAACGCCGAAATACTCCGAGGCAAAGAGATATCCCGTCCTTCCCATGCCTGACTGGATTTCATCCATGATGAAGACAATCCCGTTTTCCTCGCAGATGTTCTTGACTCGCGCGAAATAATCCCTGGGCGGGACAATGAATCCTCCCTCTCCCTGGACCGGCTCCGCAATCACCGCGGCAACCTGGTCCCCCGACATCTGGTTTATGAAAAATTCGTGCAGGGCCTCGGCACAGCGAAGATCGCAAGACGGGTAGGTCTTCCCGTAGGGGCACCGGTAGCAGTAAGCAAAAGGCATCCGGTACACTTCCGGCGCAAAAGGACCGAACCTCCACTTGTACGGCTTCACCTTGCTGGTGAGCGTCATCCCCAGCAGGGTCCTCCCG
>CAYOIU010000267.1:0-6015 GCA_964404085.1 uncultured Desulfobacteraceae bacterium | reverse complement strand
ATGGGTGAGTATTGGTCTCACAAGGGGATTGAAACACCCTTTTCGGATTGTCTTCGTGCCCATCAGTACCCTTCGGTTGCAGCGGCCCGGGAACAGCTTGAAGCCGTAGGAAAGCGCATCCAGGAAGAGGGTCTGCCACCCGAAATCAGCCCCTTCACCATCGGGATTCTCGGCTACGGAAACGTAACCAAAGGGGCTCAGAAGATTTTCAATTGTCTCCCTGCCGAGACCATCGCACCGGAGAAAGTTCAAAACCTTCTTCAGAAGGGCAAAGGCAACAATCGAACCGTCTATCTGACAATATTCAAAGAAAGGGATCTGGTTCAGCGCGTGGATGGATCTCCTTTCGACCTTCAGGACTATTACGATCATCCGGAGCGTTACGAAAGCCGCTTTGAAGGCTTTCTCCCGTACTTCACCCTGCTGGTCAATGCCGTTTACTGGGAAAAGCACTATCCCCGGTTCGTTACATGGGCAGGACTGAAAAGGCTTTTTGAGAACACAGCTTCGCCCAAGCTCT
Organism: uncultured Desulfobacteraceae bacterium; assembly: GCA_964404085.1. GTDB lineage: Bacteria > Desulfobacterota > DSM-4660 > Desulfatiglandales > Desulfatiglandaceae > CAYUCJ01. The sequence continues at coordinate 5,495 of CAYOIU010000267.1, read as the reverse complement.
GCGGCATCGCGGACATCACCTGCGACACGAACGGTTCTGTGGAGTGCAACGTCCGTTCAACGGACAGCAGCACGCCCGCATACCGAATCGATCCGGTGAGGGGGACCTGGTCGGACGGCCACAGGGGGGACGGCATCGTCCTCCTGGCGGTGGACAACCTGCCCTGCGAATTGCCGAACGATTCCTCCACCTTTTTCAGCAATCAGTTGAAGCCTTTCATTCCCAACCTGCTCGGGGCCGAATACACCACCACGCTGGAAAACTCAGGGCTTTGTCCGGAACTGCAGAAAGCGGTGATCGTCTACAACGGCCGATTGACCGAAAACTATACCTATCTGAAACAATATTTGTAATGGAATGAACCGGCGCAATGCCATCATCCTGTTTTCAAGGAGGGACTCAATGAAACGAAGTCTACATGCAGGCAAGCAGCTCAATGGTGGGCTGAGCCTCGGTATTCTGACCGAGGATGAGCTTGAGGAAATCCATCTCGGGACCCTGGAGGTGCTGAAGGACACTGGGGTGTTCGTTGAAGATGAAGAGGCCCTGGCCCTGTTCGCCGACAGTGGTGCCGAGGTGGATCTGGAGGAAAAGATCGTCAGGATCCCTCCGCACATGGTGGAGGACGCCATCCGCTCGGCCCCTCCCAAGGTCGTACTGGCCGCCCGAGACCCCGAAAGGGACTGTGTCCTTGAAAACAACCGGGTCAACTTCACCAATTTCAGTGAAGGGGTCAAGATAAATGACATTTTTACCGGTGAAAACAGGGACCCGGTCAAGCAGGACCTCGTCGATACCGCCCGTGTGATCGATTACCTGGATGAAGTGGATTTCTGTGAAAAGGCGCTTGGGGCCCACGACGAGAACCAGGAATCCGTCCCACTTCACAATGCCGAGGCATTCCTGACCAACACCACCAAGCACTGCGCATTCGGTCCGGGGAACCGCAAACTCCTTAACAAGATCATCGAGATGGGTGCGGCCATTGTGGGCGGCATGAAAAATTTCAAGAAACGCCCCATCGTCAGCTTTACCACCTGCCCCATAAGCCCGTTGAAGCTGATCCGTGACTGTTGCGAAATCGTTATGGAAGCGGCCCGCAACAATGTGGTTTGCAATATTCTCTCCATGGCAATGGCCGGAGGAACCGCCCCCGTAACGCTGGCCGGCACCCTGGTGACCCACAATGCGGAGCTTCTGTCCGGCATCACACTGTCCCAGCTCACACGCAGGGGCGCACCGGTCATCTACGGCAGTTCCACGACGGCCATGGACCTGAAGCGGGCCGCAGCCACGGTAGGCACGCCCGAATGCGCGCTCATTAGCGGCGCAGTGGCACGGTTGGCACGTTACTACAACCTGCCCAGTTACGTTGCCGGTGGGTAGGGTGACGGGAAGATATCCGACACGCAGATGGGCCACGAGAAGACCCTGACCGCTATGATCCCCGCATTGGCAGGTGCCAATATGATCTATGGTCTGGGAATGCTTGAAAGCGGCATCACCTTCGATTACGGTCAACTGCTGTTGGACTGCGAAATGGCGCGCATGATCAAATTTACGATTCAGGGTGTGGAGGTCAACGACTATACGCTTGCCGTGGACGTGATCAAGGAGATTGGTCCCGGCCGCGATTTTCTTATACATCCCCACACCTTTGAGGGCATGAGGAAGCAGTCGAAACCGGAACTGATCGATCGCAATATGCGAATGGCCTGGGAAAACGAAGGGGCCACCACTGCCTATGAGCGTGCTGTGGAAAAGGCCAAATGGATACTGGAAAACCACCGACCTGAACCGCTTCCAGGTGAAGTGTTGGCCGAGATCAGGTCCATTGTCGTGGAAACGGAAAAAGAGATGGGCCTTTCATGAAACAGGAGGTATTATCAGGATGAACAAAGAAGTCTTAACCCGCATGGGTGACGGTGAGCGTCTGTGGCTGTCGCAAAAGAAGGTCAGAGGAGATATCGAAACCGGGACCGAGGATGCGGCCCGGCGCGGTTCCATTCCGGTGCTTGACATGGAAGAGCAGCAGCAGTTGTTTGATATCATTGCCGAACCTTCAAGGGTGGTGAGTGTGAACCCTGGGGAAGAGGTGATTACCACCGATGACGGCTGCACCATGGCCTTCTACTCGGGCCAGGACGGCGGCGGTGTGGGCACACCTATGAGCCGCATGCAGGCCGTACTGACCTATGAGCGCGCCTGCGGAGCAGATACCACTTCCATGGGGCACAGCGATTACAGCTACAAACCGGTCAAATCCGTCATCAATTATGAAGCCGGCGACTATTACAATATTTCCCAAGTCACCACGGCACCCTTCTGGTACGGGGCTCAGCCCAATATGGGACTGTATTTCCAGCCGGACGGCCCCTGCCCAAACGCCTCCGAGCTGATGCCCCTGGGAAAGATAAAAGAGGCCCGTGAGAGCCAGGAGAAGGCCGCAACCATGCTGACCGAAGACATGGTCTTTGTGGGCAGAAAACTGGCAAGTGTCGGCCTGGAAGGGTTGAACTTCGACACGAGCGGATCAGCCGGCGATGCGGATTTCCTGGCGTCCCTCAATGCCGTAGAGGAAATGAAGGACTCCGAGCCGGACCTCCCCATCCTCATGGGCGGTTCCGGGGAATTCATTCTTGGAATGCATGGGGAGGTGACCTACAAAGGCACGCGTTTGGCCGGCCTCTTCCCCCAGGATCAGGTGAAAGTGGTGGAGGCCGCCGGCGCCGATATCTTCGGCCTTGCCGTCAATACCAGCACCACCGAATCCCTCGCCTGGAACCTCTCCCGGGCGGTCACTTTCCTGAAGGCGGCAGGCAGCGCATCAACCATTCCCATTCACGCCAATGTGGGTATGGGGGTCTGCGGCGTTCCCATGATGGAACAGCCCCCCATCGATTCGGTCACGAGGGTTTCAAAGGCCCTGGTTCAGATCGGAAAAGCGGACGGGTTGTAGATTGGCGTGGGAGACCCCTTTGGCATGTCCATCGCCCACATCATGGCTTCCTGCATGGGAGGCATTCGAACCGCCGGAGATCTGGTGGCCTGGATGCAGATGACCCGGAAAATGAAAATCGGGGAAGCCAAAGCATATGTGGCGGACAAACTCGGGGTGGATGTCTTTGACCTGACCAATGAAGAGATGATGCACGAACTGAGAAAGGATCTCGGTATCGGCACGGTCACATCCATTTCAGGCGACCCCAAGGGTATCACGGCCAAGTACAAGATCGCGGAACTCCTGGACATCAACATTCGGTCTGTTGATCTGTTCAAGACCCAGCTCGGTCTCTAACACGGATCTCTCGTCCATCGACCTCACGAGACCGGAAAATAGGCTTTGAAAAACTTGAAAACATAGGATTCATCCGACGAAAGGGTATCTTCCAAATGAAAAAGACCATCGCTGTTGTGGGGACCTTTGATTCAAAGGGCGAGGAGCACCTGTTCTTGAAGCAACAGATCGAGGCGCGCGGTTTCACGGCCCTGACCATCAACATAGGGACGGCAAGACCCTCCCCGTTCTCTCCTGACCATGACCTCTATTCCGATATTATCCTCGGGAAGAATCTTGTGAACAAGGGCCGTGATGAGATGATCCAGGCCGTTATATTAGCAGCCAGGACCCTGGTCAGGGAACTCTTTGAACAGGGCGGGATTCACGGGATCATCTCTGCGGGCGGCGGCACGGGCACCCACCTGGGCACGCGCATCATGCACGCCCTTCCCATGGGCATCCCCAAGGTGATGATCTCCACGGTGGCCTCCCGGGACATGTCGAATACCGTCGGCACCAAGGACATCACCATGATGCACAGCGTCACGGATATCATGGGTATCAACAGCCTGACCGGCGCCGTCCTGGACAAGGCAGCGGCCTCGGTCTGCGCCATGGCCGGAAGCAACTGGAAAAGCAGACAGCCGAAGAAACGCATCGCGCTCACCATGTTCGGATTCATCACCCGGGCCGCCGAACAGATCCGGGAACACCTGGAAGGATTCGGTTATGAGGTGGTTCCCTTCCACGCCAACGGCACCGGTGGGAATGCCATGGAAGAATTGGCCAGGGAGGGCCGCTTTGACGGGATCCTGGATCTCGCCACCCACGAACTGGCCGACGAGTTGAAGGGGGGATACTGCAAAGGGATCGGTCCGTTGCGCCTCGAGCCGATAAACCGCAGGACCGTCCCCAGGTTGGTGGTGCCAGGCGGGCTCGACTGCGCAGTCCTGGAATTCACCCGGCAGAGCGTCCCTCCGGAGTTCAGAAACCGGAAGGTCTTTTTCTATGATTTCCGCTCCGCCGTCCGGCTCAACCTGGAAGAGACGCTCAACCTGGCACGGCAGGTCGCCGGGAAACTGAACCGCGCCCCCTCCACCGTCAGGCTGCTCATCCCCATGGGAGGCTGGTCAGAGGCCGACCGGGAGGGGGGACCGCTCCATGATCCTGAAATGCGTGATGCCTTCATAGGAAAACTGAAAGAGGATCTGGTTCCCCAGGTTCGTGTCCTAGAGGTGGACAGTCACATCAATGATCCTGCCTTTGCCGAACTGGCATCATCGACGATGCATGATATGCTGAATGACGGCAAAAGAATCATTTCCAGTGGGCAGAGACCCGTGCCATGATGTCCCGCAACCCGTGCCCGGGTTCCTCCTGGGCAATCTTCAGGAGGATATCCACGAAGGCCTGGGCGGGCATGCTGAGGTGTTCATTTTTCAGATACGCTATGCTCGCATCCAGATAGAATTCTTCTCCCTCCAAGGCAACAGTGGCGAGCGTCTTCTCCTCCAACTCAGCCGCGACAGCCTCTTGGCGTAATGAAAAGGCGCTGCACCTTCGTCGGTGAGATGAATGTTTCGCCCCCGTTTCTTGAAAAGTTCCAAAGAACACTGGGCTTCCAGTTTCCTGATCTGCGCTGTAATTGCAGGCTGGGTCACACAGAGCCTTTGAGCAGCCGCAGTGCAGCTCTGATATTTCGCGGCCATAATGGAGCCCCACGGGTAAACCCGTGGTCCCCCAAAAACACGCGTCTTCGCCTTCGGCTACGCCGCGGTTATCCACCTCAGCTTTGGGCGACATCGCGCCGGAGCACAACAATGGTTTGCGCATTCATCCACGAGCAATCCCGTGGTCCTCTGCGAAGGCGGATAAAAGACTCTCAGATAATGCAGATTGATCATGAGGACCCGGGCGAAATTCTTAAACAGCGTTTATGAGACGATACAATCCATAAAATATATTTATAGATATCATAAAAATAATGAAATTGACAAAGCCGAATGAATGTCGCATAGGTGATATTGACTGGTATACGTTGTTCAGGTGTTCTCTCCCACATTGACATAATGGTATCACGAGCCTGGAGTATTTTCCCTGAGTGTTCGCGCTGCCTTCGTCCAGCTACTCAGAATCGGATCGGGGTCGGATTTCTTTCAATTGCAATTCCGCTTTGTACATAACAGGGCACATCTTTACTAACCACCAACATGAG
>CAYOIU010000266.1:0-6017 GCA_964404085.1 uncultured Desulfobacteraceae bacterium | reverse complement strand
ACCTTTGATTTGCGCGTTTATTTTTTCCTTAATTTCTCTCTTGTTTTTACCAAGGGCGGCCGTTCGCATGATATACCCGATGTCATCCGGGAGCTTGATCTGGTTCATGATACCCTTCAACCGCTTTCGCTCTTCCTCGTCTTCTATCTTCCTCGATACGCCGCCCCCGCTCCTGCCCGGTGTCAGGACCAGGCAACGGCTGGCCAGGGATATATACGTGGTCAGATGCGCCCCTTTCCTCCCCGGCATCTCCTTCGTCACCTGAAGGAGGAGTTCCTGTCCTCTCTTGGCGATCTTGTCCACGGATGGGATCGGCTGGTCTTTGGAGGAATTCACCGGGTTTATGTAGTATTCAGGATGGATTTCGCTGGCCTGTATGAACCCGTTCTTGCCTGTGCCGATATCCACGAAACAGGCCTGCAAGCTTGGCGCAACCCGTTCCACGACACCTTTATAGATGTTTCCGATTTTTTGTTCCGCTGTCGTCGTGTCTATGAAAAAGCCGTCAAGCTTCCCATCTTTGACAATGGCGATACGGTACTCTTCCGATTCTACTGCATTAATGAGCATTCTTGTGGTCATAATCTTTTAAAATACTTTCCTTCCATTTTGTTTGAAATGTTGAGATGCCTGGTACATAAAGGTCCTGATGGCAGCCTCCCTGCCCGGCTGGATACTTTCATCGCAGGGTGTATCCAGGTAAGGGATACCCAACTGGTCCATCTTGGGCCGGATAATTGAGGAGGTAATGGTGCTGGGCATACAGGTGAAAGGATACACGTTGATTACGCCGTTGTATCCTTCGCGGGCATACTCCACAATTCCCGGTATGCTCAAACAGGCCTCGGTCCCGGCATCGAATGAAAAAAGATCTTCTTCCTTGAGGACTCTTTCGAGATCCCCCACTTTGTGGTCACCGGCCAGATCGATCATTGAAGTCAGCCGATCATAGACCTTCTTCTGCCTGAATTCCTGGTAATACAGTTCACTGCCGAATCCCAGGATTCTTTTCATTTGTTCTTTCATGGACCTGAAGCGAAGCTGCTTCATACTCAATCGAAAGGCTATTCTCGCTTCCCGCATTCGATCGTATGAGATGTAGTTCATCCATTCCGCAATGGAGGCATTGACGACCTCTGCCCCGTATTTCTCCAGCACCCTGATCAGGTCCTGATTCGCATGGGTATGTGACCTCAGATAGATCTCGCCCACGATGCCGATCAGTGGTTTTCGAGGTATGCGAGGATCCATGAGGTCCTTCGCCGTCTCGATGACTTCTTCCATCCGGTCAAGGATTTTATCAAACGCCTTTTCAGGACCGAATTTCTCGAAGACATCTTCCATCAAATGCATGGATTGTTCAATAAACACGTCTGTTGCGCCGGGATCCTTCTCGTAGGGTCTCACCCTCCAGAGGAGCCTGTCCAGGATATCGGCCACAACTACGGAAAGATAGGAGGACTTTCTGAGATCACGGACCCGGTCCTTGTCGATGATGGCGGACAGGGAGTATCCGTCATCCGTAGTGAGAGATCCGATTTTCAGGCGACTCAGCTCCGGGAGCGAGTCGAGGACAATACGCTGATATTTGTTATACATGCCGAATCGGCACGGGCCGCTGGACTCCGGCATGAAATAAAGATAACGCTCGGGATCAAAGGCGTCACCCAGCCGCTCCTTTTCCTTTTCCATAAAGTAGAGGATGTCTCCAGTGGTGATCTGACAGGGATAGCACTCCTTCCCGGAGGTAAACTTCTTTCCCAGATCGAGCCCCTTGAAGGTGTCCATGACTAAGGCATGGATACCGAACCCCCTGAAGGTTGCCGCCAGCAGGTGGCCTCCGATCCTGTTCATCTGGGGTATCAGGAAGGTCCTCTCTTTCGGCTTGAACCGACCTACCGTCTTATTGAGCGATTTGAAGCTGATGATTTTTCCGGATTCAGTGACCATTTTTCATCCCGTTGTCTGAAAAACATATTCAGTTTGCCAGCCCCACCTTTCTCCCCTTGGGTCCCTTCAATTTTTTCATGGTGTTCTCTATAACATTTTTGTAAGCCTCGAGCCTCGTCATAACGCCCGCAACACCACTGTGTTCATCCAATTCCAGGATAAGATAGGGACTGTTCCCCATGATGTGTTTGTAAAAGTGCTCGATAAAGGAGTCTGCTCCGCAGCCGAAATTCGTGAGATGGAGGCCAAAATAGTTTTCCTGTCCAAGTGTATATTTTGCCGTCCTCAAGATCCGGGCGCCCAGTCCCCAGTACATGGATGGAAAATCTGAAAGATCGACGGAAGACACATCAATGAAATCCATTGGTATGGCCGTCAGGCCGAGCTTGGCCAAATTCTGTCCTAATCGCAAATTCAGCCTCTCATCATACAGGTTGTATGGCCTTCCCGTGATCATCAATACAGGTTCGTGGGAAGGCATCTGCTTGAGTCTCTCGAGACCCTTCCGGTACAATTCCTTTCGAAATTGGTCCTGTCTTTCCAACGCGTGATAGGTGGCCTTCCTGATTTCAGCCCGGTTTTTGCCTATTTTTGAACCCATCTGTTCCGTAAGCTCCACGGCCAGTGTATCAGGATCATACTTCATGTGTACCACCGGGCTCAGAACGGTTGTGGCATCCGGCCCCAGTGCGGATCTCACCACGTAGGAATTGCTCTGGCTCATGGGACAATAGAAGCCCGTTTCGTTGGGGCCGGGCGTCTGCATATCAATGATGCTCGGGAGAAAGAGATAGGCCGTTTTGCCCAGGAGCTCCTTCACGTGTCCGTGGGAAACCTTCACGGGATAGCAGGTCTCCGCGAGGACGGTCTCGATCCCCGCTCTGGAAATCCTTGGATTGGTGGGCGGAGAAAGCACCAGTCTGAAGCCGAGTTTGTCAAAAAAATGGGCCCAGAAGACCCCCGTTTGGTAGGTGTATAGCGCACGCTGCAGTCCCACCGTCGGGCGGCCTTCGCATTTTTCCGATGTTTCGGAGTTCAACTCCTCACAGACGCCTGCAAGATACCTCTTCCAGATCTCATCTCTCAATTGAAACAGATTTTCCTTTTTTGAGTCACTGGTCCTTATAACGTCATAGCGACCGCATTCGCCCCCCCAGATACTGCGACGACCGTCAAAATCATAAATCTTCAGCTTGCACTGGTTGTGGCAGTTGGGATCCGCCCGGCATGTCTTTTCCTTGTACGCCATGTGATCATTGATTGAGCTGATCAATCCCCGGAACGTGCTTTTCTCCTTTTGCTCAAACTGCATTTTTTTCTGAACCGCGATGGCGGCGCCATAGGCTCCGAGGACCTCTCTGTGAAGGGGCACAATGAGACCGCGCCCGAGGACATCTTCAAAGGCGGCCACCACTCCCTTGTTCAATGAAGGTCCTCCGAGGAACATGACCCTTTCCCCGATTTTTCTTTTTTCCACGACACGATTCAGATAGTTGTGCACAATGGCATAGCACAACCCCGAGATCAGATCATTTTTTTTGACGCCTTTCTGATGGTAGGAGACCAGGTCTGATTCCATGAAAACGGTGCAACGCTCAGCAAGCTTTACAGGCGCCTCCGATGAAAGGGCAATATCCTGGAATTCCCCCACAATATTGATACCGAACTTGCCTGCCAGTTCATGGAGAAAACTTCCCGTGCCTGCGGCACAAACCTTATTCATATCAAAATCTAGGGGGTAGGTATTTGCAATAAAGATATATTTTGAATCCTGCCCTCCGATTTCAAAGATGGTGTCGATCTCAGGATCGATTTCCACTGCACCTCTCGCATGTGCGGTTATCTCATCAATGATGAGGTCCACATTAAGAAAATCTCCCACCACATTTCTGCCCGATCCGGTTGTGGCCGTCCCCACAATCTCGAGCTTCTTGCCCACATCATCCCGAATGGTCGCAAGGAGTCTCTGGGTGACTTCTATGGGCTTCCCCTGGGTAGGCACATAGCTCTTGTGGATGATCTCCCGATCGTTGTTGATCAGGGCATACTTGGTGGTGGTTGACCCCACGTCGATCCCGAGATAGGCCCTTGTCCCCTTTTTCAAAGGCCTTTTCCTTATCTCATTGGTCTCGGGGAAAAGGGTCTTTTTCAAGGCCAGTCGTGTCGCTCGCGGCGCCGATATTTCCCCGTGGGCACCCATTTTCATCAACGTTTCCGTCCCCACCTTGTTCTTTTGCCCCAGATCAATGGCCTGTATGGCCACACCCAAAGCCCCCAGCGAGGTGTTACACGAGGGAACCACAAGGTTTGGAAAATAGGTCTTGAATGCCCTTACCTGAAGCCGGTTCATTGATAGCCCGCCGATGAAGAGGATAGGGTCCAAAAGGACACGATTGCATACAATAGTACTCATGTAGTTCCTGGCATTTCCGATGTGGAGGCCATAGATGATATCCTCGAGTTTTTCCCCCTTGTTTTGTAGGTGAATCATATCGGACTTTGTAAAGACGGTGCACCTGCAGGCGACATTCGCCGGTTTTTCACTCCCGGCCCCAAGGTCAATAAAATCAGTGAGTATCTGATCTATCTTTGTCTGTGAAATGTCTACATCACTTGAATACATCGATGTGGCAAGCCGTTGTGCTTGTTGATCGATGAAGGATCCGGTGCCCGATGCACAGGGTCCGTTGGTGTTGAAGTGTTCCAGTTGCCAATCATCTGTTTCTTCCGGGTTGTCCGGTGTTGTGTGTTTAATCTGAAAAAGCGCTATGTCCTGTCCACCCATACTGATAACGGTCTTAACGTCCGGTTGAACAAACATGGCGCCAAGGAGCTGGCTGATGGTTTCGTATTCATAGAATACACCCAGCTGCTCGCTCAGGGTTTTCCCGTGACTGCCGGTGAAGCTGAGGGAAACGATCTCCTCTTCCCCGAATTTTCTATTGAGATCCCGAATAAGCTCATAGGCCCTCTCTTCGACCTTGCCCACGTGACGCTTGTAGGGCAATTCATAGACGATCTCCTTTTCTTCATTGAGGACAATGCAATTCAGGCTGACCGACCCGCAATCAATGCCCACATAGAATTGATTCGCCATCTCTTTTGCCTTCCTCTCTCCATTTTTCCGGAGCGTATCCCGGCAATATCGCGCCCGGGGTTAAGAAACCTTTTTTGAAGCCTCGAACCGGGAGAGCTGAAAATACATTCTCAGTGGGCCTCTCCCCAGTTTTTACCGTGGCCCATGTCCACCTTGAGAGGGACCTGGAGGGGATAAACGGTTTCCATCTCCTCCCGTACCATGTCTCGCACGGCATCAAGTTCACCCACCACCACCTCGAAAACCAGTTCGTCGTGGACCTGAAGAAGCATCTTCGAGCAGAAGTTCCCGGTGCCAAGACGGCCGGCTATCCTGATCATGGCCAGCTTGATCAGGTCCGCGGCGGTTCCCTGGATAGGCGTATTCACGGCCATTCGCTCGGCTTCGGCCCTAATCACGCGGTTTTGGTGCAGTATGTCGGGCAGATACCTCCGCCTGTTCAGAAGTGTAGTGACGTAACCCTTTTCCCTGGCCATTTTGACCATCTCGTTTTTGTATTTTTCAACTCCTTTATATTTCTCATAATATGAAGCGATGTAGGCCTTCGCTTCCCTTGTTCCTATGCCCACTTCTTCACTCAGTTTCTGGGGGCCCATTCCGTAGACAATGCCGAAATTGATGGCCTTTGCGATCCTTCTCATCTCGGGAGTCACCTCGCCCTTTTCGACTCCCAGGATTTCCGCCGCCGTCAAGGAATGGATGTCCTCCCCCTGTTCAAACGCCCGGATAAATGCCTCATCCCCGGAATAATGGGCCAGAACCCTGAGTTCCACCTGGCTGTAATCAGCCGAAAGCAGAACACACCCTTTCTCCGCAATGAAACCTCTCCGGATCTCGCGGCCCTCAGCGCCACGGATGGGGATATTCTGCAAATTCGGATTGCTGCTGCTCAGACGCCCCGTTGCCGCAACCGTCTGGTTGAAAGAAGTGTGTATCCATACGCTTACCGGATCAGCCATCCTCACAAGCG
>CAYOIU010000265.1:0-6018 GCA_964404085.1 uncultured Desulfobacteraceae bacterium | reverse complement strand
ATGACTTCGCAAAAAGTCATCATCGTGCCCATGGACGGGCACGCAAATCAATGGGTTGTAGTTTAACCCGTTGATTTGTAAGGAAACCGAAAATCACACTTTTCGGTTTCCGTTAGTAAAAAGTCCACGGACGGACTTTTTACGATTCCATCAGGTTTGGAGTGATCCATGGAGATCAAAAAGCTTTCCATTATAGGTTTCAAATCGTTTATGGACAAGCTCGCCATAGACTTTACCCCCGGCATCATGGGAATCGTGGGCCCAAACGGTTGCGGGAAGAGCAATATCGTGGATGCCATGCGCTGGTGTCTGGGAGAGCAGAGCCCGAAACAACTGAGGGGCCGCCAGATGGAAGACGTGATCTTCGGGGGGACGGGCGGCTTCAAGCCCCTCGGCATGGCCGAGGTCTCCATGCTCTTTGAAAACGGCCACGGCACGATTCCCGGGCCCTTTTCACAATCGCCGGAGATCTGCGTCACCAGGCGGCTCTACCGTTCCGGAGAGAGCGAATACCTCATGAACAACGTCCCGTGCCGTCTCAAGGACATTCAGGAAGTCTTCATGGACACGGGCCTGGGCAACCGCTCCTATTCCATCATTGGCCAGGGAAGGATCGGCGCCATCTTGGAACAGCGGCCCGAGGAAACCAGGGTCATGCTGGAAGAAGCCGCCGGGATCACCAAGTACCGGAAAAAGGTGGAAATATCCCAACGGAAAATGGTGCAGACCGAGACGAACCTCCAGCGGGTTGAAGATATCCTGGGTGAGATCCAGCGTCAAATGCGGTCTCTTAAGCGTCAGGCCGCAAAGACCCGGCGTTACAAGGCCATCACCGAAGAAATCCGGCGGTTGGAACTGACAAGCGATGCCAACACCTATGGGCAATTGAAAGAGACCTCCGGAGCCAGGGATAAATCCACGGAAGACCTGCTCCAAAAGGAAATGGCAAAGACCACCGAGTTATCCAATCTTCAGGCCCGGCTTGAATCCGTTGGGCTGGAGCTGGACGAAAAGGACGAAAACCTGCGCAACCTGCGCAGCACCTATGAACGTCTGCTTGAGCGCGTGCACAGAAAAGAAACGAAGATAGAGGCCCTTGCAGGCGAGATAAGAATGCAGAAAGACATGGAACAGCGCCTTCTCCAGGAAAAAGAGGAGTTGGGGAAGCGTCTTACGCACCTGGGAGAGGAGAGCGACAGTATCGAGGCCAGGATTCATGACATGAGCGGAGCCTTCCAGGGTCTGGAGGCCGGTATTTCCGTCAGTGAAGAGCGGTGCAGCTCAAGGCGCAATTTTCTGAGGCAGGTCCGGGAGGAATACGAAAAGGCTCGGTCGGCGGTCAGCAAGGGTATCAGTACGGAAACCGGGCTAAACCATGAATCCGAGTACCTGACCAGGGTTTTGGGGGAAATAACCGACAGCCGATCTCGCCTCGATGGGGAACGGCTGGACGTTGCCGCCAGAATAGAAAAAACCCTCAAGGCTTCCGAGATAAAAGTTGCCGCCAGAGACGCGGCCGACCATCGTCTCCGTGATATTGACACCCACATGGAACAAAAGGACCTCCGCCATGAAAAAATGCTGGGAACCAGGGATAGTCTCCAAACTGAACTCCGATCGGCCGAGACGGAACTGAGTGTCTGCCATTCACGATTGTCCAGCCTTGAGACCCTGACCGCCAATTTTGAAGGCTACAAGCAGGGGGTGCGGAGTATTATGAAGGCCAAAGACCTGGAACCCAATCGCCAGGGCCGAATCATGGGCCTCGTTGCAGATGTCCTCCAGGTCGACACCAAATACGAACAGGCCGTCGAGGCCATTCTGGCTGATCAACTGCAGTACGTCATCGTGGAGACCCAGGAAGACGGCATGCTGGCCGTGGACTATCTCAAAGGCAATGCCAGCGGCAGAAGCAGTTTCATTCCCCTCAGGGAAGTGCACGGCAATGGGAATGGAAACGGCGGGCATCACGGGGGCCACCCCCTTCTCCGGGATCTCATCACTGTACCGCAGGACTATCGGAATGTCACCCATGCCCTCCTGGGCGATACCATGGTCGTTGACAGTCTGGAAGAAGCCCTGTCCACCTGGCGTGGAAGCGGCAGGAATCAATGCCTCGTGACTCTGGAAGGAGATATGGTGGACCAGAGAGGCATTATCAGCGGCGGCAAACTGGCACGCGGCAGCAGGGGCTTGCTTGCGCGAAAAAGAGAAATAAGGGAACTCAGGGAGAAGAAAAACCACTTTGAGTCGCAGGTTTCCAAGCTGCAAGACAAGCTGGCCCGGGTCGAGAAAGAGATAGAAAAGGAAAAACGAGCACTTGAGGACCTGAAAGAAGAAAGGTGGACCTGCCAGGAAGAAATCAACGAGTTCGACAAGATGATATTCAGGCTGGGCCAGGAGCTTGACAACCTGGAAAACCTGTCTCAGAGGATCACCCGGGAACTGGCGGCCAAGGATGCGGAAGAGGAGAAGCAAAAACACCGTCTTTCCGAAATCGCGGAAACCCTGAAGGAATGTGCGGCCAGCCGGGAGAAGGGCGAAGACTACCTCCTCGAAAAAGAACGCGAACTCAAAGAGTGCGAGGAAGAATATGACGGACTGAAGGAAGAGCTGACACACCTCAAGGCTGACTATCGTATCCTCCAGGAAGAACAGCGAGGCCTCCTCCGCGAAAAGGAAAGGGTTGCCGAATACATGGATGAATCCGGGCAGCATTTTGAGAAAGTGAAGGAGGACATCAATGGCGGGCGTGAAAGGATTGCGGCCTGCGTAGAAAAAAAGGAGATGCTTCACCGGGAATTGACGCTCCTTTCCGAAAGACTCGAAGAATCCCAGGAAGATCTGAATGGGGCTGAACGTGAGCGGCAGGGGCTTCAGACCCATATCAGGGAATTGGAAGGACTCGCCCGTGAACTGAGAGATGAGATCGGAACGCTCAAGGAAGAAATCAACCGCGCCAGGATGGAGGCATCAGAACTCCGCTTCAAGATGGAGGGGTTGGTCGGACGGGTCCGGGAACGTTTCCAGATCGACCTCCGGGAAGTCTATGAGCAGTTTCTGGAGAAGGATTTTCAAGCAGCCGATATGGAAAGGGAGCTGGACCGGCAAAAAGAACTGCGCCAACGCTTGGGGGAGGTAAACCTGAGTGCCATCAGCGAGCATGAGGCGCTGAAAGAACGGCATGACTTCATCCAGGGACAGAGGGAAGATCTGCTGGCCTCGATTGAAACACTGAAAAAGGCCATAAAAAAGATCAACAAGACCTCCCTGGAGAAATTCGAAGAGACGTTCGAAAAGGTCGACCGGAAGCTCAAGGATATCTTTCCGATTCTCTTCAACGGTGGAACCGCCTCTCTGAAACTGACTGACGAGGCACAACCCCTGGAGGGTGGGGTTCTTGTGGAAGTGCACCCGCCCGGCAAGAAGCTGAGCCACATGGGGCTCTTCTCAGGGGGTGAAAAAGCGCTGGTCGCCATGGCTCTCCTCTTTGCCATCTACATGATCAAACCGAGTCCCTTCTGTCTGCTCGATGAAGTGGACGCCCCCCTGGATGAAGCCAACATAGACCGTTTCAACGATCTGCTCAAGGAGATCAAGCGCTACTCCCAGATCATCATGGTCACTCACAACCGCCGAACCATGGAAATTGCAAACCGCCTATACGGCGTCACCATGGAGAAAAAGGGCGTTTCGAAAATCGTGGCCGTGGATCTGAACGGGAACCATCCGGAAGAGAGAGCGGCTGCGGTTTCCTGAGATCGGGTCAAAAAATCCAATTGAAAATGTATTCACCACTGAGACACTGATGGCCAAATGGTTCAGCAAGAAAGAAGACGAATTGTCCAGCAAGCCAACGGATAAGGGGTTGTTTGGAAGACTGCGTGCAGGCCTCTCAAAGACCAGGTCCTCCCTGACCGGGAGGTTGGACCGGCTCGTCCTTGGGAAGAGAGAGATTACCCCGGAACTCATGGATGACCTGGAAGAAATCCTCTTCACGTCCGACATAGGTGTGGCCACCACACAGGAGTTGATCGACGGCGTCCGGGAAAAGGTGGCCCGGAAGGAACTCAGGGATCCGGAGAAATTGAGATCCGCCCTGAAAGAGCACATCCTCTCTTTCCTCCGCATTCCTCCCGGGGAGGTTCACGAGCCGGGCCCCGGGGAACCCCTCGTGATCATCGTGGTGGGCGTAAACGGTGTGGGAAAGACCACCACCATAGGCAAGGTCGCCCACACCCTCAAAGAACAGGGAAAGGAGGTCATGCTGGTCGCCGCCGATACCTTCCGTGCCGCCGCAGTGGAACAACTGGCCATCTGGGGAGAAAGAGTTGGAGCCGAGGTGGTCAAACAGGCAACGGGCGCTGATCCTTCAGCCGTGGCCTATGACGCCATAAGCGCTGCCTTATCCAGAAAAACGGATGTGGTCATCATAGACACGGCGGGGCGTCTCCACACCAAACGCAACCTGATGGATGAACTCAAAAAGATCCAACGGGTCACCGGCAAGAAACTGCCCGGAGCCCCCCATCGGGTCTGGCTGGTTCTCGACGCCACCACCGGCCAAAACGCCATCTCCCAGGCCGAGGTTTTCAACAAAGATCTGGGCATCACCCACCTCATCCTGACCAAGCTGGACGGCACGGCCAAGGGGGGCATTGTGGTGGGAATCTCACATCAACTGGCCAAACCCATCGAATTTATCGGCATCGGGGAAAAAATCGACGACCTCCGGCCTTTTGATGCCGACGAATTTGTGACTGCAATCTTTGATTGATGACTATAGGGCCCTCATCCATTCCGGCCGAAGATCAACTTTGCCGCCCAGGGCACCGTCGATGAGCTTCAGGGCCTCTTCCTTCCCCTTGGGGAGCCTGGCCTTCACCGGGAGATAGTTGGAGGCGTGGTTGGAGAAAAAAAGGCCTCGGGTCAAATGGGTGTGTGCGAGCATCTCCCTTAGTTCCAGAAGAAACTCCCGTTGATTCAGGAGTGAAAACCCGCCCTTTTCAAAATCCTCGTAGAGGGGCGTCCCGGGAATGACCATGACCGTCAGGGCCCCCACGTAATTGGGGTCCATTTCGCTCAAGAGACGCCCGGTGGCGCGGGCGTGATCAAGGGACCTTTCCCTCCCGGCGATGCCCAGCAGGACGGTGACCGAAAGCTTGATGCCCGCCGCCTTGACCTTTTGGCCCATTCTGATCAGGTTTTCCGCGCTCGTGCCCTTTCGGATCTTCTTCAGCGTCTCATCATCTCCGGATTCCACACCCAGGTAGAGAATCCCCAACCCCTTTTCCCGGAGGGTCTGCAGCTCTTCCGGCGATTTCATCTTGATGCCCTTGGCATTGGCGTAGGCACCGACCCTCCTCACCCATGGCAGGTGTTCCTTAAGGCGGTCCAGGATCCAGACCAGACGTTTCTGGGGAATAATCAGGGAATCGCCGTCCATCAGGAAGACCCTGTCCTGGCGTTTCATGTATTTGGAAGCAAAGAGGATGTCACTCAGGATAATCGTGTCATCCTTGATGCGGAACCGCTCATCCTTGTAGGTCCCGCAAAAGGTGCATTTGTTGTGGGAGCATCCCACGGTCACCTGCAGCAGGATACTGTAGGCCTCGCTCGGGGGCCTGATGCAGTTTCCCTCGTAGTGCATTCCTTCATTTTCAGCTATACAATCCGTCATATTACTTTATGTTCCTCATGGTACTAGGCCTTGACCTCTTTCTTCTTTTTCTTCTTCTGCTGGCGTTTACTCACTGCGGCCTGTTCCTCTTCCGCCTTCTTTTTCGTAGTCTTTTTTTCCTTGGGAGCGGCCAGCTTTTCCGCCTTTGTCCTGGCCATTTCCTCGACCTTCTTTTCCTGCGTCTCGATAACCTTCAAGCGGTCTTGCGTGTCCCTGAGTTTGGCCCGGATCTTCTTGACCGTCATATCCTTGGCTGATTTACTGGGATCAACACCTTTTTCCGCCAGCACCTCCAACCGCTGTTTGAGCTGTTCCTCCCAGAAAACCTTTTGTTCCAT
>CAYOIU010000264.1:0-6057 GCA_964404085.1 uncultured Desulfobacteraceae bacterium | reverse complement strand
AGGCTCGGTTCCCATTCGTTGTTCATAGGCTGCCGTTTGCGGCATAAACCAGCTTCCTAAGAACTCATCATCGTGTCCATGAACATACTCTACCTGTAAAGCTATGGGACCACCCGGCATTCCTCCAGGAGACGACGCCCCCTTTCCCTCAATTTCAAGGCATAGGGTTCCTGGTCTTTCAACCCCTGCTCCACCCTGTCCAGGATATCATAGTAAAGATGCCATGCCTCCCTCTCAGCCTCATAGTGCTCTTTCAGCCCATTTCTTGATAGTACCATATCCTCAATGGCCTTCCCTATTCTATTGGATCCCATTTCTGCCAACTTGACCGTTTCAACGGTATCCCCGGACTGGAAACCGGATGCAACCTTCAGGGCGAATCGCAGATACACCACAGTCAGTGGAATCCGGGAGATGAAACAGCCTGTAAAGGGGTCCACGGCGTCCTTCAGGGATGTTATGTCCCCGGGCAAAACGCCTGCATAGCGAGAGAAGGTGAGGATTCGGATGTAATCTCCCACCAGTTTTCCTGTGGCGGCAGCGGTCATGGCCTCTTCGGCAAAGGACTCTTTGTCGTGCCTCATGACCAGGCCGTCCTTGTGCAGGTACCTCAGGCCCGCACTCGAATCCCTGCCAAGGGACGACAGCAGATAGGCCTGGTCCTCAGCACGACCAACGAGGCCGGGCGTAAAGGGACGGTATTTCCTCAGGTCTCTCACCAGTATCCCGGTGGTCCCGCCGGTCACATGGACCCGCTGTAGAACGAAACGGCTCCCATCGAGGCTTTCGCTGCCATACCTTGCCATCATCTCCGCTTCCGTGGAAAGGGCCTGGGGGATCACGCTGTTGAATATCCATTCGTCCCCACGGATGTTCCTCGAAGGGAAAACCACGTCCGGCGTAAAAAGGGAAGAAGTGGCGTCTTTCCGATTCACCAGGATACCGGCTATCATCCCCAGGCTCACCTTCCGCCCCCGTGAATCCACACCTTCGGCACCCCAAAGGGGGGTCATGAAATGTTCAATGGCCGACAAGCCGGTCTCACGTACGAGTTCTTTTTGGGGAAAAATCTGGTCCAAATCGATCTTGAACGTCCCTCTGATCCCGGGATCCACAAAGACCTGCCAGAATGCGGAAACGGCTTTTAGAAAGCTGTAATGCCTTCCGTATTCCCCATCCACTCCGATAATATGCCTCAAAAGATCTGCTCCACGCTCGCGGAAATATTTCCGGGCCGCCGGATGCAGGATGTCGTTCACCAACTTGTGTGTGTCAGCTTCTGTGAAGGCAACTATTCTCAGATGGTTCAGTCTTCCGGCTCTGCCAAGCATTTCCTGCAGGCACTGCCTTGCGATGGGCTGGAGACCCCGGTGGGTCACGGAAATGGAGAGCACACAACACACTTTTTCATGGGGATTGACCGTTCCTCTTTCCTTTTCAAAGGCCATGGCCTTGTCCAGCCCCTGAAGACCATAGATTACCTCGTTCTTTTTGGGATCGACGCCAATCTGGACGGGATGGTCGTACCAGAAGAGCTGGGGTTCGCAGATAACCTGCTCCAGGCTGTTCCGGATCCCCTCTGAAAAAGGGAGACATGCCGTCTCCGCGTGGTCTGAAGGCACGGTCAGGAGAACGTTGGATGTGAAGAGGAGTTGTCTTCCGGGGGCCTTGAGGGGAGAGGGGTTCAGGCGGGTAATACGAACGGTCCGCCTCTTTCGAAGGGCCTTGACAGACACTTCCCTGTCTTCAAGAACACCCACACCCTCGGGGAAAAAGACCTGCCAGACCTTGCTGACCACCGGTTTCCTCTCACCTTCACGCCTGGAATCCCGAATCCACGCATGCGTTGACCTCACCCTTTTCGCAAAAGTCTCCGATTTTGAGCACCGTTCAAGAAACTCCTCATGAACAAGCCTTCGGCCCTGACTGTAAAAGTCTGCTGAATTCCGGTGATCTTCTGAATCCCATTTTCCGGTCAGATAGGATACTGCAAGTTCATAGAGGGGTTGAGAAGGGCCGCAGAGTGACAGGAGAAAGGCAGCATTCAGATTCCGGAACGCTGCTTCACCGCCGGGCTCATCAGGGCGAAACTGGTTGCGGATGTCGACTCCGGTCAAGGGTTTTTTTCCCTCCCCCGGGGCGTAGAGAGCCGAAAGGATGGACTGAAATTTTCCGATCATTTTAGAAGCCTATTGGAAAACGGGTGAACAGACTATATCCGAGAACACGCATGATGACAAGTATCTGGTCCACATTGCCACGCTTTCGTTATCCCTGAAGGGGAAATTATAATGGGGCATTTTGTACCATTTTTCACATAACGCCCCTCATTTCTTCTTTTAGCCTATATTTCGAATGGTTATATCTGTTTTCAGGTTCATATTGAGACAAATTGCCCCATTACTGTAATTTCATGCCCAAGACTTTCATATGGCTATCTCACTGATATTGTAATCTAAATTATCGTTAAGCCATACAGGCATGCACCTTGCTGGTAACAGGGCGGATTGAATCATGTGATTGCATTTCGAAGGTTCTTTATGAACACTGAAAAAACCGTTTTGATCGCAGAACCCGCAGGGATGCTCCTCAAGGGACTTCAAGCCTTCCTTTCGGAAAATGGTTTAAGTGCAGTCCAGGCAGGCACTCAAAAAGAGACACTTCTGGTGCTACAAAATCAGCGCGTACACGTCATGGTCCTGGATGCGGATCTTTTGGAAGAAGACTGTGCCTTCATATCCATCATCAAGGGCATGGAGGAAAGGCTTCCCATTATTATCTGTGCAGAGACCAATACCCCTGAATTTGAAATCAGGATCAGACAGAAACGGATATTTTACTACCACATAAAATCTTTTGGGATTCAGGATCTCGAAATGGCCGTGTCAAACGCGATCCTTAAGGTTTCCCAACAGCTTGGAGGACCACAACATGTCCATAGGTGACAAGATTAAATCCGGGAAATTTGTTGTCTTGGGAGAACTTGAACCACCAAAGGGGGCTGATTTCTCGCCACTCCTGAATATGGCCAATCTTGTGAAAGGCCGTGTGGACGGGCTGATCGTTCCTGAAATGGCCAATGCCGTGATGAAGGCCAGCTCTCTGGGAGGCTGCTGCTTCCTTCAGTCACACGGGTTTGAAACCGTCCTGCAGGTCTCAACCCGTGACCGGAACAGGCTTGCCCTTCAGGCAGACATCCTCGCCGCCGCCGGAATGGGGATTTCGACGATTATGGCCGTTCCGGGCGAAGAAATACGCTACGGAGATCACCACCAGGCCAGGGCAGTCTACGACCTCGATCTGATCGGCCTTCTGGACTGTCTCCAACAGCTTCAGGACGGAAAAGACATGGCCGGGATAGATTTGCAGGGCATCCCTCAGTTTGTAATCGGAACCACCTTCAATGCAGGGGCCAGGGGAGGCGCCATGGGCATTGAGTTGGAGGAGCTGAAAAAGAAAATCGACAAGGGAATCAGGTTTGCGGTAACCACGCCCGTTTTCGATCTGGATGGGTTTCAACAGACCCTTCGGAGACTGGAATCCGCCGGCACATCCGTCGTTCCGACGGTATTGCTCCTGAAATCGGCAGGCATGGCCCGATACATCGACAGAAATATCGGCCATATCTCCATACCTCCCGAGACGATCCAATCCATACAGAAGGCTCCTGACAAAGTCCGGAGGTGTGTTCGGATTGCCGGCGAAACAATAAAGCAGTTGAAGCAAATGGGTGTGGCGGGTGTCTCCATATCGACCCTCGGATGGGAAGACAAACTTCCACAAATTCTGGACGAAGCCAGGCTATAAGAAAGGGAATACGAATCATGTCTCAGAAAACAACTGATCAATTATCCGGATCCGTGATGGTTGTTGGCGGTGGTATCGCCGGGATGCAATCTGCGCTGGATCTTGCCAACTCCGGCTACTACGTGTACCTGGTAGAGAAATCATCAGCCATTGGTGGGCTCATGTCACAGCTTGACAAGACATTCCCCACCAATGACTGCGCCATGTGAGTGATCTCGCCTAAACTGGTCGAGGTCGGCCGGCATCTGAATATCGAGCTTCTAACCAATACGGAACTCACCGATCTGCAGGGAGCTGTGGGGAACTTCAGGGCGCGTGTTCTCCAACAGCCCCGCTACGTGGATCTCAGCAAGTGCACCAGTTGCGGCGAGTGCGCCAAGGTGTGCCCCATCGAACTGGATGATGAGTATAACGAGAGCCTATCTTCCCGACGGGCCGCATACAAACGTTACCCCCAGGCTATCCCCGGGGCCTTTGCCATCTCCAAGAGGGGGACGGCACCCTGCAAGGCCACCTGCCCAGCACACGTCAGTATCCAGGGTTACATTGCGCTCATCAGAGAGGGAAAGCACCGGGAAGCCCTTGAGCTCTTCAAGGAAGCCCACCCCTTCCCATCCGTGTGCGGCCGGGTCTGCCACCACCCCTGTGAAGAAATGTGCACCCGGAGCGACGTTGAAGAGCCCCTGGCCATACAATACCTGCACCGCTTTCTGGGCGACCATGACCTTTTAAGCGATGAACCATACGTTCCCAAGGCGGAGGCCGAACGAACGGAAAAGATAGCGGTCATAGGCGCAGGGCCCGCCGGTCTGGCCGCCGCCTATTTCCTCAGGTGGAAGGGGTACCAGGTGACCGTATTTGAAAAACTGCCTGTGGCAGGTGGGATGATGGCAGTGGGCATCCCCGCCTACCGGTTGCCCAGGGACATCCTGGCCCGGGAAATTAAGATTATCGAAGACATGGGTGTGGAGATTCGGACGGATGTCACCTTTGGGAAGGACGTCACCCACGCCGGACTGATGGAGGATGGATACCAGGCGGTGTTTCTGGCCACGGGTCTCCATTTGAGCAGGGGATTGGGCGTGGAGGGAGAAAATCTCCCCGGTGTGCTCAAAGGCGTGGATTTCCTGCGTCAATCGGCCTTGGGAGAACCTGTGTCAGTAGGCAAAAAGGTCATCGTAATTGGGGGTGGCAATGTGGCCATCGATGTGGCCCTGACCGCCAAACGCAAGGGTGCTGAAGACGTCACGCTGGTGTGCCTTGAAAAACGTGAAGAAATGCCCGCCTGGGACTACGAAATCGAAGATGCACTCGAGGAAGGCGTCCGGATCGTCAACAGTCTGGGCCCCAGAAAATTTCTGGGCAGTGAAGGGCACTTCACCGGTATTGAATTCAAACGCTGTACCGCCGTATTTGATGAGAGCGGTGCCTTCAGACCGCAATATGACGAAAATGACCTCACCGCCATGGATGCCGACACCGTTATCGTGGCCATTGGTCAGGCCGCCGACCTCTCCTTTTCAGAAACTGAAAATGTGGCTGTCACCCCGAGGGGGGGGCTGGAAGCGGATCCCGTCACTCTGGAGACACCCGTCTCGGGCGTCTTTGCCGGTGGAGACGTCATCTACGGGCCAAAGAGTGTGGTCGAGGCGGTCGGTTGTGGAAAAGAGGCATCCGTCAGTATTGACCGATACATCAACGGTCTTGATCTGAGGGAGGGTAGAGAGAAGGACTGGAGTTATGAAAAGCCGGGTACAGAGGGCGAGCTGGTCATGCCCAGGACCTCCATGAGGACACTCCCTGTCGAAGAACGTGAAGGGAATTTCCAGGAGATCGCCCTAGGTTTCAGTGAGGATGAAACAGTGGAAGAGGCGGATCGGTGTCTTAAATGCGGCATCTGCTCTGAATGCTACCAGTGTGTCAAGGCCTGCCTTGCCGGGGCGGTGGACCATGAGCAGGTACCAGTGGAACGTGAGATACAGGTGGGCTCTCTGATCCTGTGTCCCGGGACCGAACCGTTCGATCCTTCACCCTACGGGGTCCTTTATCCCCATCAGGATCATCCCAATGTCCTCACGAGCCTGGAATTTGAACGGATTCTGAGCGCGACCGGTCCGACCATGGGTCACCTGACAAGGCCCTCTGACGATAAAGAGCCTAAAAAGATTGCCTGGTTGCAATGTGTGGGTTCAAGGGATCCGGCCCATTGCGGGAACGGATACTGTTCCGCCGTCTGCTGCATGTATGCCA
>CAYOIU010000263.1:0-6064 GCA_964404085.1 uncultured Desulfobacteraceae bacterium | reverse complement strand
GCGGTCATCTGGCATTCATTGACCCGGAGTATTGTGATTTCAATGATCCTGAAAAAGAGAACGGCGTTCACAAGGCTGCTGAAAAGGAGTGCCACCATGAAACCGTAATGTCCTGCCTGGATGGCTCCCGAGATCAGGTACCACTTGCTGAAAAAACCGCAGGTGGGTGGCACGCCGATGACACTGAGGCCCGCTGTTACAAAAGCGGCCATGGTGACAGGCATTTTGCGAAAAAGGCCCTTGAGATCTTTGAGATCGAGTCCCTCGATCCGGTAGGCCATGTTTCCGACGGCCAAGAAGAGGCAAAGGGTCATGATCGCATCATTCAGGATGTGGAGAATGGCGCCGCTCATCCCGATCCGGTTACCAAGCCAAGCCCCGCCCACCATGTAACCGATTTCGGAGATGATTATGTAGGTCAGCATTCGCTTGATGTTAGTCTGGGCAAGGGCCAAAAGGGACCCCATGATGATGGCAAGGCAGGCCAGCCAGACCAGGGCGTGGTTGATGTGCAATACGTGAAAACTGAAATCAGGCAGGAATACGGAGAGGATCAAACGAATCATCACATAGACCATGACCTTGGTCATCAGGGGGGCGATGACGCTGCCGGCGGCGTCGGGGGCATAGCTATAGGCGTTGGGCAACCACATGTGGAGGGGAAAGAAGGCCATCTTGATAAAGACCCCCACCATGCAGAATATGAATGCCACGAGCACGGCCTTTGAGTGGTAGATGGGCGGGAGAAGGGTGGCAATATCCGCCATGTTCAGTGAACCGGTCATGATATAGAGGTATCCGATGCCCAGGAGATAGAAGCAGGCACCGACCGTTCCGATGAAGACATAATTGAGGCTGGCAAGGGGGGCCCTGTCCGGCCGGCCCAGGGCGATCAGGGCATAGGCGGTGAGGGATGCTATTTCCAGGAGGACATAGAGGTTGAAGACGTCCCCGGTGACGGAAATGCCCATAAGTCCCGTCGCGAAAAGGACATAAAGGGTGTAGAACGCCCCGATCTTTTCCGGGAAGGCCTTCTTTACACTCTTATGGGTCGCGAAGAGGTTGAGAAAGGCAACGGATGAAACCACAACCAGGACCAGCCCGTTGAGGAGGTCCACGCGATAAGCGATGCCCCAGGGTGGCATCCAGCCGCCGAGGTGATACTCCACGATGCCCTGTTCCAGGACTTGAAAGAGCAGACCGACGGCACAGTACACGGATGTGCCGAGTGCCAGGAGGGCCACGGGAAAACAGAGGGACTTTTTGACCCAGCTGAGTCCGCTGATGATGAAGGCAGAAAGCAGGGGTACCGTTACAAGCAGGACAGGGTAGTGGTGGCTCATTTCTCTCTCAGGCGCATAAGAATTTCATCTTCTTCAAGGGTCTTGTACTGCTGGTAGACCTTCAATGCCAGGGCCAGTGCAACACCGAACGTGGATACGGAAACAACGATAGCTGTAAGCATGAGTACGTGGGGAAGGGGGTTGATGTAGTCGGCAACCCTGATGGCGTGTTCGCCAGCTCCTTTCACATGCTCGATGATGGGTATGGTCGCCCCTTTTTTGGATCCTATGGATACATAGAAGAGAATGATCGCCGTCTGAAAGATATTCATGCCCACCAGTTTCTTGATGAGGTTGTTCTTGGCGATCATGGCGTAAAGCCCGATCATCATCAGGACGATGTAGAGCCAGTAGTTGTACTTGGCGACAATAAGACTGATGGTGTCTGTCATAGATCAAAGCCCCTCATCGTGTTTGCCTTCAGAGGCGATATTGATGTAAATGCACACCATGACGGCCATGACGGCAATAAAGACGCCGGTCTCAACGGACAGGATTCCGTAGGCCCTGGCCTCAACCTGGTCCACCGGCAAGATCTTGGCAAGCTCTTTGTAGTCGATGAAATTGCCGCCCAGGAGGAGACAGAGGGCCCCGGTTCCTGCATAGATGAAGACGCCAAGGGCGGAGAGCAGCCCGTCCACCTTTTCCCGGAACCCTCTCAATGCCGTCCGCAGATCGAATGCAATGGCCATGACGATAAAGCTGGCCCCCATGATGACCCCACCCTGAAATCCGCCGCCGGGGCTCTCGTGACCGTGGGCAAGGACATACAGGGCAAAAAGCTGGATGAAGGGCACCAGAAAGCGGGCCACCGTTTTGATGATGAGGTCATAGGGGGTCCACATGGTGTCAATTCTCTCGAATTCTCCGGACCGTTCAGGTATACGGCCTTTGCCCTTGATGTGGAAAGTGACGCCGGTTGAAACATGCCGGTAATAGCTGTCTTCATCTTCCTTCCTGATTATCCTGAGGAGAATAAAACAGCTCATGCCGGCCGCAAAAATAACCGTCGTCTCGAACATGGTGTCAAACCCGCGGTAATCGGCCAGTACCGAGGTAACCACGTTTGGTACGTCGGTCTCTTCCAGGGACTTCTCCAGATACCTCGGGGACACGTGGGTGCTGGCCGGAGAACCGGGATCGCCCCACGGGGGAAAGTCCTGGGTGGCATAGAGCAAGAGGGCTCCGCTGAGGCAGACAATGATAAACCCAAAGAGTCTCAATCTTTTGTCCTCCGCGTTGTACGAAAAACAGCCGCCACGAAAAAGACGGTGCTGACCCCGGCTCCGACCGAGGCCTCCGTAAAGGCCACGTCAACAGAGCCCATGATCGCCCACAAGAGACACATCATGAAGCTGTAGGCGCCGAAGAGGATGGCGCAGCCGAGGAGGTCCTTGACCCAGATGGCAGCAACGGCGCACAGGATAACGAGTGAAAGAATGGCCAGGTCCAGCTGCCAGATCATGATTCTTCCTCCTGTTTTTCCTGGAATTCCTTTGTCCACGGTTTCAGCCCCGCCCTCATACCAGCGTCAACGATGGAGTGGGTGGCCGTTGGGCTTGAAAGAAAGACGAAAACGACGATTAGGATCAT
Source organism: uncultured Desulfobacteraceae bacterium (assembly GCA_964404085.1). Classification (GTDB taxonomy): domain Bacteria; phylum Desulfobacterota; class DSM-4660; order Desulfatiglandales; family Desulfatiglandaceae; genus CAYUCJ01. Next base: position 3,128 of record CAYOIU010000263.1, on the reverse strand, counting down.
TTTGGAACTGGTCAGAATGGAGGCAATTGAAAAATCGTGCAGGCTGTAAAGGGCCATGCCTGCCATCATGAGCAGTGAACCAAAGGTGTCCAGTTTCCCGGCAGGGTGAAGACGGGTGTAGAAGTCGGGGAATCGGACAATGCCGACGCCCCCACCCGTAAAGAACACGAGTCCTGCTACAAGAAGAAGTGTTGCAACAACGTTCATGCTATGAATCCCTTCCTTTTGTGTCGTTCGTTAGTAGCTTGTGCTTTACGATGTGCCGGCAGGCCGTCATATAAGTATTGTTCAACTGGCTAACGGGCTAAACGGGCCAACCTATTTATACGGCGGTTCCTCATAGAGACCTTTCCGTTTCTGAAAATACCTGGACGCCGCCAGTACGGCGATAAAGTTCAACATGGCGTAGGCCATGGCGATATCCACAAACATATCCACGCGTTTATAGATGAGGCCGATAATGATCAGCAGGATGACCGTCTTGCTTCCGATGGCATTGACCCCGATGAGACGGTCAAGGACGGTAGGGCCAAAAAAGGCGCGATAGAGCGATAAGGTCATGAGCAGACACAGATAAAGGCCAACATAGAGGAATACATGTTCCATCAATCTTCTCCAAATGCCTTTGCGACCCTTTCCTCCATTTCCCCAGGCAGGGCTTCTGCGGACATCTTGTCAATGGCGTGGACTTTGAAATCGCCGTCCACGGAAACGGAAACGGTGATGGTGCCGGGGGTGAGGGTAATGGAGTTTGCAAAGGTGACCAGGGATAGATCCTTGGTCAGTTTACTCTGAAAGCGGATAATGTGGGGATCTATCAGTTCCAGCATCCTGGGGTGAAAGGTGAGGTAGAGTAAGTGCAGATTGGCCACCCAGATTTGGTAAATCAGCCACGGAACATATTTCAGAAAACGCCAGATGGACTGGAATAGACCAGCTGTTTGGCCCTCTGGAAAAAGGAGATATTTAGACATGTGGGCAACAACGCCACATGAAATGAGACCAAGTCCCAGGTGCAGATAGTCGAATTTTCCTGAGAGCAGGATCCACAGCCCAAAAAGGGCTGCAAACGTGATAAGGAAAGGGGCGGTTTTCGCCCTGGGAGCGGCGGACTTCCGGGGAGAATTGGTTTGAGACGCTGACGCATGTCCATTAATCCTGCTCGTTGTCAATTAGGTTTTTCCTCCCTGCATTTTATCCGAGGGGTATCCGAATGGAAAAAGTGGTGCCATGCCCCTGTTGGCTCCGGCAATCTATTTCTCCCCCCAGCTTCTTGATGATATTGCCGCATATGGCGAGACCTAAGCCTGTCCCCTTCCCTCTCGGTTTGGTGGTATAAAAAAGATTAAAGATCTTTTTTCGGACCTCCTCACTCATCCCGGTTCCGCTGTCGGAGATCTGAATTTCAGCCGCACTTTCGGATAGGCTTGTCCGCAATTTGATGGTTCCGTGGCCTTCCTCTTTTTCCTTGATGGCATAGATGGCATTGGTGAGCAGATTGACGAAGACCTGTTCCAGTTGTTTGGGGTCGGAATTCAAAACGAGCGGCCCATCGGAGAGTTCATACACAATGTCTATCTGTTTGTATTTCAACTCCGGATCAAGAAATGCCACGGTTTCTCTGAGCAATCCATGGATATCGAATTCCTTCTTGGTTGGCTCTGAATCTCTTGCAAATCCGAGGACCTGTTTGGTTCGACTCCTGCAGCGCATGGTCTGTTCCACGATATCCTTGAATACTTTTTCCAGCTCTTCCTTGTCCTCCTGTTTCATCCCCTCCGCATCCCTTGCCACGACGGCGCCCCATCCGGCCGCCTCATTGATGACCGCCAGGGGATTGTTGATTTCATGGGCCACGCTGGCGGCGATGCGACCCATTTCCGCGAGCCTGTCCACGCGTATGAGGTCCTCCTGGAGGCTTTTCCAGCTGGTGACGTCCCTGCAGATCCCCACGGTCCCAATGCTCTGGTCGTCGGCGTTTTTAAGGTTCACAAGTGAGACATCGCAGTAGACGTCCTGTCCGGTCTTGCGCAGGAATGGAAAATCGGAGGCAGCGGCCTGGCCATTTTGGCCTGAAACTTCCAAAAGCCTGTCAAAAGCCTCCGGATCCCGGGCCAGGGCCCTCACAGGTTTTCCTGCGATCTCCAGCCATTCGTAGCCCAGAGCCGTCTCGCCTCCCCTGTTGAAGGAGACGAGAAAACCGTTTAGATCGGCAGCAAAAATAATGTCGGTGGAGTTCTGAAGAACGGAATGAAGAAGACTGCGGGTTTGCTGGATTTCAAACTTGGTTTCGCCGAGTTGACCGTACTTGCGTGATTTTGAAAGAAAAATACTTTTGAGTCTTTGTCCCAGGGATCTTCGACCAAAAGTATTCGTCATTCAAATGCTTCCCCATTCGCGTTGGCTTATTGTGCAAAACTGGAGCCCTGCCGTCTTGCTGGCAGGACCCATACCACGCACACTGCCTTCAGCGGTTATCCCTGATTGTAAAACCAGGCAGAACGTTTTGAAAAACCATAATTTTAAATTCTAAGGAATCACTCGATTCCATAAATTTTGCGCAACTCTTTGATGGCCTTTTTTATGCCCTTGGCACCCATACCGGATCGATAAATCTCTTCCACCTGTTCCTTGAACTTTACGGATTGAATTTCTTCCTTTTTCTTGGAGGCTTCTTTGATGGTTTCAACAAGATTTTCATAGTCGATAGGTTTCAGGAGGTACTTGTAGGCGTCCTGCTGGCCGCTTTCAAGGGCAGTGTCTATTGAACCGTGGCCCGTGAGGACAATACACTGGATGAGGGGTTGGATCTCTTTGAGCCGTTTCTGTGTCTCAACACCATCGATACCCGGCATCTTGAGGTCCACAACGGCCACGTCAAAGAAGCTGTCGGCAGCTACCTCCATGGCTTCTTCTCCTGAAAATGTCGCCTTAACGGTAAAGCCTTCTTTTAACAACCGTTTGGAAAGATAATCCAGAAGGGTCTGTTCATCATCGATGAGGAGGACTTTGATGTCGGGTGTTTTGCTCATAACCAACTCCTTGATGTCGATTGGAATCAATTGGAAGGTAGAAACCCTTATACTGATCCATCAATTTCATGTCAAGGCATTTTATTGGGCCCTGAA
>CAYOIU010000262.1:0-6068 GCA_964404085.1 uncultured Desulfobacteraceae bacterium | reverse complement strand
TAGCAATCGAAATATGTGTCTCTCTTAACCTGAATCCCCTTGATATGCTGATCCCCCTGGTTATGGCCTCGAATGTCGGGGGCACCGCCACTCTGATTGGCGACCCCCCCAATATCATGATCGGTTCCTACGCGGGGCTGACCTTTACAAATTTCATGCTCGCACTGGGTCTGGTCTGCGCGCTTTCCCTGGTGGCGTTAATCATCTTTTGCAAGATTTACTGGGGTAAGGACTATGCGGCAGCCAAGGTGGACAATATTCAAGAACATATCCAGCACCTGAAAGAGGAATACAAGATCACCGATCCCGCCCTCCTCATCTATGGGCTGGCGGTGCTGGGCTTCGCGGTTTTTTTGTTCCTGACACATGGGTACTGGCACATGGAGGTAAGCATTGCGGCATTGATGGGTGCTGCAATTCTGGTGACCATCGCCATTTTGACGGAAAAAGTCAACCTCATTCAGCTCATCGAGAAGGATATCGAATGGCCTACCTTGATGTTCTTCATATTCCTTTTTATGCTAGTGGGCGCCGTGGATGAAACCGGCCTCCTGGCCCTCATCGCCGACTGGATCGTGCATCTGTCACAGGGCAGTTTTGTCATTTCAGTCAGCCTGATAATATGGGTTGCCGCGATCACCTCCGCCTTTGTGGATAATATTCCCTTTACGGCAACCATGCTTCCCATTGTCGCATACCTGAGTGAAGTTATCCCCGGCGCGGGGGACCAGCTCTGGTGGGCCTTGGCGCTCGGCGCATGTTTTGGCGGGAACGGGACGATCATCGGGGCTTCTGCCAACGTGGTCACCATGGGGATAGCCGAATCACGGGGCTATCGCATCAGTTTCGTGGGGTTCATGAAGAAGACATTCCCCTACATGATTATCAGCGTGGCCATCGGGCAGGCCTGGCTGCTCATCTTCAAGCCCCAGTAAAGGCACGAACTATCTTAAGCTCCCATGCGAGGAGAAAGCCGGAGAGAAGACGTTTCCAATGCTCCGGCTTTTCTCTTTTTCCCTGCGGATCATCCCTTCACAAGAAAGCCTCCTTTTCCTCCTGTGCCGCATAACCGTGATCAATTAACGTGGTGTGTCATCATTTATTGATTTCGAGATGGAATGGGTTATGTTAGAAAAGAGCAGACAGATCTAAAAGCAACTATCGAATCCTCAATTCGGAGTGCGCGATGCAACTTACCCAATTCTCCAACATCAAATGGGAATATGCCAGGGCATTGCGCAAAAAAGGTCTCCTCAAGGAAGCGGAAAAAGCACTCAAAGAGGCCCTTGAAGAACAACCTGATCACCCTCTTCTAAAGATGAGTCTCGCAACCCTTTTTATCAGAGAGAACAAACATCTCCAATCCAAGGCATTGGCAGAAGAAGTGCTCTTGCAGGATCCCTCCGATGCCCAGGCACAATACGTGCTTGGGGAGGTCTTTTTCCATGAAAAAAAATACAAGGAGGCCCTACCCTATTTTCAAAAGGCAGCGGCCAGTGACCCCAGGCCTTACCTGAGACGAAGAATAGCCAGGACTCTAAACGAGATGGGCCGGGGCAGGGAGGCTATAAATGTCCTTGATAATGAGATGGTCCGAGACGCCCGAAATCCTTCTTTGCTGAAGGAAAAAGCTATTATCCTGAACCGAATGGGGCTAAAGGATGAGGCGCTTGAGGTCTACGAAACCCTGGGAGAAATCCTGCCCGGAGATCAATTCATAAAAAAGGAAATGATACGTCTCAAAGGCCTTAAACGGGCACCCGACAAGATAATCAAAGAGCTGGAAATAGCACTCAATATGCCGTCCCAAAGGAATAATGCCCAGTTGCGGGGACTCCTTGCGCAGAAACTAAAGGAAGAAGCAAGGCTTGAGGAAGCAGCAGGACACTTCGAAAAGGCCTGGGAACTGGAGCCAGAAAACCCCTTCTTTCTCAAACAAGCAGGATTTTGCTATTACAATCTGAAACGCTACGATCAGGCAATCAAGGCACTGAGCCAGGCCCTGAAGATGGACCCGGGAGATTTCATAGTTAAAGTAACCCTTGAAAAAATATACTCATCGGTTGGCAGTTTTAAAAAATTAGTAGAGCTATTGGAAGACATTGTGCACGAACATCCCGAACGGGTGAACTTGTTCGGGACAATTAAGAAATTAAGGAAGCAGGTGAAAGCTCAGAAATCAGATGACTAGCGATAATTCGTCAGTCGATGCGACCCTGGACAAGGCCCTTTCATTTATGGGCAGGACATTCGGGTTCAATCAATTCAGACCGGGGCAGCAGAATATCATCTCCGCGGTGATTGATGGCTCGGATGTCCTGGCAGTCATGCCCACCGGAGGAGGCAAATCCCTTTGCTACCAGGTTCCAGGCCTTATCAGCCCGGGGATATCCCTGGTCGTATCACCTCTTATCGCACTGATGAAGGACCAGGTGGACACTCTCCGTGTATTGGACCTGCCGGTCGGCGCCATTCACAGCCTTATGAGTCTCCGGGAACAGGAAGATGTACTTCGAAGGGTTGGAGCCGGTGAAATCAAACTCCTGTATGTGTCTCCTGAAAGGCTCCGAAATCAGCAATTTCTGCAAACACTCAAAACCAGGGAAGTGGACCTTGTGGCCGTGGATGAGGCACATTGCATATCCCAGTGGGGTCATGACTTCAGACCCGATTATCTCCGAATTAAGCATGCCCTGAATTTTCTTGGAAAACCTCAGACCATAGCCCTCACTGCAACAGCCCCTGAGAAGGTCCGGACGGACATCATAGACAATCTGGAACTTCAGGCACCCCGCGTCTTCGTCACCGGCTTTGACAGGCGAAATCTCTTTTGGGAGGTGCAGGCTGTAGGGGGTGAAAAAGAAAAGATTGCCCACCTGAGCCGGCGTATCATGAATATTTCAGGTGGGGTCATAATTTACACGGGGACAAGGAAAAATGTAGATAAGATCGTCGCATCTCTTGAAAAAATCGGCATTATGGCCCTGGGATACCACGCCGGCATGGAGAAAGATGAGCGGTCAAGGGTCCAGGAGACCTTCATGGAAGGCCGTTCAGACCTTGTGGTGGCTACCAATGCCTTTGGAATGGGTATTGACAGGGCTGATATCCGCATGGTGATTCATCATACCTTCCCAGGGAGCGTGGAGGCCTATTATCAGGAAGGAGGCCGCGCCGGTCGTGATGGAGAGCCTGCAACGTGTCTCCTCCTCTATTCTCCAGGGGACAGGCGGCTCCAGGAATTTTTTATCCGGGCCCGTTACCCTGATGCCCACATGGTATGGGAGGTTTGGAGCCGTATCAGGAAAAGACCGGAAGATGTGCTGTGGCTCACTTATCGGGAGTTGGGGATGATGGGAGAGGAAAATATCCCTGAAATAGTTGTGGGCTCCTGCATAAAGATATTGGAAGATGCCGGAGCCATTCAACGGCTGAATCGCTACGATAACCGGGCCGAACTCTATTTCCATATTGGGCCTGAAGAGCTTTTGAAGGCCATTCCGGCCAGGGCATCGAGTAACAAAACCCTGCTGGAATTTCTGGTAAATGCTTATGGAGGGGATCAACTCCGGGAAGGGATTCAATTCCTTCCCCATGACCTTGCGGAGACCGTGGGAGTCTCTATTGATGCCTTGAGAAGGTCCCTCTCCCGCATGGATGCGGACAGGAAGATATCCTATATCCCTCCTTTTCGAGGTCGCGGGATCAGGGTCCTGAAGCGCGTGAAGCCCGGAGAATTCTCTATTGACTTTGAGGAGCTTCGAGTCAGAAAAGCCTATGAACTCATGAAGCTGGATAAGGTGATGGCTTATGCCGGCGAAAACAATTGCAGAAGAAAATATCTTCTCCGGTATTTCGGAGAACATATGGAGGGAGAAAACTGTGGCGCATGCGATATTTGCGCGATGAGGAAAAACCATCCGGAGATCTCCATCCCCGCTCACGACCTTGCGCTTGCGGTCAAGATCCTGAGCGGGATCGCTCGACTCAAGGGAAGGTTCGGCATCTCAATGGCGGCCAAGATGCTTACTGGCTCGACTGACCATACCCTGCTCTCTCTTAAGCTCAACCGCCTTTCCACCTATGGGATTCTGCAGGATCTGACACAGGTCCAAGTCCAGGAATATATCAGAGAACTCATATACAAGGGTCTGATCGCATCCAGACGGATTTCCCTGGGCGATAAATCCTATCCCATCCTGGACCTCACAGGCCGCGGCAGGGAGGTTATGAAGGGAAATGAAGAGATCGCGCTTTCGATCCCTGAAAGGCCGGTAAAGCGGGTTGACAATGCTGCTTTAGCCTTCAGCGCCCCCGAAAGGAAGGCCTTCGACCGCCTGAGAGAACTGAGAGCCGGGATTGCCAAGCAGGAAGGCCTGCCGCCTTACTGCATTTTCCAAGACAGGACACTCAAGGAAATGGCCCGCGTTCTCCCCTTGAACAAGCAGCAGTTATTGGGTATTGTGGGTGTAGGAGAGGTCACCTTCAGGAAATACGGCCGGACCTTCCTGGACCTTATCCGGGATATCAATGACAAGGAGTCAAACTGATCATGACTGAAACCACCCACGCAGACTCGTTGAGGATCGGCGATCTGGTGGAGGTCCCTGATATCAAAACGGTGATCCAGTTGCAGGACCTGGAAGATCCACGCCTCAGGGAAATGATCGTCGAGACATTTGTTTTCACGGAAGAGGTCTCAAGAAACCTCCAGGCGATATTTACGGCCATGCGCACCAGGGAGGGCCGGGGAATATTTCTGAAAGGACATTTCGGATCCGGGAAATCCCACTTTCTGAGCATGCTCAGCATGCTCTTGCGCTACCCTCAATCCTGGCAGACAATCCTTGGTCAGGCCCCTGCCCTCCACGAATTCAAGGAAAGCCTGTCTCCCCTCCGCTTTCTTGTTGTGGACATCTCCCTGGTCAGGCACCGTAGTTCTGAGTTCCTTGAAGACATTTTCCTGCGAAGCATATTCCACGCCCTCCCCGACCAGATGGGGAAGGAAGCCAGAGGCGCGGACAATCGGTCGGAGACCTTTCTGGAAATAAAGGACATACTGGATAATGCGGGCTTTTCAGGCATGGTCCTTCTGGTCGATGAACTATCCGAATTCCTGAAATCGAAGCCGGATGCCAGGGCCTATAACGAAGATGTTCGTTTTTTGCAATACTTGGGCGAAGAAGCCGGGGCTTTTCCCTTCTGGATAGTCGCTTCCCTTCAGGAATGGATCGAAGAGACAGGAGAAATTCACCAGGATACCTTCAACAAGATCAAAGACCGATACCGGATCCGTCTCAACCTGGGCCGCGCCCATATAGAGGAACTTATTTCAGAACGACTTATCCGGCATCGCGATGGCGCTGATACCAGGATAGAGGCGATCTTTGATGAACTGAAGACGTACTTTCCTTCGTTTCCTGCGACCAGGGGCCGCTTTGTCCGACTCTATCCAGTACACCCTGCCACCTCTGTATTGCTGGACCGGCTCAAGCCAGTTTTTTCAGAACACAGGGGTGTCGTGGATTTTATCCATTTCAGGCTAAAGGGTGATCCGGAACGGCATATCAGCTCACTTATGAACCAACCTGCCCAACACCTCCTCACCCCTGAGAAGATCTTTGATCATTTCCTTGACAGGATACTGGAACGCTCCGAATCCCAGATCTACGTGGAGCGCGTTTACCACTTCTACGAAGCGGCAATCCCCGAATTGTTCCAAGACCCTGACCAACAACAGATAGCCCTGGTATTGGTAAAGCTTCTCATCCTCTTTGCCATCTCCCCGATTCAATATAAATTTACGTCCGGCCATCTGGCGGAAATGGTCCTCTTTGAAGTTACACCCCTTGATAGTTCCATCAACTACCAATTCGCCAATGATATCCTGGATCGGCTCGAAAAAGAAGGATCTTATATTCGTGTGGAGTTGGGCAAGGACAGCCCTGACAATCACTATTACATAGATCTCAAGGCGGATATCGCGGGACTCCTGCGGCAACGTATTCGCCATCTGGCCTCGGAGATTTTCCCGGATGACACCCGGCTTTTCACCAAACTGGGCGCAT
>CAYOIU010000261.1:0-6113 GCA_964404085.1 uncultured Desulfobacteraceae bacterium | reverse complement strand
ACTATTACATGCTCATTTTCGGGATTATCATGGTAGTGGCGATCCTCTATATGCCGGACGGGCTGATTGGCGTGGCACAGAGAATATGGGAAAAAAGTGCGAGGAAAAAAGATGGTGATACTTGAGGGGAGAGGGGTGACCAAGTATTTCGGGGGGCTGGTCGCCGTATCGGAGGTGGATTTCCAGGTGGAACAGGGAGAAATATTCGGCCTGATCGGCCCCAATGGCGCAGGGAAAACAACACTTTTTAATTTGATTTCGGCCGCACTCTCGCCCAGGTCAGGAAGCATAACATTCAGAGGTAAAGAGATCACCGGCATGAAGCCGTATCAAATCTGCAGAATGGGGGTGGCGAGGACCTTTCAAACAGTGAAGGTCTTCGGCAATATGCCGGTTTTTGACAATGTCTTGCTGGGCGCGTTCTTTGGGAGGCGGGACAGTATGGCTACAGCAAAGGCGGCAAAGGCGGCCACAGCGTTATTGGAATTTGTAGGGTTGGCCGGCGTAACAGCGATCCCGGCTAAAGACTTGACTTTTGCCAACCAGAAGAGACTTGAAGTCGCGCGAGCCCTGGCGACCCAACCGGAACTGTTACTGCTTGATGAAATGATGGAGGGGCTGAACCCCATGGAGGTCACCCGGTCTATGGCGTTGGTCAAGAGAATTCAGGAGAGAGGAATTACCGTGATCATGATTGAACACGTCATGAGGGCTATTATGAATATATGCGAGCGCATTATGGTGCTTCATCACGGTGCAAAGATCGCGGAAGGAACTCCCCGGGAGATTTCCGCCAGCAAGAAAGTTATTGAGGTGTACTTTGGAGAGCGGGCGGATGCTGAAATGTAACCACATCGATACCTTCTATGGCAAGGCTCAGGCCTTATTCGGTGTATCCGTAAATGTTGAACCATCCGAAATCGTGGCGCTGGTCGGGTCCAACGGGGCCGGGAAAACCACTCTTCTGAAGACCATATCCGGTCTGCTGCGCCCAGCTTCCGGCAGCGTGATGTTCCTGGGGAAGAGAATCGATGGACGACCTTCCTACGCCGTTGTTGAACTGGGGATCTCCCACATACCCGAGGGGAGGAGACTGTTCCCCGACATGTCGGTCCGTGAGAACCTGGAGATGGGCGCTTATACAAAACGTGTGTGGAAACATAAGCAGGAAACCCTGCATAAGGTCTGCCAGCTTTTCCCCATATTAGGGGCGAGACAGGGACAAATAGCCGGAACATTAAGCGGTGGCGAGCAACAGATGGTCGCTCTGGGTCGTGGTCTTATGTCAAGGCCGAAGTTGTGCCTGATAGATGAGCCGTCCTCCGGCCTGGCGCCGGTCATGGTCGATGAGATTTTTCATATCATAGAGGGGCTTCGCGATCAAGGTATCGCGATTTTTCTGGTGGAACAGAATGTTCGACATACCTTGGAAATAGCTGACCGTGCGTACGTTCTGGAAAACGGACAGGTGACCTTGGAAGGAGAAAGCAAACAGCTCCTGGAAGAAGAAGCAATAAGAAAGGCATACCTGGGCCTTTGAGGTGATGTTCTCTTCCGGCTGTTTCGGGAACTGAGAATATGAGGAGGAGGGAACAAAATGAAAAATAGAAGATTTTTCTCGTTGTTGGTGGCTATCCTCAATGCATCATTGGTTGCCGGTTGTTACGATGTAATCAGGCAGAAAGAGCCCTCGAACCGATTGATTGACCCGATAGTTTCCACTGACTGGCTATCTGCGAACAACAAACTGGAAGGCCTTGTAGTCATTGATATCAGAGGCGTCGCTGATTATGGAGCGGGTCATATACCCGGTGCAATCAATGAGCCTTTTGTAAGGGCGTTTGATCCCTGTAGCGGCCCCAGTTCAAATTGGATAATCGGGACGAAAGATTGCCTTTGGCTTGAACTGCCGGATGTGAAAGATCTATTTCACACCATCGGTTCCCTTGGAATAACCCCTGATTCACGGGTCGTGATTGTTACCGCACCAAATCCCAAAGAACCGCCCTTTTTCGGACTCGCAAATGCGACCAGGGTTGCAGTGACCCTCATATATGCAGGGGTGAAAAACGTCGCCGTTCTTGACGGGGGGTACCCGAAATGGGTAGCGGAAGGGCGACCGATAACCAAGCAGGCAACCGTACCCAATGCGGTACCGTATAAGGGTCAAGTGAATAGGGCACTATTTGTTTCAGGCGACTATGTGCAAGCGCACAGACGTGATGCTGTCATTATCGATACCAGAGACACGGATGTTTACTCAGGTGTACGGTGCGAACCATTTGCAGAGAAGGCGGGGCATATCCCGGGCGCCAAGTCGTTGCCCGCTCCATGGATTTGGCACCTGAATGCTGATCACGGAACATACACGTACAAGGATGCCGCGACGCTCCGGGCTATGGCATCGCGTGTCATCGGGCAGTCTGCGGATCCGCAGCGTCAGGAAATTATTATCTACTGCGGTGTGGGTGGATATACCAGTTCCTGGTGGTTTGTACTGACACAGATACTGGGATATCAAAATGTCAGGTTCTATGACGGTTCAGCCCAGGACTGGGCAAGAAGTCGCCCTATGGTTACTGAATGAACGGAACTGGGGTAGGTTTTCATCAGCCGTCTGATCGGCCGAATGGACGGGGGGTATTGTTATGTCAGGAGAATTAGTGAAATTGCTGTCTGATTTGAAGGAACCGGAGTCCTTGGCATTTGTTGAGAAGTCGTTGCGAGAGGGGGTTGATCCGGGGCATCTCCTGGGAGAGGCCAAGGAAGCCATGAACATCGTGGGCGAGAGATTTGCCCGTGATGAGTATTTCATCCCGGATCTTATCTTTTCGGGAGCGATTCTTAAAAGGATCGTGGAGATCCTGAAACCTCGTCTTCAGAAAGTGGAAACGGAACGGACAGGAAAGATCATCATAGGGACGGTGGCGGGTGATATCCATGATATTGGAAAGGACCTTGTGGTTTTCATGCTTGATGTAAATGGCTTTGACGTAACGGATTTGGGAATCGACGTGCCTGCGGAGAAATTTATCGATGCCATCAAGGAGACCGGGAGCACGGTCGTGGGGCTGAGCGGGTTTTTGACCCTGGCCTTTGATTCCATGAAGAAAACCGTAGACGCCATCCGCGCAGCAGGGCTCCGGGACGACGTGAAAATAATGATCGGAGGCGGACAGATAAACGAACGGGTCAGGGTCTTTACCGGTGCCGACGCCTGTGGAAGAGACGCTGTGGAGGCTGTTAAACTGGCCCAGCGTTGGATAGGAGGCTGAGAAAATGGAGAAGAAGTGGGAAGAAATGTCCGCAGATGAAAAGCAGGATGCCCGGTTTGAAAAGCTGCTCGCACCCAAAGACCCTGAGGGGAATGACCTCCAGTTCCAAAGCCCGGAAGCAGAGGCGGCCTATAAGGCGACCATCAACAGAATCAAAGATGCAGTTCAATTGAAAAAGCTTCCGGACAGGGTACCGATCAGTATATTTCCGAATATGTTCCCGTACACCTATGCCGGAATAACCCCTCAGGAGGCCATGTATGACTATGAAAAATGCGTCGCGGGTTACAGAAAATTCGTCCTTGACTTCAAGCCGGATTTCCCCATGGGCGCGGCAGGGCCAGGCCCGGGAAAGTTCTATGAGATCCTTGACTACAAATTATACTCCTGGCCGGGCCACGGGGTAGCCCCTGAACACAGCTACCAGTGCAACGAAGCGGAATACATGACCGCGGGTGAATATGATCTCCTGATCACCGACCCGTCATTTTATTTCAGGAATTTCTACCTGCCGCGCGTGTTCGGAAAACTGGACGCCTGGAATATGCTCGCTCCGCTCACCGGAATACTTGAGATGTACGGGGTTGCCTACAGCTTTATCCCTTTCGGGCTGCCACCTGTTCAAGACGCGTATAAAGCCCTCTTTGAGGCGGGAGCTGAGGCCTTGAAATGGGCCATGGCGGTAGGGGGCGTCGCTATTGAGTTGGCAACCCTGGGATTTCCAAATATCTTCGGTGGATTCAGCAAGGCGCCCTTTGATGTGCTCGGCGACACCCTCAGAGGCACCAGAGGGGTCATGCTGGATATGTACCGGCAACCGGACAAGCTTCTGAAGGCCCTGGAAACCATAACCCCGCTCATGATCGGTCTCGGGCTGGGCGCGGCCCAACAGACCGGAAAACCTTTTATCTTCATGCCCCTGCACAAGGGTGCGGATGGTTTTCTCTCCGATGAGCAGTTTAAGAAATTCTACTGGCCCAGCCTGAAGCAGGTCATGGTAGGCTTGATCGAGGGGGGATGCATCCCCCTGCCCGCTGCCGAGGGGGGGTACAACACACGTCTGGAGTACCTGAAAGAACTGCCAAAAGGCAAGACCTTGTGGATGTTCGATGAGACAGATATGACTGTTGCCAAAAAGGTGGTCGGTGAGACCCTCTGCATGCTGGGCAACGTTCCCTCCTCCCTGTTGAAATTGGGGACACCTCAGGAAGTGAAAGACTATGCCAGGAAACTCATCGATATTAGTGGCCAAGGCGGAGGGTTTGTCATGTGCAACGGGGCGTTCTTTGATGAGGCAAAGCCGGAAAACGTCAAGGCAATGGTGGACTTCACCAAGGAATACGGCGTGTACAAATAGGATGAAAGGGCCGGGGAGTCGGAAATGAGTCGGGACCGGAATCATGATCCACCTTGGAAGAAAACCCTTTTGAGATAGCCGACGGTCCGTGGGATGATGCTGTTGTGGCGGATCCCGGAGGGCAAGAAAAGATTTCGGTTGTTACCCATTTTGATTTGAAAAACCGGAGGTTCAAATGGAAGAAATCAAGAAAATACGAACAGTCTGTCGAAGCTGCCATGGGGGATGCGGTGTCATCGCCCATGTGTTAAACGGAAAGGCGATCAAGGTGGAAGGGGATCCGGATTCCCCCATCAGCCATGGGTCCCTGTGTTCCAAGGGGCTGGCCATCACCCAATTGGCCTACCATCCAGACAGGATCCTCTACCCCATGAAGAAGAGCGGGAAAGGATGGGAGAGGATTTCCTGGGACGAGGCATTGGATACGGTTGCCGATAAATTCAAGGACATAAAAGCAGAATACGGGGCCGAGGCCATCGTGATCGGGCAGGGGACCGGCCGGGACTTCGAAAGCCATTTCTCCCGGTTCGGCAACCTTCTGGGCACGCCGAACATGATCACCGCGGGGCATATGTGTTATCTCTCCCGAATCGGCGCCACCCTGACCACCTGCGGAAGACATCCGGCTATTGACTACGCCAACAATCCCAAGTGCATCATCATGTGGGGATGCAATCCCCTGTGGACCAACCCGGACGAATACAAGGGGGCGGACTTCTGGCAGGCCTACAAAAAAGGGGCCAAACTGATCGTCATCGACCCGAGAAAGGGGTTTTTAGCGAAGAGGGCCGATCTGTGGCTCCAGGTGCGTCCGGGCACGGATGCGGCGCTGGCCATGGGGTTTCATCACGTGATCATTGAAGAAGGACTCTATGACGCGGAGTTCGTATCGCAGTATGTCCACGGTTGGGACGCTTTTGTTGACCGGGTGAGAAGGGACTATCCCTTAAACCGTGTGGAAGAGATTACCTGGGTGAAACAGGATCTTATCCGGAAGGCCGCAAGACTCTATGCCACCACCAAGCCGGCCGGAATCCACTGGGGTGTGCCCACCGAACAGACCATCAATTGCACTGATTATACCCGGGCCGCCGTAGGACTGATGGCGGTCACAGGTAACCTGGATGCCCCCGGGGGCAATGTGTTTCACCAACCGCCGGGAACCCGATCCATTGCCGAATTCTCCTCACATAGATCCTTGTCCAACGAGCAGCGATCAAAGCAACTCGGGGGCGAGCAATACAAACTGGCCTCTCGAATGACCATCGTGACGCCCAAATGCGTCTGGGACGCGATCCTCACGGGCAAACCGTATCCGGTGAAGGCGGGATACCTGGTGGGCACCAACCCGGTGGTATCCCGGGCCAATGCCAAGGAGGTCCACAGCGCCCTGAACAAATTGGATTTTCTAGCCGTTTCGGATTTCTTCATGACACCGACCGCAGAACTGGCCGATATTTTTCTGCCTGCCGGTACCTGGC
>CAYOIU010000260.1:1780-6126 GCA_964404085.1 uncultured Desulfobacteraceae bacterium | reverse complement strand
ACGCGCGGTAAAAAGAGGGATCGGTCTCCGCTCCCAACACACTTTTTATCACTTTTACCCTAAATACAATAAGTTAGCCAGTAAACAGCAATCTCATTTTATGATCCGGACCAAAAAAACAAGCATTGTACAATAAATGGCATCAAATTTGCTTAAATTTAGCAAAAATGCAAAGGAGCTCTCCACCCAAAATGAAGAAAAGTAGGCGTGGACGTCACAGTCTTTTGACCAAGACAGAAGATCACGCATTTGGCTTTGATGATGCCATCAGGTCCCTTCAGGATGTGGACGAAAAAATAGGGGAATTCATCAAAGAAAGAAGAAGGATCGAGGAAGATCAAGGGAATGCTTCAGGGACCAATGAGGAAGAGAATTAGTGGTTGCTAAATTCCTGCCTTTGTCCCTCCGCAATTGGACTTACCGACCCTTTCATGCCTGAAAACTGTTGACGAATCACCATACCCCTGATAAAAATCTTTGGACTTATTTCAGTCGATAACCGCCGACACCCATTCTTGATGTCTTCACAGAGGACATCATCGCGGGCCCGGTTAAGGTCGCATTACGAATCAATTCTACCCCCCCCCTTTTACGCTGCGGAGGGAGGTGTTCGAGGAAGGTTTGGAATTTACAGCCATTAAGGGTTTCAGGGACGTACTTCCAAAGGAGGTGGGATATTGGCAGTTCATAGAGGCCAGAGCCCGCCGCCTTTTTTCCCTTTTCGGGTTTCACGAAATCAAGACACCCATCATTGAAAAGACGGAACTCTTCAGCCGGAGCATCGGCCAGGAGACGGATATCGTTTCAAAGGAGATGTATTCCCTGAAAGACAGCAAAGGGAGGAGTCTCAGCCTTCGGCCCGAGGCCACGGCCACGGTCGTGAGATCTTATGTACAAAATCGACTCTATGAAAAGAACCCAATCCAGAAACTCTTCAGTATGGGTCCCATGTTTCGCCACGAACGGCCCCAAAAGGGACGGTTACGCCAATTCCATCAGATCAATGTTGAGCTTTTCGGCGATGCAGGTCCCGCGAGTGACGCGGACCTGATTATCCTCGCCATGGAGCTTTTTCGCATCCTTGGTCTCAAAGATTTGACTCTCAATATCAATACGCTTGGGTGTCCTGCCTGCCGGCCCCATTTCAAGGAACTGCTTCATCACTATCTCGAGGATAAGGCAGAGGCCCTGTGCAGTGATTGCCGGAGAAGGGCCGAGACCAATCCATTGAGGGTATTCGATTGCAAGGTTCCCGGATGCAAAGAGGTGATGGCCGACGCTCCATCCATTGTGGAATCCGTGTGTGAGGAATGCCTGGAGCATTTTGATTCTCTCCAAGCCTATCTGAAAGAATCGAACATCTCTTTTGTCCTGAATCACCAATTGGTAAGAGGACTCGATTACTACAGCCGTACCACTTTCGAAATCCAGACCACGGAACTGGGCGCACAAAATGCCGTTGCAGGCGGCGGCCGTTATGACGATCTCGTGGAACAACTGGGGGGGCCCTCCCACCCAGCCATTGGTTTCGCCGTGGGGATGGAACGTGTGGTTGCCCTTCTTAAAGAACTGCAGCCTCCAGACCTTGATGCACCGGTCCTCTTTATTGCGGCCCTGGGGGAAAAGGCCCAAAAAAGGGCATTCGGGTGGGTCCAGGAACTTCGACGGGAAGGGATCTCCACGGAAATGGATTATGCCACAAGGGGCCTCAAGGCCCAGATGAAACAGGCCGATCGAATCGGAGCGCGACAGGTGCTGATCGTGGGGGACGATGAATTGGAATCCGGCAGGGCCATTCTGAGAAACATGACCTCCAGGGAACAGGTGGACGTGGTCCTGGAAGGTATGGTTGCAAATTTGCGAAAGGTTGTGTTTCCCGATGAATGAAAAAGTGTCAGTCGAGCTGGATATTCTGGGTGGGTGGAAGAGGAGCCACGGATGCGGAAGTCTCCGTGCTGAAAATGGAGGCGAAGAGGCACTGCTCATGGGCTGGGTGAACAGCCGGCGTGACCTGGGTGGTCTGATCTTCATAGATCTCAGGGACCGTGAAGGCCTGACACAGATCGTCTTCGACCCCAAGGAAAACGCTTCGTGCCACAAGAAAGCTCAGGCTCTGAGGAACGAGTGGGTTGTGGCGGTGAAGGGACTGGTTTCCTCCCGGCTTGAAGGACAGGAAAATCCTGACCTTCCAACCGGCGACATCGAAGTCAAGGCCTTGGAACTCAAAATATTGAACCGAACCGAGACCCCGCCATTTCAGGTAGACGGCATGGTGGACGCAGCAGAGACTCTTCGCCTGAGATATCGGTATCTTGAGCTCAGACGGCCCCATGTATTTGCTCTTTTCAAAAGGCGGCATCAGATCGCATCCTCCATTAGGTCCTACCTGAACCAGAAGGGTTTTGTCGAGGTTGAGACTCCGTTCTTGACCAAGAGCACCCCGGAAGGGGCCCGGGACTACCTGGTTCCGAGCCGGGTCAACAAGGGCATGTTCTATGCGCTTCCCCAATCTCCCCAGCTTTTCAAGCAGCTCCTCATGGTCGCGGGCTTCGATCGCTATTATCAAATCGTTCGATGTTTCAGGGACGAGGACCTCAGGGCCGATCGCCAGCCGGAATTTACCCAGGTCGATCTCGAAATGTCATTCAGCGATGAAGACCAGGTCATGGCGGTTTTCGAAGGCATGATGGCGGAATTGTTTCGAGAGGTTCTGGGAATACAAATAGAAACATCCATCCCTCGGCTGACTTATCAGCAGGCAATGGACCTGTACGGGACAGACAGACCCGATGTAAGATTCGGCATGACCATAGAGGACATAAGCACTTTTGCCGGCCGAACGGATTTCCGTGTCTTCAACAGCGTGCTGGAAAAGGGAGGGCTTGTTGAAGGTATCGTCGTCAAAGAGGGGGCGGAAAGGTTCTCCAGAAAAGGTTTGGATGAACTATCCAAGAGCGTCTCCCAATATGGAGCCAAGGGGCTCGCCTGGGTCAAGATCAAGGATATGGGATGGCAATCCCCCATCTCGAAGTTTTTTCAGCCCGATGACCAGGAAGCCCTTACAAAGGCCCTGGGAGCGACGTCTGGAGACCTCATTCTGATCGTCGCGGACCGTCCCCATGTCGTCCGGGAATCCCTCGGCAGACTTCGCCTGGAAGTCGCCAAAATGATGAAGATCGTTCCGGAGGACAGCCACGCTCTGGTGTGGGTCACACGATTTCCCCTCTTCGAATTCGACGAAACCGAACAGAGGCTCATGGCGGTCCACCACCCTTTCACAGCTCCCCTTGAAGAGGACGTCGACCTCCTGGAGGATCATCCGGAACAGGTCAGGGCCCGGGCCTATGACCTCGTCCTTGACGGCTCGGAAATTGGTGGAGGAAGCGTAAGGATACACAACCTGGAAATTCAGAAACAGATCTTTCGTACCCTCTCGATATCTCCCGAGGAAGCCCAGGCAAAATTCGGCTTCTTTCTCGAGGCATTGAAATATGGAGCGCCGCCCCATGCGGGTATGGCTCTGGGGTTTGATCGTCTGGTGGCGATTCTCTGCGGCGTCAAGTCCATTCGAGAGGTCATCGCGTTCCCCAAGACCACAAGTGCCACCTGCCCCCTCACGGATGCCCCTTCCGTAGTCGATGAGAGCCAGCTGAGAGAACTGGGGCTCGCCTTGAATAAACCGTCCCGCCCCAACAAGGAAATGTCCTGAGCCTGGCAGAAGAGTCAGTGCGATTCCAACCTATTGCTTATCACACATGGAAAAGTCGGCCCCATATCTCTGTCATTTTGTCTTCCGCTCGCTTAGGAGCATTGATCAAAAGCGGGAGGGACAGTGCAGTCCTTTCCGGCGGGAATATATTTTCCCTCAGCTTTTATCACGGCACAAATATTCTGCGCGGGGCCCCCCAGTCAAGCTACTTTCTCCATCAGTCCAATCGAACATGCTCCGATGCGCCTGTCCGGTGCTTTATTGAAAAGGCTGTCGCTATTAAGCGATTTCAGCGTCCCGGATATTCCCTTTCGGAAACGATTCCACTGTCCCTCCCTTGATCAACGCAACGCTTTGCGAGAGGCAAACTATTTCAAGAATGATGATTTCACGAGAAGCCATTGGGTTTCACAATTTTCCGAAAGATAGAGGCGGAAATTCACAAAAATGTTGACAAACAGAAAATGGTTCTTATTTTTCTTGACAATTTTCAACCCGTCGTGCATAAAAACGCATTTATTTTCATATTCTGAAGGAAAGGACGTGATACCCATGGTTTGTACAAGCGTAAAAGAAGGATTGGACTGCTATTTCATGAGCAACCAAGGGTGCCAGTTCAATGGCGGCACCTGTCACG
>CAYOIU010000260.1:0-1770 GCA_964404085.1 uncultured Desulfobacteraceae bacterium | reverse complement strand
ATCGTTGAGCAGTGTGAAGGATGTCAGAAAGCCCAGGTTTTTCCTACCGGTAGTTTTTGCCTTGTCTTCCCCGATCCCGCCTCCAAGTGGCGTCTCGGAAAATGCAATATGGCCACGCACATGAAAGAGGCCGCAAAGAAAGAAAGCGCAAAGATCAATCCCCTGAAGGCATCCAAAAGAAAAGCACATTAACCCGGATTTCCAACCCGTCGGCAAGAGCCTGAAGGATTGGATGGGATTATCTTGTCAGATAGATGAGGAATTCGCGATTGCCCTTCGGGCCCAGAATCGGGGAAGGGATACACCCTTCGACATACCATTTCTGTGATCCGGCAAATGCAGAGATCCGTTCGATCACCTCCCTGTGTTTGAGCGGATCCCGCACAACACCGCCCTTCCCCACCTGGCCTTTTCCGACCTCAAACTGGGGTTTGATCAGGGCTATGATAAAGGCCTTTTCATCGAGAAGGGCAGACACAGGCGGGATTACGAGTCTCAGGGAAATGAAGGACACATCGATGACCGCGCCGGAAACGGGTGTGGCGATGTCTTCGCTTTTGATGTGTCTGATATTGGTCTTTTCGAGGACTTCCACCCTGGTGTCCTGCCTCAGGCTCCAGGCCAACTGTCCATAGCCCACATCGACTGCAATAACCCTTCGGGCACCATGCTTTAAGAGACAATCCGTAAAACCGCCCGTGGAAGCTCCCACATCCATCAGGATTCGGTCCTTGACATCGACCGGAAACTGCTCGAGTGCAGCTTCTAGCTTGAGTCCCCCTCTGCTGGCAAATCGGGAATGTCGGGGTTTCAGCGAGACATTGGAGGAGGCCGGGATCCGCTTCCCCGGCTTGTCCACCACAACACCATCCATCGCCACTTCACCCGCCATAATCATGGCAGCGGCCTTTGCCCTGGTCTGCGCCAGGCCTATTTGAACGAGGAGTTGGTCCAGTCGTGACTTTGGCTGCTTAATTCTTTCCGAGGAGATCCTTGGCCTCCTTGATTATGCCCACGGCGTCAAGCCCGTATTTTTCTTTCAGGATGGCGATGGACCCTTGTTCGACGAACTTGTCCGGCAGGCCGATCCGCCTTAACCGGACACCATCAATTCGTAGGTCGTTCAACAGCTCCAGCACGGCACCCCCCAGCCCCCCCTGGCGAATGTTTTCTTCAATCACCAGGGCGTACCCTATTTCTTTCGCCCATTGTCCTATCCTTCGGTCCAGCGGCTTGACAAAACGGCAATTCACCACCTGCACTGAAACGGAGTCCTGCTCCAATGCGAAAGCTGCTTCCAGTGCGGGATGGACCATACTGCCCAGCGCCAGGATCAGTAGGTCGCTGCCCTGCCTGAGGACCTCTGCCTCACCAACGGGAATCCTTTGGTAGTCTTCGTCAAGGCAGGCGCCGACACCTTGACCCCTGGGATACCGAATGGCGGCCGGTCCATCGAGTTCCAGTGCGCTGAAAAGCATGTGCCTCAATTCATTTTCATCTTTGGGGGCCATGAGGGTCATATTAGGGAGACTGCGAAGGTATGTGAGATCAAAATGCCCGTGGTGTGTGGGACCGTCCTCGCCCACGAGGCCGCCGCGATCAATGGCAAAGACCACCGGAAGATTGGGAAGGCATACGTCGTGGATAATCTGATCGTAGGCCCTTTGAAGAAAGGTGCTATAGATGGCAACAACGGGCCTGAAACCCTCCAAAGCGAGCCCAGCTGAAAAGGTAACCGCATGCTGTTCGGCAATTCCCACATCCATAAAA
>CAYOIU010000259.1:0-6154 GCA_964404085.1 uncultured Desulfobacteraceae bacterium | reverse complement strand
TATTAAGGAGCAGCAGTTGTATATGTTTGCTGATCGAACAAGCACTGGAAAGATAAGGTCCAACCAGATTCGGCTATATTTTTCTTCCCTTGCTTATGTCCTGGTCAATGCATTGAGGCGATTTGGCCTCAAGAATACACGACTGGCTAAGGCCCAGTGCCATACCATTCGTTTAAAGCTTTTCAAAATCGGTGCACAGATCCGGGTCACGGTGAGGAAAATCTGGGTGTCATTTGCTGAAGGGTATCCGTACAAGGATGTGTTTCTAAGAGCCTTCGCCAATGTGACAAAGACATAGCTTGAGCTTCAGGGGACATGAACACGCTTTAGGAAGAAAACTCAATGGAGGGGTGTGCCAAAAAATCGTCTGTGGATCCAAAGGGTTGGGCGAAATGTACTTGTGGAGGCGCCGGTGCCTGGAGATGCCATCGTTTTTTGTATTGGCAACCTTTATCAGCTCACTTTTTCACTCAGTGTCACCGGAATATCTGTTCCGTGAGAAATACGGGTTAGAAACGGACTGGAAGAAAAAGTCACTCTGCGCACCACGGAATTGAAAGCAGTCAATGAACGGCTTGAGCAAGCCCAGGCCCAGATATCCAAATACATCGATCCAAATATCACCGATAAAATTTTCAAGGGCGAGTTTTCCGCCGAGCTGTCTCACCGGCGGACCAAACTGACCACGTTCTTCTCCGACATCAAAGGCTTCACGGAGTTTTCCGACGCCTCAGACCCGGAGGATGTGGCCCGGCTGCTCAATGAGTATCTGGGGGAAATGGCCAAAATAGTCAGAGCCCATGGGGAGACCATACCCCAATTTACCGGAGACAGCGTCTTTGCCATTTTCGGAGCCCCGGATTCCAAGGGTGAGCGGGGGGATGACTGGCTTGTGTCGAATGGCCGTGGAGATGCAACAACGGATGAAACTGCTCAGGGAGAAATGGTGGAACGGTGGCATCCAGTTTCCCTTTGAGATCAGATGCGGCATAAACACCGGCATGGCCAATGTGGGCAATTACGGCTCGGAAGGTTTCGTGGAGTACCTGGCAATCGGCTTGAGCACCAACTTGGCCTCCCGCCTGGAGCGGGCCTGTCAACCTGGTGAGATATATCTATCGCATACTACATGGGCTCTGGTTAATGAAGAAATTCCCTGTGAGGAAGTCGGCACCATTGAGGTCAAAGGATTCCATTACCCCGTTCAGACATATCGTGTTCAACAAATTGATGTAGATAGAAAGCTTGATTCTTGATGTTGTTCAAAAGGTGTAGACCTGCAGTCCTACAAAATCTCGATCATATTACCCGGATTCCAGAGGTTAGGCTTATCCAATTGCTTTTTCAGTTGCATGACCTTTTCAATATCAGCCTTGGGAACCGTCTTAAGGAAGATCGATTGTTTCAGTTTTCCAATGCCGTACATTGTGATAGCATTGGCCAGAGAAGTGGGAAGCTCTTCAGCCCACCTCTCCAGCAAAGCCTTCCCTCTATTATACTCCTGGTAATTCTGCGGCAAGATGTCGATGTGGAGGCTGCCTCTGCCAATGTGGCCTAGAAAGTTCGCTGTCAAATTTTCTGATTCAAGTTCCTTTTCCAATCGTGCGACCAGGTCTTTCAGCTTATGGACCTCTAAACTCATGTCAACCCCAAGTTTGCTAATTCTATGGTCTGCCAGTCGGATCTTTTCCGTATGCAAGATGGCGGTTTCCACGGCTGCATGAAGCAAATTCCTCATCTTTTCAGTTTCACGCTCACCTGAAAATGCCCAGGTATTTCGAGGCAGTCCGCTAAAACCCACAAAGGCTTTCATAAGAACTTCTGCAAGCGCCAAGATAGTGTCTTCCTGCTCCCCATGAATTTCCACATACACCATGGACGACATATTTTTATCGATTTCAGGGGTGTTTTTCAATTTGGTCATAAGGTGTTTATGCTTTTCAATGGCAGCGAACGTGGTGCGGTCAAGGTACTCCATGGCGGCGACTCCGGCGCCCTCCACTTCAATAAACGTTTCTCTCAAATGATCGGCAAAGGACAACCCTCTCCCTCTGTCTTCAAAGAAAAACCCAATACCCCAGATCTCTCTGGGTTTTGGTATGAGCCGCAGGGTTAACTCGGTGATGACCCCATACATACCTTCTCCACCCACATACACATTCAAAAGATCCATGGGTTTATGGCTCAAGGAAACAGCACTTTTCCCCTTTTTTATGTCCCGAATCGATCCTTCAGCGGTTATGACGCGCAGGCCTGAGATATACGAGCGGGTATCCCCATAAAGATGAGCGCAGATGCCTTTTGCTGCAGTGGAGGCAATCCCGCCCACGGTGGCCGTAGACTCGGATGGGTCCGGCGGCCAAAAAAGCGGTTCCTGGGATTCCAACCGATCAATCGCCTTTCGAAGATCAACCAAAGTGATCCCCGGTTCAACCTTGAGCGTTGCCTCCCCATCTTTTGAAATGAAAAAGGACTTAACCTTGTTCATATTCGAAAGGTTCATAATATGGCCCCTCATGGGCACTCCGCTGCCGGCGAAACCCGTTTTTCCGCCCTGGATGGTGATGGGGGTTTGATTTTTCTGCATCACCTGGAGGACCTCGCAAATTTGCGCTTCGTTTTCAGGAAAAGAAATGCTTTCTGCTGCTCCCATCATTTTTGATTCGTCCTGCAAATAATCATGATAGGTTTCATCCATGGGATGAATGAGTCGCTTTTCCAAACCTGATTACCTTTCTTGTTTCGATTTAGGGATTATCAGAATAACCTTCCTATTGGTGTTTAAGGAAGTGGAACCGAACCTGACAATCTTTTTCAGATGCTTTCTAAACACTCCGGAGGAGATGGACGACTATTTCGTTGGAAGTCCGCTATAGCCCTGAGGCTTGTTCTTTCATGATCACAGCCAGTTCATCCAGGACCGCTTTGTAGTCATCGATGATGACGACATCGGAGGTTTTGGTGATTGGGGCCCTCTTGTCCCTGTTTATGGCGACAATAAATCTGCTTTTTTCGATGCCGGCATAAAAGGCGGCAGCGCCGGAAACACCTGCCAGGATACAAACATCGGGTTTGGTCACGGCACCCGAAATGCCGATCATCTGGTGCATGGGAACCCAGGCGCTCATCGCAGCCGGTCGGCTTACACCAAAATCGGCACCCAGTTGATCGGCGATTCTTTTCAAGCTGTCTGCGTTTTCCTTATTGTTCATCCCCCTGCCGCCGATAAGGAGGAACCTGGCTTGTTCCAACCCCTTTGTCAGGTCTTCAGGAATCCATTCTGAACGCTTGACGAACCGATCCGGTCGAAGATCGGTCATGTCATACTCGGTCACCCGCAGTTTCTCTTTTGCTTGAATTGATTGACTGTCTGCACTTCCTTTGGCCGGTGAGATGCAGTAGGGTTTTTTGTTTAACCTGAAGGTTCCCAGAACGTGGCTGGAATAGACCATCTTCTTTACAATCAAACAGGCTTTTCGGCATTCAATATGTTTGGCCTGGACAAGGGACGACCCGTTCATCCGAAAAGCAAAGCGAACGGCAATTTCGGATCCGGCAAAACCACTGGGAAATAGATACAGTTGTGCTTCCGAGCCGTTTTCAACCCTATGAAGCGCCTCAAGAATCGTTTCCGGCTGATAGCGGGTCACACGGACGAGTTTCACGGATTCGGTCGGCACCAGGCGAAGCAGATCATTCCTTTCCTCTTTTCGGGAATAAAAGAGAATGGTTTCCCCCCTGCCCTTCCCTGCGTTGAGATGCTCGGCAATAAAACCGTTCAGTTCCTCTGCCTGAACTTTGATGTTCGTCGCGCAGCCATTGAGTATCGCTCTGAAACTCATGGCCTTGCCAGCCTCTTTTTCAGGTAGCCCTCATAGAGTTTCCTGGTTTTGGCCTGCGGGGTTTTGCCCTCGATGATCCGTCCGGGCCTTTTATGATACACAGGCTCGAGGTCCACAAGCTCTTCGGCCTGGCCGGATGTTTCAAAGTCTTTCGCGGACAGGATTTCAACAGGCCTGTTTCCGAATTGCATCCGGTCTTCAAGCGTGGGAACCCTCATATAGGTGATCGGCGCATTGCCCACGGATACGACGCAAGGCGTCTGAACGGTTTGCCGGAGTTGGCCGTCATCCACCTGGCAGGTCACCGTCAGATGCTTTTTGTCGACCAGTTCTATGCGGGTTGCCTGGGTGATGCAAGGCCATCCCAGCATTTCCGCCACAAGCGGACCCGTTTTGACGTTTTCGCCGATACTGCTTTGCCTGCCCAAAAGCAGTAGATCCTGTGGCGCATGTTTAAGAACATATTGGCTCAGGAGGAAAGCAATGGCGTCCGGGCTGAATCTGATATCGGCATGATTATCGATCCTGACAACCCGGTTGAACCTCAGCGCATTCAGGGTTTTCAGCATAGAGGTCACCCCTGCACCGTCTATTGTCAGGGCGTTAAGCTGTAAAGGCACCTCCAAGCTCGCTGAAACATCCCGAAGCCTCAATGCGATCTCCAAAGCACTCTCGTCAAAACAGTTCAGGCCCGGTTTTATGAAACCGGTATCGATCTGAAGATTTTCGTCGAACACCCAATCTTCGTCGAAGAGCATCTCCAAATCTGAAACCGCTTTGAAACACACCAGAATATTCATTTAGTTTTCCAGAGGAATGATGGTTCCCATGTTCATGATGCTGTTGGGATCGAAGGCCTTTTTCAATGTTCTGAGGATGAAGTAAGAAGAACCGTATTCTTGTTCTATCCAGTGGGTTCTATGTTTGCCGACGCCATGGTGGTGGCACATGGAACCGCCTGCCTTGATGGTCTCTTCAACGATGATCTTTTTGATGGGAAGGTGGTACTTGGTTAGCTCCTCCTCCGGTCTGCAGTCCACCACGTTATAGAAGTATACAAAGTACAGGTTGGTGCCGTTGAGATAACTGTGGGAGGAATGGCCCCCCAGCAGGGTCAGGTCCGGGATCTCGTTTCTCACCCTTTGCATGCACACTTCGTAAATCTCATGAATGATGCCCCAGTTGCCGGATATTTCGGTAGTATTGCAGATATTTTTCGTTTCCATAATCTCGTTTTTTTCTTCAACCAGATTGGCCGGATCCCAGTTGAGGTGCGCAAACCACCTTTCTATCAGTTTCGGATCCACCTGCTCGCATTCGTCGTACCCGTCTACAATGTCTTCGATTGCCGCGGCAGTCGCGTCGGCTATCGGCTTTACGCCCTCTGACACAAAAATCAGCACACACTTGCCTTCTGCAAAGTGGGAGAAGTGGTAGGATCCGTCTTCCACGTCATAAAGGCGGGCCACGGAGGGCCGGTAGCCATTGACCATGACTTCCCGGAGGATCTCAAAACCCGTTTTCATGTGATCCAGGGTATAGCCCAAAAACCGGTTGTTTTCAGGAAAATATTTAAAAATCTTGACGGTAACTTCTGTAATGTAGCAAAGGGCACCCTCATTGCCTATGACAACGTGGCGGATATCAGGACCCGCTGCCCTTCGGGGAACGTTTTTAATGCGGGTGATGCCGCCATCAGGGAAGACAGCTTCCAATCCCACGACCATGTCTTCGATTCCACCGTAAAGCGTCGAAAACTGCCCGATACTTCTCGTGGCCACGAGCCCCCCCAACTGAGCCAGGGGTTTTGACTGGGGCGAGTGGCCGGTGGTGTAACCCTGCTCTCTCAAGCGGTCATCCAGTTCCTGCAGAGAAACACCGCACTGCACGGTGGCCTGCATATTGTAGGTGTCGATGTTGATGATCTTGTTCATACCCGATCCGTCAACGACTATGGAGTTCTGAAGGGCGGTTTCAAGCCCGCCCTCGGTCGCTGAGTGGCCGGTTCGGGGAACCACATTGATCCCGTTATCATTGGCGAATTGAATGACAGCGGCAACGTCTTCGGTGTTTTTCACGTTGACCACAGCCGCCGGAAAAGGCATTCTGAAAACACCGTGATAGGCCTCAAATCTTCTGAAGCGGTCCACGCTGCTCTCTTTCAAAACCTGTTCGTCGGTTACGATCCGATCCGCACCCACGATCTTTGTCAGTTCTTCTACAATCTGCTCCCTGCTTAGGGCCATGTCTGTTTCTCCTTAGTTAGATAATATGAAACGGGCTGCTCCCAGGTGTGGTATACACCTGGAGCA